>DEPD01000020.1 GCA_002358575.1 Lachnospiraceae bacterium UBA3401 | reverse complement strand
CAAAAGTTAGTGCTTATGGGAAACTGCTCCCACAGAATGTACAGGCAATACAACAATATCTGATCAGGCTGTGGCAAAACGGAACCCACATATCGCAGGACAAGATTACAGACACTATAAACCGCATCCTGCACCCATCCTCGATTGATACTGTTCCACCGAAAGAGGAAACGGTGACACCCTCCTGTTCCGTGAAGCCACAGGCAGCCGATAAGCCAGCGTGCATTTCGGGACTTCTGGATCAGCCGGTAACGGAAAAAAGGTCTAACGCACAGCCCGCCGCCCAAATGTCCTGTAAAGCGGAGCTCCATGCTTCTGCGGTCATACCCGAAATAATACGGTCGCAGGATAATGCCGAAACCGCATCCAGCGTTAAAGATGAACCGTAAAAGGAGTCCCTGTATCTTCCCGCCACCTTTTCCCCAAATGAAGCGGAGCGAACGGGATTTCCTTTTTACAGTATTATGGAAAATATGGCGGAGCTGCAGCGGATCGAAATCTTTTTACAGTTCAATCCGGTTATCGGGGCGGAAATCGTTGAAGATGCTGATACAAAAAAACAGATGCTTCTGCTCTGCGCCTCCGGCCAGTTTTATTACGTGAATCCGGAGCATGAACAGGCACTTTCGCTGCTGCGCCTTTATTTCTCCAAAAGCACCATCCGTCGTCAGGTCTGAATGGAGCCATACAAGCTGTACCGTTTTCTGCAGACTAACGACATATACCATAAAAATGTTTATTCCCTCAGAACCGTCTATAAACTGCTTGCACAAATCAGAAACAGCCAAAGCGTGAAAACGCCTTCCGCTATGGTAAAAGAGTTGACTTCCAAGACAAACCGATACGGCTATTCTCCCTATATTTTTACCATGCTCCAGTATGTAAAAATGTACGAGGTGCTTTCCACGCAACCGCTTTTGGAAACCATGGAAGCGCGGGAGAAGCTGCGGACACTCACCTACATTGATTCCCTGCTTGGCATCTCCTATGAGCTGCGGGATGTTGCACAAACAGAAGAACCGCTCTTTTCCATGGATGAGAAAAGAGAATATCAGTTTCTTTATCAGCCTGAAATTAAAATGAAAGAGGAAATTTATTCCGTAACATTCTCTTTTTCGGCGGACAATCCATGCGGCTCGCTCGTTACCGATATCCTCTGCCGGATTGCCCAAAAAGACCTTGCAAAAATTCAGGGCTACCGCCTGCTCCAGTACCGTCAGGATGCCTTTACGATTGCCACGTCCGCACAGCATTATGAACAGCTGTGCGAAGCCGTAACAAACCTTGCGACTTATCTCGCGGAAAAGCAGGATCTGATACCGTTAATCATAAAAGAAGATACCATAAAATAATCGGGCGGCGTACCTTTATCCATCACTTTAAGGTACGTCTTTTTCTTCCTGCCACCGGCTTCCTTCTGCTTTCATCTTTCTATGATAAGGATGAAGCATTTCTAGTTTCGTTCTTTTTCTTTCCAGCAGATACTTGTGGCAAGCAGGCTGTTTCCCTATCCAAGTGCCTGTAATCAGCGGGTTTTCTGTAGCCTGCCGTTCCTTGACTTAATATCTTTTTCATCTGCCCTGAATTTCCCGCTGCGCACAATATACTGTTCTTCAAATATGTCATTTTTTTCCCTTGTAAATTCCATTCCCCATATGCTATAATAATCTCGCTTATTATTTACGAATCAGCCTTTTGGTTTATCATGGACAGTGAAATTCCTGGGAACAGGTCATTCTTTTTTTGGCTACAGATTTTTCTGCAGCTTTTTTTTCAATTTTTTAACCAACTAACCGAAAGGAGAACCAATACATTTATGACAAATAATTTAAAACAGGCATTGCTGAAAGAGGCCCGGCTGCTCTCCATTTCCCAGAGCGACTGCGACCTCTTTTTTATTGGGCAGGCCAACACCATTACTTATAAGCAGCTTGCAAAAGCTGCCATCCACGGCGGCACAACGACCAGCGGGCGGCTCGGCTTAAAGAAGCTGGAAAAAGAGGGCTTCCTTTCCGCAAGGACGATGCCGGGAAGTGCAGGGACAAAATATTATTTTCTCACCGCAAAAGGGCGCAAGAGGGTGGAACGCATATTTGGCGGGGCGTTTTTAGGGAAAATGTGCTTTGAACTGGAACGCCGTCCCCCTGTCAGCCAGCAGCAGCTTCCCCACCGCATCCATACCAGAGACATTTTCTTTTCCTATTTGGGCAACCCGTCCCTTGACAGCCTCCCGCTGTGGCGGCTGGAATGTCCTTACAGGGAACCAGAGGGCACCCTTCTGCCGCCCCGCTGCGACGGGTTTTTGCAGACTGGATGCGGAACATATTACATTGAGCAGGACAACTGTACACAGGGAGAGGGTGCGCTGGGAAACAAGATCAGCCAGTATATGTCCGCCGACTGCTTCATCGGGGACGGAATCCTCCGCCATACCCTTATTTTCACCTTATATGCGAAGGCAAAGGAACGCCCGGTAAAAAAGCCGCCCTATTCTGTCTACCGCATCCTGTTGAAAGCCGCCCGCGTGTGGGAATCGCTGGAAGCGGAATGCGGGAATAAGCTGTCCTTTACCTCCTTTTGTGCACAGTTTCAAGGGAATCCGTCCCCAAGCCTCCTCCATTTATCCGCGGGCGACCGAAATATCCTGCAGAACCTCTGCCTGCAAAACCCTGATCTGACGTTGCCGGAACTGGAGCGGCTAAAGAAAAACTTCCTGTACGATACCTCACTGGAGAATGACAGGGATATGGAGCGCGATGCAATATTCATAAAAAGGCTGCGGCAGAAATTTTACCCCCTGCCGGAAGCAAAGGAACAGTCTACTCTGCAGTACCGCCTCAGAAAAGGGATGCGCCTGTATGTCCTGCCAAACCACAGGCTGAACGACTACCTTCCCTTCGCCCTGCAGGAAGAATATCATTTCCACGGTTTTCTGCGCCGCCTGTTATTCCATATGGGATTGAACGATTTGGAGGAATGGGAATACCATGCCCTGTTTTCTATCCGCGACAAGGGCGGAAAGGAGTATGCCTTCCGTAATGTTTTCCTGTCCGGAATCGGCATATGGATTGCAGCCGAAGATATTGCCCATGACCTCGGCGGCAGGGAGCGGACGGCACGCTACCTGAAATGCCACGCGGCAAAAGAACCCATGCTCTTTCTTTTGTTTGTGGCGTCAAGGGAGGATGCCGGGCTGTTTCTCGATATGCTGGCGGATGCCCTGCGCCGCCCGGAAAACAGCGGCACGGAAATATGCTTCGTGGATAAATCGGCTTCCCTGTACCAGAATCCGGATACCCATGCCGCCTATTTCCGAAAGCAGATGCCAGGCGGGACACTGTGGCTGCCGGCACTCATTGACTATGATGCGTTCCTTGCCGAACTGCATCTGGTTTCCTATGCGGTACGCTTTTTCTGTGCCATTTTGCTTGTTGATTACGGCATTTTAACGCCCCATGTCCTGTATGCGGCATTCTGGCTGTGCATGCCGCCGCTCCTTTTTGTATGGGGGACGCGCTATCCGTTTTACAATTTCCGCCACACGAAATACGCCTGCCTTTTCGGCGTGCTGCTCTCCTGCCACCTGACAGTCCTGTCCCTCATCTATAAACTGCTTTCAAGGATGTTCCTGCCGTGGATCATGGAGCTTCCGACGGACGAGGCGTTCACGAATGGCATGGTGCTCGTGCTTGCCACGCAGCTTCCCCTAATCCCAACCGGGATACTGCTTGCGAAAGCAGCCTTTTTCCCCATCCGTGACGCGGAATGCCTGCAGCGGATCATGGCATATAAAATCACCCACAGCCTTCCGCCGGAAAAGAAGGCACCCGCGGACATTGCTTATAACATGAATATCGTAAAGGACATCAATACCGGGAAAAACATCACCGTCTATGCAAAGGACCGGTTCCTGCACACGCTGGTTGACGGCACATCCGGAACCGGCAAGACCTCCTCCACCATACTGCCCGCCATCCGCGACGACCTGAATATGCGCTGCCAGGCAGAGGATCTGCAGAAAGAGCAGCTTCTGGCGCTTCTTGAAAATGGGGAAATCTCCTATGCGCCGCCCAAAAATGCACGCGGCTTCTCCGTCAACGACTGCATCCCCATCGTCCCGGATGCCGGACAGCTGAATGACGCCGAAGTGGAACAGCGGATTGCCGGCGTACAGGAAAAGCTGGAGCGCCTGCGCCTTAAATATTCTGTCTGTGGCATCACCATACTTGCGCCGGACGATTCCCTGACTGACGGCGTGTGCAGGCTCTGTGACGCAAGGGGGATCTCCTATAACCGCATTGACGCCGTGCGCGATCAGAACGGGCTGCGGAAGAAAAACACCATCGGCTTAAACCCGTTTTATCTGCCGCCCCAGATGGACAGCGAGGCGAAAAACCAGCTCATCGTGAAAAAGGCGGTCATTTTCTCCGACGTCATGCAGGCCATCACCGACTTAAAGGGCAAGGCGGATTCCTATTTTACCGGGCTTAACAGACAGATGATCGCCAACCTTGCAATCCTTGTCATGGCGACCGTCCCCATCCTGCGGAACAGGCAGGCGACGTCCGCCGACTTGCAGGAGCTCATCAACAACTTCAACCTGCTTGCCGAATATGTTGACAAGCTGCAGGAGCTGGACCAGAGCAGGAAGCAGTATACCTTTATCGTGCAGTACATAAGGGAAGACCTGCTCGGGAAAGGCAGGAAAAAGATGGAGGACCAGAGCCGAGGCACGAGAAACATCATCAACGAATTCCTGCTGATGCCGACAAACCGCGAGATTTTCTGCTCCCATGTAAGCATCGACTTTGACCGGGCGCTTGCAAACGGCGAAGTGACCGTGTGCAACTATAACCTTGCCAGCGGCGACACCGACGCCGTGGCATTCGGGCTTTTCTTCCTGCTGTCCTTTAACAATGCCGTACTCTCCCGCCCGGGGAATGAGAACACGCGCATCCCGCATTTCTTTTATGTGGACGAGCTGCCCGTGCTGATACACCCGTCACTGGAAAAGAACTTCTCCCTGTTCCGGAAGCTCCGCGTGTCCATGATGGTAGCGATACAGACACTGGATCAGATGGAGAAAAACGAGATTACAAAATATTTAAAGGGCGTTATTTTGGGCTGCGCCCATATCATCGTCTTTGGCCGTTCGTCCCTCTCCGACATGGAGATCTTTTCCTCCCTTGCCGGCGTGCGGGACGTAAAGGAGGTGCAGACCTCCACCACCGAAACCGCGCTGACTGATGATTCCCCGCATTTTTCCTATTTTTCGCGGGAGATGACCACACAAAAGAACGCCATCGAGGAAATCGGCATCCGCATGAGGGACTTTCAGGAAGTGACGTTTTTCACCACAAGGGGAGGCAGGCCGCTGCCCGCCCTTTCCGGTATCGTGGACTTTTTGAAGCCCTCCGACTGGGAGCGCAAAAAAAGGCTTCCTTTTTCCATTGAACGGGAAGAAGAAAGCCCTGTATGTGAGAAAGTTCCCCCGATTGTTGTCCCCGAAGACGACAAAGCGCCGGAAAACGGCTACCGTTTCCTGCCGGGGACGCCGCTTTCCATCTTCTGCAGTTCCGTGCAGACGGATCATACAGGAAAAG
The DNA here is from genome assembly GCA_002358575.1 of Lachnospiraceae bacterium UBA3401. GTDB lineage: Bacteria > Bacillota > Clostridia > Lachnospirales > Lachnospiraceae > COE1. The sequence continues at coordinate 20,012 of DEPD01000020.1, read as the reverse complement.
CGGACAGGAAGGGCGGCACGCCGCTCCCGGATAACGGAAAGGATGATATGCTGCCGGAGGGAAGCGAGCGGATAGATGATATTTTATAAAAATAATGAAGAAACCGAAAGGGGGATAAACCGCCATGAAGAAATATGACAGTCCGGTAAATGATCCGGCTGAAACAGGGGAGGGATGCCGCCGGGGGGAAACGTCAGACCTGCTGCTCTCCAAAACGCCTTTTTATCTGGAAACGGGATGGGAGTTTGTGACGGAAAATAAAAAACCTGCCTGCAGCCATGCGCAGATCGAGCAGATGATCCAGAAGCGCACCATTAACCTGATCGACATGGAACTGCTCAAAATACTGGCATCCTTCCACTACCTCAACCATTACCATATCGCATACCTGCTGGAAGAGAGGCTGCACCCCAATTACCACAAGTCATCCTACCTAAACAACCTAAACAAACTGAAACGCGCGGGGATTGTCCTCTGCCATGTCCCCGTTGCTGCGGGGACGGCTACCGGGGATGCGCTTCCCGCGCCTGCTTCCCCGCTCAGGCTTTACGCTCTATCGCAGGGCGCATATACCTACATGGAACCAGTCACGCCAAACGCCCATGCCATGCAGCCCGCCGGGAGCCTTCGCAAAGTTGAGATTGCCGCGGCAAACCAGTTTATCCTGCATTTCCTGCACCACTACAAAGAAAGGGTATCTTCGCTGGAATACCTGAAAAACGTGCGCCTTGGGACATCTTCTTTTGCCATCGACGGCATCATACAGTACAACACTGCTTTCCGTAAGGGGGAGACGCCGGACCTGGTTTCCCTCTTCGTACTGTCCATACGGAAACAGGAAAACTGGGAGAAACGCGCCGCCATGCGGCTGCATCTTTTCAAGGTGTGGCTGGCGAGGCACGATGCACAGTACCGCATCCCGTTTCCCATGCTTGTAGTGGAGAACCTGGTGATGGCCGTCCGGCTGTTTGCCTTCCTGCAGGCACAGGAGAACCCGCTTTCTTTCTATTTCTGCCCGGAAAACCTGCTCATGCTCTACCCGCCGTTTTCCTCCGTATACCGGTGCGAGGCGGATGAGGAGGGAAAAGTGAAAGCCATAAGACTTTCAATAGAGGCAGATATTTAATATAATACGCTTACAGGAAAACGGTGCTGCATCAAACTTTAGAGCCGCACCGTTTTTTCTGGCATGAAACCGGTACTCTTTTCCCGACCTCAACTTTCTTTAAGTCAAATGTATATCCGCTGTAACACTGCGATTTCCGAATATATTGCAATAAGGATCTATGTGCATCATATCCGCTGTTTTTTTGAAACCGCTCAACAAGCATTGTATCTAATACATCCATATTGCATATGGATTCCAGTACATCCTAATTCTACACATTCACATCATCAATACCAAGAGTGATCGTAATAGTCAGTATACCGTTCCTGACAGAAGCAGAAACACAGCCATCCATTGCTTCAATAAACTGCTTACAGATATAAAGTCCAATTCCCGCACCGCCCGCTGACCTAGATTTGCTTGCACGGTAAAATTTATCGAACATTTTCTCTGTATCTATCTCATTATCCATTATAGGATTTGATATAGATATATGTATTGCTTCATCTACAGTGAAAGTGAAATCAATCCGGTCACTGCCATATTTGATACCATTTGATATAAGATTTTGTAAGACTCTTGTCAACATTTTTTTGTCTGCATGAGCATAGACAGGTATGCCATTGTCCTCAAAATAGGGAGTAATGCCTTTATCTTCAAAGTTCAAGAAATTAGTAAGTATCAGCTCACAGAGCATATCGTTCACATCGACACTTTCCATAATAGGCTCATAGCCATTTGAATCAATGATTGACAGTTCAAAAAAATCGTTCACAAGACTGCTGCAATACATTGCACGTTCAAGTGCAATGCTTACATTTTTCCGCTGTTCTTCATTTTCCGCAAGCTGGAGATATCCCACTACTGCCGTAAGCGGGGTGCGTATATCGTGAGAAATATCGGCAATTGCCTGTTTTAGCGCAGTCTGCTCCCTGCCTATCTCGACTTTCGCCTTATGATCGTTTTCTATCATAAGGTTTATCTTTTTTACAACGGCTTCAAGTTCGTCACCGCCAAGCTGTGTTTTAATAAGAGTAATATCTTTATCATCGAGTTGCTTCAATACCAATCCAATCCTACTTTTCAAGGAAAACAGCTTTACCGCAAAAATGCATACAGCGGCAGAAAGCACTATTATAACAAGTATTTCCACCACTGTATCACCTCCTATTTTATTTCAGCTTTTCTGAAAACAAAGTGTGTTGCTGTCACCGAAATAACAATCACCGCTGCTGCAAACACCGCTGACAACGCAAGTGTTCTGTTATCACTCGTTTGTGCGAGGCTAAAACAAGTCAGCCTAAAAACGCTCTCTCTTATAAAGTTTCTAAGAATATTGCAGGACACAAAGCTAAAAACAACCGTTACTGCAATTCCCGATGTAACTTTCTTGAGGGAAAAAACAATAAACATAACAATGCAGATATTAGCACATATCTGCAGCATGACTACCAACATCCAAACAAAATTCGTAACAGAAAATATACTGCTGTCAAATCTATATTTAATAGCAAATCCGAGGACTGTCGCAAAGACATAGGTCAAATGAAGCAGTACTGCCATTATAACTGTAGTAATAGTTCTTGCCATAAATACTGAAAAACGGCTGTATCCCACTTTTATTTCATTTTGTATCGTTCGGTTTAGAAAATCATTTCCTGCAAACCAAGCAGCAACAAGAGAAACAATAAACATAAATGATGTATCGCAAATCGAAAGAGAAAACACCACTGCCGTATCCAGATTTTCCGGAAGCTTGAGGAATCCTAAGAAGAATCCTGCTGCTGCCAGAACAACCGCCGCAAGATACATGATAGTAAATCTTTTAGCTTTATATTTTTCGATCATTAACTGATTATGCATTACTGTCACCTCCTGTGATACCAAGAAAGTATTCTTCAAGGCTTTGCTCTGTAACTGTGAATTCCTTAGTAACAATATGGTTCTCCATGAGAAGCTTTGCTATGCTCTCTGCCCTGTCAGTATGCGAAAATAGATGCAACGTCTCACCATCAATGACGATGTATTCTGCATTATGATACTCTTTCTCAATAACGGTTATACATTTTGGCAGCTCGGATGTCTTTATCTTTATATACTGTCGGCATTTTTCGTCAAGCTCATCATGTGTGAGCGACTCAATTATCTTACCTTTGTGAATAATATAATAATCGGTAGCAAGCAGATAAAGCTCGTTAAGGATATGACTTGATATGAACAGCGTAACATCATTTTCCTCATTCAGCCTTTTAAGCAGGCTACGCAGCTCGGATATGTTCTTAGGGTCAAGACCATTTATTGGCTCATCAAGTATAAGTAATCTCGGCTTGCCGACAAGAGCCATTGCTATGCTGAGTCTCTGCTTCATACCCATAGAGAACTTCCTTACCTTCTTATCCTTGACCTCGGTCAGCCCTACCATTTCGAGCAGCTTATCGCATATTTCCCTGTCGGGATTACCAATAAGGATACGCTGTAATTCAAGATTACGGTAAGCGGAGTATTCCTGATAAAGGGCAGGCGCCTCAATGGTGCTGCCTATATGCGAGCGCATTTTCAAAATGTCGGACTGCCCATTCTTTCCGAACAGCGAAAAAGCACCGCTTGTCGGATAAAGCAGCCCCGTCAATACTCTCATCAATGTAGTCTTGCCTGCGCCGTTCTCACCGATAAAACCATAGATATGCTTATTTTTGAGACTGATACTTACATCATCAAGAGCAAGAAAATTACCGTATTTCACGGATATTCCGTGTGTTTGTAAAATAATGTTTTCCATTTTGCAAACCTCCATTTCTTTCATGCTCTTATACTAACATATGATGTTTTAAAGATTCTTCATCAAATCTAAAGAAAACCTTAATTTATCAGACGATACCCCATTCTATAAACAGTTTCAATGTATTCCTCCGAAGTGAATTTTGCAATCTTTTTTCGCAAATTACTGATGTGTACATTCATCGTGTTGTCATCACCCAAATAGGTATCTCCAGAAACGCTTTCATAAAGCCTACGTTTTGAAAATACCGTTTTGGGATTTTTCAGCATCAGCTCCAGTATCGCAAATTCCGTAGCCGTACAGATAATCTCATTTCCATTGACATAAACACGCTTTGAGTCGGTGTCGAGTTTTATTTCTCTGAATGTGAGCAGAGTGCAGATCTGCAACTCAGTCCGACGAAGCACAGCCTGTATACGTAGCATAACCTCATCAATATCAAAGGGCTTAGTGATATAATCGTCAGCGCCTATCTGGAAAAGCTCTATTCTGCTGTGTACCTCCAACTTTGCCGAAATGATGATAACGGGCGTATTCTTGACAGAGCGCAGCTCTTTCAGCACTTCCTCTCCCGTTTTCAATGGTAGCATCAAATCCATAAGAATAATATTGTAGTCGCCCGACAACGCCTTGTCAAGTCCATCAAGTCCGTTTTCGGCACTATCCGCAGAGTAACCACTTTTCGTTATGATACTACAAAGCAAACTGTTTATCGTTTTGTCATCTTCTATTACGAGTACGGAAATCATAATTTCACCGCTTTCTTTAGTTTTGAGGAATAACATTTACATATATATTTCATCATAGATCTGGTAAAATATCAATATGTATTGAGCTTATACTTGTGAATTGTATAAAAGTCATACAAAAGCAAACAAATAAAAACTATATTATACAAACAATTCAAAAGAATCATATTTTTATAGTTATTCAAAGTATCATAAAAATTTGTGTTCAATATTAATAAATAGTCACAAAAATAATCTATAGCCACGTATCGTCCGTGACTCGCTAAAATATGAAATATACGAGATATTTATGTATTGAAAGAAAAAGCCGATATAATTAATCATCTTAGGCTGCGATTATTCAATTTTTTATTTGCTTTTGCTCGTATTATTCTTACTACAACTATAAAAATAATTAGTGCAATGTATTGTTTTATGCTCCAAAGTGCAGATATCATTCCTTCGGAAAAATTTATTACAAATATATGTATCATAGCATATACTTCTTTAATAACTACAAAACTCATAACTGCTAAGCTAAGAATAAAGTAAATCAATTGGCTAATGGTGAACTTAATCTTTCGATTTCTTAGGCTCTTACCCAGTTTGGCGAAAGAATGTTTTCTCATATTAGGAATTTTCATTATAGTTGCAAGAATAAAGTATCCATCTAAGGGCATAAGGGGACACAGATTTACAATAACAAATATCAAATTTATATACCATGTATAGTTACATATAGAAATATAAAATTGAGAAGCATCATGTTTAGCTAAAAGAATAGATGCTATTAATCCGCAACATGCAAAAAGAGAATTTACAACTACACCGGATATCCAAATATGTATACGTTGTAAAGGTTTTACAGCATACAACCCTGGAAGTCTAATGTATACTATAGGACTTACATATAAATACAAAGATATAGAAAAACTTTTAGGTGTGATATTATATTTTGAGGCTGTTATGCCGTGTGCAATTTCATGAAAGGAAACAGACAATGCCATAACAACAAACATGATAAGAAAATTACGTACATAATGGTCTTGAAACCCCAATAAGCTAAAAGACGATAAATAATTACCATTACTATATACAAAAATCGAAGTAAATATAACAAGTAACACAAAAATAAATAAGGTAGGCACTGCCAAGAAGGACAGATAAGAAAAAAACTTTTTATACTTTTCTATTTTAAAATCAAAAATCTTCAAGGCAAGTGTTTCAAATTCACTCTTTTCAGCCTTATTGTTATCCGCTTCCAATAGCAAATCCGCTCTTGATAATATTTCATATAAATCTTTAGATTTGATTAAAAAACCTGTAGTTTCAAATACAGTTTTATCTATTTCATCGAAGGATTTACTTCCGTCCATAAGTTTGATAGCCTTCATAACAACTGGGGTACTACTCTCATTTACTTCAATAAATCTGTCTCTGCTGATGCTACCTATTGCGTATTTGTTTTCTTTGTCTTTGTATTCATATAGAAGATACGGTTGAATATCATTAACTGTGCAGGGATAACTCATGAAATACCCTCCTCGTACTTTATATATTTTGATAATTCAAGTAAAATATTCTCTGTTAATGCTTTCTGCATATCACAGTACATTTTTGAAGGCTTATAGATATTTCCTGTATTAAAATAATTAATTCCTAAACACCCTGAACATATTCTGTTATTAAAGCATTCTGCACATTCCCCACATTCATATTTATTGAAACTTAGGAATTTGTTTCTCCATGTGCTATATTCAGGACTGTCAAAAAAAGATTTTTCACTCCATACATTTCCGAGTTTATAACATTCTATATCTGTAAACATAAAACAAGGATATATGTCTCCTTTAATCGAAACAGAATAATCAGTTAAACCAGCTCCACAAAAAAATCTACTGGTTGTTCTATTTCTTAACGATTGTATTACTCTATTAATCATAGAATAAGAGTAATCCCTTTTATTATTAATTTCTTCAAAAATAGTCTTAACAGAAGATGGGAAGCTATTAAAATCTGGAAGTCGATAATCGGCTTCTGAATTTCCGGATACCGGCACAATATGAATGTTCTGTATGTCTAAATTATCCTTTAAATATTTAATTGTATCTAAAACAGAATAATCATACTTCAAATGACTGTTGTTAAACGTTATCTCACTTGCATTTATTTTTATTGAATTACTTCTGAATTTCTTGATATTCTTTATAATAATATCAAAAGATCCCTTTCCGCTTTTGCCTATACGCATATTATCATGTATTTCTTTTGGACCATCAATGCTAATAGTCAAGAATATATTGAATCTTTTTATTGTTTCAACCAATTGATCCGAAAATATTGTACCGTTAGTTGTAGCTCCAAATTGTGGCATAGTATTTATTTTCTTATCGTTATATAATTCTGCTATATACTCACAGATAAAACGGATTATTGGTTCATTCAATAGTGGTTCACCACCAAAAAACTGAATTGCGTTTATAGACTTAAATTTATTATAAAATACATCTATAACCCTTTTTGCAGTCGCTAGATCCATCAGTCCCTCATCAGAACAATAGCTGCCACCTCCTGCATAGCAGTACTTACACTGCAGGTTACACTTATTTGTAACATTTATTGCCAACTTTGACAAGCTACTATCGTTTGGAGGCTGTATTCCTACTACTTCACTTGCATTTATTGTCTGAAAAATATTTTCATATATCTTATCTGTCATTTTGTACTTATCCAAAATATATTCTTTTTTAAGACCATTTTGAATATCGACAACAGCATTTTTTACATTTTCATTTACATTATAAAATTTCATAGTATTACCTATAAACATCACATATGAATCTTCAGATTTTTTTATGAAATGTGCATTCATGTTATTTCCTCACTTTATCCAACGTGTTATATAAGAAATTAGTTTACAAGAATAATTAGTTGATGATTGTTGTGGCTAATTCTGTTTATATAATAACAACACCACACTAAGAAAGATGGTTCAAGCATTTCATAATCAGCTGCTCGAAACAATCGGTTATCTTAGTGTGGTATTTTGTGATCTTAATTGGTCAAGGTATTGCCATTAAGAATGACAAGCGATACCCCACATACCAGTCTGATCACATCCACTGCCGCAGAAAACACCCCAAACAGGTGTCTCGGTTTCTTCAAGAACATCAATATCCTCGATTTCAATTTCTTTCATTGTGAATTCCATTGTTTTCTGGCTCCTTTCATAAATTTTATCATTAAATTGAATGATAATCATAGTCAAAACCACCTCAGTATTCGATGGTTCAGCTTTGTCCTCAATTGGGCTTATATCATTTACCATGAATCCTATTATTAAATTATTATATAGAATACATTGCCGTAATATTATCTTCCAATAACCCAACAAGATAAATACACCACTCTACATCAAATCTACTAAATTCAATATCTCAAAAACATCTTTAATATCTATGCTCTTATAATAGCATTTCTTTTTACATATTTATCCACCATGTAATTTTTCCGACATTCCATGTAATTATTTCCGAACAGCCTTTTTGAATAAAGTGTTATACTGTAACAGATCAGTCCTACAAATGCAATATTTGCAGACCGCATATATAATGGCTTCCCAGATTGTAAATAACGCACCTACCCTCTTTCGGACTACTATACTAAATACTTTTTGTCCTTAAACACTACCTCTTTTATAACTGGCAGAATTATTCCATTCACTATTACAGTGATCGAAATCCTTTTTCCCTACAAATAAAACAAAAATATTGGTAACACTCAAAAAAAACTTGCTATATATATCAATTTCAGAAAGTAACAAATATGTTTCTGTTAATAAAATGATACCAAATAGCAACTTTACAATTTTTTTTAACTTTAAATGTTTTAATATATTTATTTTCTGCACCCAATACATAAGTAGAAAATACAAACCCAAAAAAATAATTTCAAATATTGTAGATTGAAAAATAAGGTTTGTACCTATAATAATTTTGAACAAATCTACTCGACTTAATTTTTTTTGATTACGTTTTTTCTCATGCAATAAAAAAAATATATACATAAGCAAAACAGCAAAGCTGACTGGCATTATAACTTTTCCCAATCTAGTTTTCTCACCAAATGTACTATTGCTAACCATCATTATGTAAAATAATATTATTGAAAAAAGATATAATTGTAAAATTAAGTATTTCAGCATCACAAATATTTTAGCTGGTTGTTCTAAAAGGATTTTATTATAATACTCCAAGATGGAACCATTGAATATAGAAACTGCTACTATTAGCACGAACTCAATATTCCAATATCTTGCCTCTGCCTGAAATAGATATTGCATTAAATCTCTAAAATATGTACTAAAAAGATATAATGCCATGCAAACAACGAAACATAAAAGAAAATTTGCATATATTTTTACCTTTTTATTCATTAAATACTCCTTCCCAATTTTCCAAAAACATATCTTCAATATTTACCTCTGATAAATTATTCATAACAATATAGCTTACTTCGTCCATATACATTTTCAAATTTGAACATGATAAGCAATATCTATTTAATATATTTCTTTTATGCCCCAGTACTAATTGTCCGATAAATTTCAATCTTATTCCTGCAGCATCCTTATAGATTTTCATATCCCAACCTCTATGAAGTTGCGATACATAGCAAATATGCAAAAAATAAAGTATAATGTTTGACTCAAAGCAATCTGTTAAAGCAAACTCTGATTTATCTTTTTTTGTTACGATGCCCTCATGTGAAATGGGAAATACCTTTTTATGAATTGGTATATAACTATCTTTTTTATCTGCCAAGTTTCCAATATAAATGCTATTTAAAGCAACATATTGACTCATATATATCTCTATCATTTTACTAATTGTAAAACTCGTAATTTCATTTCTATTCCCTAACATTGCTGCTGCCGCATTTTCAGAAAACTGTTTCTCTAATATTGAAAGTTCTTCCAATATTGTTCTTTTCTCGCTCTCCAATAATTCTTGATCAATGCCTTTTGTATGTAAGTCCTTGAATGTTTCTTCTATATTTTTTTTACTATGAAACAAAAAATTACTATTCCTCAAATTCAAGAATGTAAATATTGTAGTGTATTCTTTTGTGACTGCATTAAACTGCACACCATTTTTCCAAAAAGAACTCCATTCCTTTTGATTTGCTTTTATTATCATATGTTCTAATAAATGTGCATATCCAGCGTTACTATCGCTTTCATATCCATAATTGAAATATACATTAAAAATTTCTATATTATGTTCAATAGAAAAATAGATGCAATTGGAATTATTGTCTTTATAACAATCAAATGGAACCAACTTCATTAAATCACCTTCATTCTAAGATTAAATCCTTTTGAGGATATTTCTTTTTGCTTTATTCGTAAGTCATGTTCTGTTATGCTACGTATACACTCTTCATAATTATCCGGTTCTGCCGTTTTTAACTTATACGGCAATAGAGTATATGTTTTTCCATACTGTAACTCAGAGTATCGAAAATCATCAATTAACAGATTTTTTGCTTCCTCAAATTCTTCCGTTGAAAACTCAAAATCTCTTATTGCCCTGCTAATTGCTACTTCATGTTCTGAATTATATTGCATGATAGCTCCTGTATAAAAAAAGTCATTTTCGATCATAAACCCTGAAAGTCCAGAATATATATACCCTCTTTCTCGAAAGCAGAAATATGCACCGTTTATATCATTTGAGCCAAAAATTTTTTCCAGCAGCTTATAACAAAGCATCTCCCTAAAATCCCAATATTTTACTGAGGAATACAATCCAACAAACGCCAACTCTTGTTCTTCTATTGACTCTTGAATTTCAAATATTTCCCTTTCTTTTGCAGCCTTGCATAAAACTGAATCACAAAAAGAGTTCTGTAATTGAGCTTTAATTTTTCTGCACTCCATATCATAGATTTCGCTATTTTCAATTTTGTTTTCAGGTTCCGACGAAATATTTCTGATAATTCTATTTACAAGATCATTTTCTCTTTTATCTTGATAAAAAAGGATAAACTGCTCATAATCAGGTAAAATCTTTTCTCCGGCATTATATATTGTTAATATTTGTGTCTGGCTTAGTTCTTCTTCCGCAAAATATTTTAAATACAATATCTCTATTGCATCATTACCAGCTTTTTTTACTGTTCCACTCATTAAAATATTATTGAGATAAAAGTTTTCTTCCAATCTGCCCTTATTACTAGCAAGCCAATTTTTCAGAACATGATAATTGCAATCAGAAAAAACTCTGGTTAAAATGCTATTAAATAACCTCATATCTCCTCCTTGTTAAAAACAGCAAATATTTTTTCTAACTTGTTTGCTTTTATCCATGAACATATTTTCCCTGTATTCTTACATGTTTGAAATCCCTTTAAATAGCAGCCTTTACAATAGGATAAATAACGACAGTCTTTGTCACACCCATTTGTTTCATAAGGCGGTAATATACTCGCCAATTGTTTATAAATATCCCTTTTCATAATTGTAGAAAATGGTTCTTCAAAAAGATTACCCATGTCACACCATGAAGGACCCAAAACACATGGTCTAATTTTACCCGTCGGATCAATAACAATTGAATTTACACCAGCCCCGCAATTTCGTGTACCTAACAGCCCTTCACCTTTCTGTATTGGAATAATCCCTTTATACTTTTCTATAACCTCATTATTCAAATAATCCACATACTCTTTTACCTTTAAATCCTGATAAGCATCCTTAAATATATTATTTCCTCTCCCGAATTCTTCAACAAAGTTAAACGAAAACATTCTTGCACCTAAGTCTACTGCAAGTTGTGCCAGCTTATCTATTTCCCACATATTTTCATTGAAAATGCTACTCGCTATACGCACATTAATTCCCTTATCTGTCATCTTCTTAACATTTTCATATGTTTTATTGAAAGCTCCCTGCACCCCTCTGAATTGATCATGCGTCTCGCTGTTTATACTATCAATTGAAATATTGACAAAAGTACGGTCTTTGTTTTCAACAAGTAAATCCAGAACATCATCCCGCAAAATTATTCCATTTGTTAATATACCTATAATAGTAAATTTTTGAAATGCCAGTTTCAAAATATCGTATATATCCGGGTTGACAAATAATTCTCCGCCTGTAAACTCTACATTGACGACCATATTTTTTTCCAATTCGCTTAATACAACCTTAAATTGCTCTAAGGACATCATCTTATTTTTTTCTGGTCCGGCTTCCAAATAGCAATGTTTACACCTCAAATTGCATTTATTTGTTACCTCAATCGTTGCGTGCATGGGGGAAATTAAATCGTCCGATCCAATATTTTTAATCTTCTCACATGGACAGGGCTCTTCCGTAAACTTCACAGCGCCTTTCTTTTCCAAATCATATAAAAATTCCTCAATCCAGCCTTTGTTTTCCTCATAATCAATGTCAACTATTTCGGTAAAATGCTTTACAAATTCCTTAAATGCCATAGTACCTGTAATCGCTTCAAGAATCATTTTTCCTGTATTATTAACACTAAAAAACCCATAGTTTATTCTGCCCTTTACTTCTTCTTTAATAAGAATATTGTTATTCAGTGTAGTTGTATACATAAGGGCATTTTCGCTAATTGATATAAAACCTTTTTTCATTATGTTTTTCTCCTCCATTGTTTAAGTAATCCAGCTAGAATAACCTTCATCCTAGCTGGATTTCTTTGACAAACGGTGTGCTATTCAAACTACTGGTTGCATAACATAATCAAACATCAAAAGGACTCAATTTCTGCCTAAGATGCAGCCTTTTCAGTCCTTTATATGTAGCAGTGCAAAAGATTAATCCGCAAGGCCAAACAAAGCTGCCACAGCCGCAACTTCAAAATCGGGAACCGGACCGTCTACCAAGCAAAGTGCGCCTGCTGCACATGCGTTACAATACTTATTCTGTACGATAGTTGCCTTTTCAATTGTATTTTTCATAGTCATTTCTCCTTTCAATTACCGTTCGTCACCAGTAGTTTACACAAAACATTCAACAAACAAAAGAGAAATTGCGTACCTTGACATCTACATTGCTTACTTGGTATTTTTGTATAAAAAAACAGCAGCTTGCAATATCACAGACCACTGTTTTATCTGTATTTTCACGCATGATAGGCAAAGATATGATGCCATTACCTATAATAACAATTTTATATAAATCATAAACATGAACCATTTACCTTTTGCTTTGCTATAATATAATTTTTTTCAATATTTGTAAGATATTTTTCCCGATAATCCACCACCTTCTCATTCGCCTGAGTAACAAAGTTACCCTTTCGAGTTTTAATTACAATTCCATTTCTTTCCAGATCCCAAACAGCCTTCCTAACCGTTTCTGTATTACATCCAGCTTCTGTTGCAATTACTCTGTATGCGGGAAGTTTTTCACCAAGTTTATACTGTCCATTACAGATACGGAAAAATATTTCATATGCAAGACGTTGATAAACTTTTTCCTTTACATCAATATCCCATGCCATCATTCACTTCTAATTTATCCAAAAGTACGCTTAATTTCTTCACGTTCTTTCTGTTTTTCTACCCAATTCTCTACATAACCACAATCACAGCAGACATAGCGGATAACAGGAATTTTTTTAATAAGCGTAATTGTTGAGGTATAGATGTTATTTCCACTGGCATGACGGTTCGGATTATCTGGCACCCGAACAACATTATTTGAGTTACATTTGGGACAACATTTAGTATTCTTCATCATTAAACCCTCCTTGCAATAAATATCAACACTAAACATTCAAAAATAAGAACACCGAGCCAAAGCCAAGCTAAAAACGACCATATACTGATAAACGCTGCACCAAACATCATCAGCAATGGAACAACATATTTTCGTGGATGATGCCATAAATCGCTCTCAATTTTCCATCCACGAATAGGTCTGATCCACTCCAACAGCACAGACAAAATTGCACTTTGCAATGCAAACAGAACAATCAACAAAAAATCAAGAACATCTACATTTCTATATTGAAAATGCCAACTACACAAATAAATACCATTTACAACCATATTGACAATGAAAATAAACAGGGAATACCTTATACAAAAGCCTCTGAACTGCCCTGGCAACATTCTAACTGCCTGTTCTAAATCAGGATCGCATGATAACAAAATACAGATTGGTGTATTAAGACATAAAACTGCAAACCCAAGCGGCATCACATCAATCCCCTTAAACTGTCCAAATAAAAATGGCAAAAAACAAGCAACCGCCATAAGACCAAAAGTATTTATCAGATAGTTTTTATTTGTAATCATATAACGTAACAAATAAACCATGATACTTCCACGCCTGCTCTTGTGCCGAATCATCGCACCAGCATATCTCGGACGATAAAAGATATACGCATCCACAGATAAAAGGTACAGACTGGCTATACATAAACTGATAATTTGAACTATAAGAACTACTTCGCTATGTCTTATTCCTACTAACACGCCTAAAACACCGATAGCCCATAATACAGCCTGAAAATATCGTTTTCTTAAAAACATTGCATAAACCACCATAGTAACAAAACATGCATTGCAACCGCAAAGTAAAGCTGTTATTGTCTGCAATAAATTCCACCTTGAAACAGCAAAGATAACGGACCATACCAACATTGTTTTAGTAATTAGTGTGTAACCGCTAAGCGCAAATGCATATGCCATTGTAAGTTCCCTGCTTTCAAAAGGAAGCAGAAACATCCCTTGCAACATTCTTGTATTGCTCGAAGCATTGAGTGCCTGCCACATAATACCTGCCGTAAACAATGTTGAGGTAAGAAAAAGAATAAACGGGGAAATTAACAATCGTATTTCAGCGGCATATATCGCAAAAAACAGTATCAGACTACTTAATAAGCTCTTTTTCAAATATTCATACCGTGCACCGAATAACTGCTTCAGAAATGCTTTAAGGTTCTTCTTCAAATGCAAGCACCTCCCTGATTTTTTCTGCCTCAATCTCCGTTCCCATAAATGACTGCCTGATTTTCCCCTGCTCCAACACAAGCACCCGATCAGAAGTCAAGCAGATGCTCTCTAAAATATGCGAGGAAAACAAAATCGTTCCATACTTTTTATACCTCTCCATAAGCTGATAAAGGTATTCAGTACTTTGAAAGTCAAGACCATTTACCGGCTCGTCAAGCAGCAATAACTTAGGGTGCAGGGCAAACGCTGTTATCAAATAGGCTTTTTTCAGATTTCCCGTTGACAGTTCTTTCAAAAGGCAGTCCGTATATTTTTCAAAATGAAATCCCTGCACCAGTTCCGAAACATCTGGTGCAGGCTGTTGATAAGACGCCAAAACATAGGAAAGATATTCGTTAAATGTAAAACACTGAAAAGAATGTTCCTCTGCAAATACTGTATAACGATTCAGCTTAAACGCTTTGTCACGAAAAGAAAATGGCTTTCCATTCCAAATTGCGTCCTCAATGTAATAACTGTCAACCAGTCCTGATATTACTTTCATAAAGGTAGTTTTTCCAGCACCGTTCAAACCAATCAACCCGATCACTTCATTTTCCGCTAATTCAATGGAAAAATCAAAAAGCACTGGGCAATCCAGAGTATACCACACACACAAATTCTTGAGCGCAAGAAATACCTTCCTATCCATACCAATTTACCTCCGATTATCTTTTTCTTTTTTCCAAATGGAATAAGCTGAAAACAAGAAAACTCCGCCAAGGGCAAGATACATCAACACAAATTGGGTATTCGATGTAATAAAGCTATAAACCGTACAGATTATAAATACAACCCCCAGTACCAAACGAAAATAGAAATGACGCATAACAAAACCTCCTTATAATTTTATACTTTGCTTACAACAAGCATAGTATACCGCAAAAATTGTATTTCTGCGTAAATGTCCGTAATCGGTAGGTTTTTGTCCATGATAAAAGGCTGCCCTTTAAGACAGCCCATTTTATCAAAAGCCAACTTTTCAAATAGCTTCAAAAGAAAGAACTACCACTGCACAGAATCTTTTATCAGCATACGATATTTCAAGCGTACCATCGTATCGCTCTGCTGCAGCTCGTGCGCTTTTTAATCCCCATCCATGTAATTCATTATCATTTTTTGTTGTCTTTATTTCCACTCCAGCAATATCCGGTTTTTTCATGCAGCTATTTTCAACCTTAATAATCAGCATATCATTGATACGCCGCATTGTCAGGCATAATAAACGTGGCGTTTCATTTGAATTTGCTATTGCTTCAATGGCATTATCCAATAAATTACCTAAAATAGCAGCAAGGTCAGTATTTTTGATATTTGTATGACGCGGAAATTCGATATTGATTTTAGTTTCAATGCCATAATGATCTGCAACAGCAATCTTACTACTTATCAGATAATCAACCGCTTCCTGCCCAGTCCAAATACCTTGTGTAATTTTCTCAATAGGAGTGCGTAAATCATTTATATAATTCAGTGCTTCCTCTTTCTGCTCCTGTAATATATATGAATATAAAATTTCTAAATGATTATGCAAATCATGATATAGTCTTGCATTGGCAGAATAAGTATTATTCAGATTTTGATAGTCACATTCCATCAATTCCATCTGCTCTGTTTTTAACCTGACAATCTCTTTTTCCATGTCATATTGGCGATTAAGTTTATAAAAAAGTACAGACATTAAGAGGATAACGGAAAGAATAACCCATGTAGCAGACTGTTCACCAGATAACGGCATTATTGATTGCTCAGTCAATGCAATAACACAAAACATGCCAACAACAGCGATAATCGCAATAATCCCATAAAGTTTTTCTGCGGCTCCTTTCCCCTGCTTTGCAATGAATATAGCAAATCCAATCATCAACAATCGTACAATCCATACCGCTGCCATATGTTCATATGTCATATCATACATAAATCTATTGTTATTGAATATAATCGCTAATCCTGCGGAAATCAGAAAATCCCAAAGTCCAACCGCTATCTCAAAAAAAATTGTGAGAAAAGCGCAAATCCTTAACTCATAATAATACTGTAAATAAATTATGACAAGAATAGCGAATACTTCAATAGCATTCATTAACAAGTACGGCATAGCGAATACATGCAGAATCTCAATGACTATACCAAGACCAAAAGCCATCCACATTGTATATTTTTGAACTTTATGTAAATTTAATAAAGCTGTTATTATAAGCAGACATATAAAAATCCGTATCCCATTTGTGAGTAAACATGAAATTATTTGATACCATTCTATCATATGTGCTTCCCCCAAAACCTGTTTATTTGCTGCTTTACTTCCTGTAAATGGGAACGGCTGACAGGCAGCTTTATATCATTTTTCAAAATCACTGAATTATCGCAAATCTTCATAATCTGAATAATATTTACAATATAACTCCTATCAATAAAAACAAACTCCAAAGCTGACAACTCTTCATATATTTGTTGTAAAGACTTTCTGACTTTAGAAGTTCCCATACTTGTATAAAATATTGAATTTTTACCTCTGTCACGCTGAATGTAGAAAATGTCTTTGTAGGGTATCTTTTCCATACGATTATTGGTTTGTATGATATATTCGTGTTCAGTTCCTAATTCTATTAACTTTGCAGCATCTATAACGGCAGACGATAATTTTTTCTTCAAGTTACTTTTTAAGATATATCGGAAAATAGAGAGTTCAAAAGCATCAATGGCGTACTCAGTATGTGAAGTTACAAAAATAATTTTAACATTAGGCAAAACAGCCTTTAACTTCTCAGAGATCTGCATACCGTTTAATTCCGGCATCTCAATATCCAATAATATCAGATCAAAAAAATATCCGTCATCTGTAATATCATCAAGAAGGTTTGTGCCAATGGTATATGTTGTAATTTCATAACCAATACTATTATGTTGTAAACTACTTTTTACTACTACTTCTTGTAGAGCAATGGCATTTTTATCATCATCGCAAATTGCAATTTTTATCAATACCCTCACCTTCCCCTGATATTTTCCTCATTTTTTCTTCTCATTCATTATAAGCAAAAAGGCAACTACTGACAAGGCGCCCTATCGGATTTATTGCACAATTATCTCAAAAGCACATAAATAACGACAAAATTCAGGTTTTAAATTTTGTCGCCATAAATTCATTTATTTATTATTAGATTGTCATAATATGCCAGTAATGCCTCTTTTACTCCGTTTTTTTTGCTTTTACTCATTGGCACCACTTTTCCATATTGCATTGTAAGACTATTCCTCCCAAACTCCATAACATATTCGATATTAACAATTACCCCTATATGGCAGCGTACAAACTTTGAATTAAGCCGGGACAAATGTTTTAACATAGTATGATAGCTAATTATCTTTTTTTCTTTTGTGTGTATAAGTGTGTTTCTCTCATATGTTTCAATATAAATAATATCTGATAAAAAAATTTTAAATACCCCCTCATCATTTTTTTCAATTATGTATTCCTCACTGCTTTTTATAACTTCCTCAACTGTTTTAGAAAAAACAGACTTTAATGCTTTAAAAGTAATTGGCTTTACTAAATACCTAGTCGCTCCTATTTCATATCCTTTGATTGCATATTTTGTAATTGCTGTCAAAAAAATTATTTTAATCTTCCGATTAGCCTCACGAAGCCGTGAAGCTATTTGGTATCCATTTTCATTTCCTAACAGAATATCCATAAAGACAATATCTATATCTGGATCTTTTTTATAAATATCCCAAAATTCTTTTTCGCTTCGAGATAGAATCAATGAAAAATTTATATCCAATTCCTGACCAATGCACCTTAAATCTTGTGAAATCTTATTAAGAAACAGTTTCTCATCATCACAAACTAATACTTTCATCTGCTTACTCACTTCCCCTTTTTCAAATAAGTAGAATATCATATTACTTTCTTAATATTATTGCTTATCGGTATCAGCACTTTTACCCTAAATAAAGATTGCTCATACTCAAACTTTAAATATCCATCATATTTTTCAATAGCCGCTTCTACGCTTTTTAATCCCATTCCATGTTTATCAACATCTTCTTTTGTCGTCAAAAAACCACTTCTAGTTTTCCTTATTTTGCTTGAATCATATGTATTACTGATAATCATGATAAAAAAATTATTTATAATATCTAAATTTACTGTAATTTTTGGACTTTCTACTTTAACTGCATTTTCCAGTGCGTTATCTATTAGATTACCGAATATTAAACACAAATCCCACTCTTCAATATAATTTATACAAGAAATATTTTTTATAATAATCACTTCAAAAAGAATTTTCTGTTGCTCTGCAATCTTCTTTTTTTCATTTACTAAAATATCAAAAACAATACAGCCACTAATTATTACATCCTCATTACTAACTATATCTAATAATCTTTGGTAGTAATCAACATTGCCTACCTCATACATATCTTTTATTAACAATAAATGATTTTTTAAATCATGCCTTATACTTCTTAACTCATTTTCCTGTTTAGTCCTTTCCTCATAAAACCTATATTGCATTTCATGAATATGCTGAAGATCAACAATTTGCTTTTCTTGCTGCTGTATTATGACATTTATTTTCAATAGTCTTATTCTTGTAAAAATACATATGAACAATAAAATAAATATAGTAATTATAATCGACATAGTATCTTTTTTATCATGTTTTCCAATGTCAATTAAATAGTGCTTTCCCATAATTAAAATTATAAATATAATTAACAACATAAACTGCCAAAAAATTTGTTCTGTATAGCTTTCTTTAACTTCATTTTTATGCCAATATCTATCTATACATTTAATTAAGGTAATGGTTATAACTCTTGAAACCACTATTACAAAAAAATTTTCTAATGTAATCGTCTTTATACAAAAAAGTTTAATTTCATATACACCATCAGATAAAATAATTATTAGAATAACTAGCAATTCTCCTATTCCTAAAAGCGCAAAGAAAATAGTTGTATATTTCAACACATTCAAGCTAATTATTCCCTGATATGCTCGCCAAATTATACATACACATAATAGAATACATAAAACTAATTTTATAGCATATAATGCTTCATAAGCATTCAAAGTAATATATATCGCACTATATGGAAGAAACAACAAAACAACTCCTAATTTAGAAATTTTTATTTTATACTTTTTCAAATACATATGTAAAATAAATATATCCAAATAAGCACACACTAAAGTATGCATTACACATATCATTTTTCCCCACCTACCATCTGCAGTTACGAAACTTCAATATTGCGATATTATATGATACCATAATCAATATCGTCTTTTTCATGTCATGTAATTTTTCCGAATATTTATGTAAGTTTTACACGACTTTACAACTTTATA
>DEPD01000170.1 GCA_002358575.1 Lachnospiraceae bacterium UBA3401 | reverse complement strand
GACAATGGGTAGTTCACAAAAAGAGGAAGCAATGTTTCTAATCGTGAAGATTGACATCTATTTGGATATCGATTATTATAGTAAACGACAAAAGTATTTGCCGTTTAGAAACTGTGAAGATATAAAAGGAGCTTGCTATGATATTTGAAACACATGCGCATTATGATGATGATGCATATCACGAGGATAGAGATGTACTTCTTGCTTCGATGCAAGAGAATCAGATTGGTTTTATTGTAAATGTAGGTGCAAGCCTGTCTAGCACAGCGGCAAGCATTGCACTTGCTGAAAAGTATTCTTTTGTCTATGCGGCGGCAGGCGTGCATCCAAGTGAGACGACAGAACTAAATGAGGAGACTTTTGCGCAACTTGAAGGGCAGTGTATGCATAAAAGGGTGGTGGCAGTTGGAGAAATTGGATTGGATTATTACTGGGAGGAACCAGCGCACGAGATTCAAAAGTTGTGGTTTGCGCGTCAGTTAGAGATTGCAAAACGCATAAAAAAGCCAGTGATTGTTCATTCGAGAGAGGCTGCAAAAGATACTTATGACATTTTGGCGGCACAAAATGCTTGGGAAATCGGCGGAGTGATTCACTGTTTTTCTTATGGCGTAGAGATGGCAGAAGCGTATATTAAAATGGGATTTTACATTGGAGTTGGCGGTGTTATTACATTTAAAAATGCGAAAAAATTAAAAGAAGTCGTATCGGCGATTCCAATCGAGCGCATTTTGTTAGAAACAGATTGCCCCTATCTTTCCCCAGAACCTAAACGCGGCAGTAGAAATTCCTCGCAAAACTTACCGTATATAGCACAGAAAATTGCGGAAATAAAAGGAATGTCCTATGATGAGGTCGTATCTATGACAGAGAAAAATGCCAGACAGATGTATCGGATATAAGAAGGGAGAAAGGCTATGGCAACGCTGGGAAATCCGACCAATACTATTGCTGTATTACAGAAATACCAATTTCATTTTCAGAAAAAATATGGACAAAATTTTTTAATCGATGCAAATATACTTGAAAAGATTGTTGATGCGGCAGGAGTGAAAGCAGAAGACTGTGTGCTGGAGATTGGTCCAGGAATCGGCACAATGACCCAGTATCTCTGTGAGAGAGCGCGGGAAGTCGTTGCGGTGGAGATTGATGCAAAGCTAATTCCAATTCTTGAACAGGATACCTTGGCGACCTACAACAATATTACCATTATCAATGAAGATATTTTAAAGGTGGATATCAATGCAATTGTGCAGGAAAGAAATTATGGAAAATCGATAAAAGTTGTTGCAAACCTTCCTTATTATATTACAACACCAATTATTATGGGGCTTTTTGAGCGTCATGTGCCGCTTGAAAGCATTATAATTATGGTGCAAAAAGAAGTGGCGGAACGTATGCAGGCAGGACCAGGCACAAAAGATTACGGTGCACTGTCTTTGGCTGTAAACTACTATGCAAAGCCGCAGGTTATAATGACGGTTCCAGCGGGGTGTTTTATGCCGCGCCCTAATGTTGACAGTGCTGTTATAAAGCTTACCTGTTCTGAGAGACCACAGATAATGGTTTCAGATGAAAAAAAGATGTTTGATATTATTCGCGCATCCTTTAATCAGCGCAGAAAAACGCTTGTCAATGGGCTTGTCAACGCCGCTGAGTTAACGATTACAAAAGAAAACGTTTTGGCTGCGCTGGAAAAGATGGGATTGTCGTCAACAATTCGCGGAGAAGCACTTACATTAGAACAATTTGCTGTACTGACAGAGCTGCTTTAGCCTTGTTCCTGTTCTTCAAGCTGTGAAGTGCAATGTGGGCATCTGGTTGCCTCTATAGCGATTTCAGATTTGCAGAACGGGCATTTTTTTGTGGTAGGAACCTTGGGCGATTCTGTCTTCTGAATGCGGGACATTGCTGTGTTCATAACCTTGACTATCAGAAATACAATTAATGCCATAATTAGAAAATTGACCACAGCAGTGATAAATTTCCCGTAATACAATGTGACATCACCTGTTATATTCCAGGTAAGCTGGTCAAAGTTCATGCCGCCAAATAGACCTAAAATTGGATTGATCACATCATTTACCAACGAGGAGACAATGCTGGTAAAGGCACCGCCGATTATAATACCGACAGCCATATCCATCACATTTCCCTTACTGATAAACTTTCTAAATTCCTCAAAGAATTTTTTCATCGTTTGTTTTCTCCTTTTCTTATTGTATTGAATTTAAAAAACATTCCTAATTATAGCATACAGTTCCATAGCATGACAAGATGAGAACGATTCTTATCGTTCTCTTTTAAATGGTGTCAGAGTATGATAAAATGTGAGGAGACAGTACTAGTACACCGTTTTTTAATTCCTCATATACCAAGCACTCGCTATTTGCATCATTGCCGCGTTGTCGTCAGTCAACGATGCCACACCGCATTGCCTCCTTCCTCCGCCTTGCACTGATACAAATATCAAGCACTTTGTATACGAGGATAAAAAAAACGGTGTACTAGAGTATTTTTCAAATATGCTCTAGGAACGGTAGTTGATAGAAAGGATAGGGGTGTACAAGATGTATGAAAAAAAAGCGGTCGAAATTATGACAGGGTGGCTCAGCCATAAAAATGAGTTGGGGAAAAAACCAGCAAAGATTAAGGCGGCAGGAACTTTTACTTACGACGATAACAATTATGTAATTGTAAAGTTTAAGCCAGATTTGTTTGAAAAGTGGCAGGTTGGAGTCGTTGGATTTGATGAGGAGGGCGAAGAATGCGGGCATACATTCAGCGAGTATGAGGAATATGATGAGGCAACGGCCAAGGAGAAATGTATTGCAATTATTGAATATATGAAGGAGTATTGGCGAGGACGTTTTCTTGCAGAGCTGGAAAGGCGTGGCATGAGTGAGGAGGAGTTTGACAGCATGAGTGAGGAGGAGCGCAAGGAAAAGTGGGAGGAAACGGGAAAGCAAGATGCCGTGCGCGTTGGTTCCATTTTATTAAAAGATGCCGATATTGATTTTGACGTGCTCTGTGACACAATAATAAAAGCTTTTCTTGGCGCAGAAGAAAACTACAAACATGGAGACCACATTTTAGTGTTTGAGGTTGATAGCAATATGATTACAGTGTCGCTGGTGGATGCACCTGTTCCTGATGGGGAGGCAGAATTTTATGCGGAGGGAAATTATCTGTGGAAAGAGGCTGTGGCAACTACGGAACAACATCGCGCGCATATGCTTGTGGCAGTGATAAACCATGATGGCAATCCAATTGAGGCGGCTTGTTTCTTTACAGATGTGACGAATCTTTGCAGCATGGAAACCGACGCGCTTGGTATCTACACGACAGGAACTGTGTATCAGCCAGAGTTTTATCATGAGTGGGCAAAGAAATTACAAACCAGTGAAATGCCAATTCCGCTGTGGGTGTATATTGGGCTGGTTCAAGATGAGAATGGGACGAGCGGTTACACATATGGACTGACGGAATTTGGCAGAACGGAGATTGAATTGATTGGCAGCAGTCACAGTTTACAGGAAATTTATGATTTTCTCTATAATGTTTGTGACTGGATGTTGGAAGATGGAATGTATTTTTGTGACGGCGAAACTTTAAGTTTCACATCGGACGAGCATCTGACAATAACAAAATCAAAGGCAATCTATGTAAACGGAGATAGTTTTAAAATAAATTTTTAAGGAAAATAGACAGTGCTGAAACAATCAGTGCTGTCTATTTGTATAAAAAAATCTCAATTCTAGCTAATATCTTTGTAGTTTTGACAAAAAATGTTTGCTAAAATAAATATAAATAAAACAAGTGAACTACGAAAGGAGCAAACGAATGAGAAGTTTAAAGACAAAGGTAATCGTTCCGTTGTTGCTTATTGCGATAGTCGGTATTGGTTCTTCCTTTTTAGGTTTGATCTCGCTAAAACAACTCGGGGCGGCTGGAAATGAGATTGCGGCGCAAAGAGTGCCAATTATTATTACTCTCGATGCAATTTCATCCAATATTCAGCAGATGCAGCAGCTTTTACTGACGCACAGTGTTATGGACACTAAAGAGGATAAGCAGCGCGTGGAGGAGCAGATAAGTGTATCAGTGGCTGCTTTACAGACCTATTTGGACATGTTTCACGAACTGACTGATGACGAGATGGCATATCAGGAGATGATGGATCTCTATGACTCGTATTTGCAAAATTATAACGATACTTTCCGGCTTAGTGCTATGAACAATACGCGGGAAGTGACAGCGAAAGTAAACGGTATTCTTCTTGATATTTTTGAGCAGTTGCATGACAAAATACAGGTAATGATTCGTGAGGAACAGACAGAGATTGGACTTGCAAAAGGAAAACAGGAAAATATTTATCAAAATGCAGTGATTGTCGCTTATGGAATGTTAATCATTATGGCAGTTTTATTTGTGACAAGTGTGATAATTGCGGTGAAGGCGATTATACTGCCAACAATTTCTTATGAAAAGAAGATTGGAGAGATCACACAGAAGATTAATCATCACAGCGGCGATTTGACAGAGCGTGTGGCGATACATATCGCGGATGAGGTTGGAAAGCTTGTCCAAGGAGTTAACTTATTTATTGTCACCTTACAGCGGATTATCAGTGAAATTGTATTGTCTTCGGAAGATTTGGGAACAACGTTCCAACATGTTAATAACAGTGTTGCAGAGGCAAACAAAGATTCCAATGAGATTTCTGTGGCGATGGAACAGGCAGCTTCCACAATGGATTCTATTTCCACAACCATTCATGACATCAATGAGAGCACTGTCAAAGTTGGCGATGCAGTCGGCAATGTGTCTGATGTTACGCGCAATATTTATGGTTATACCAAAGAGATGAAGATGCGCGCTGAGGATATGGAGAAGACCGCTGAGAAAAATAAAAATGGCACAAACGAGGTTGTGAGCAAAATTTTAACCCGTTTAAATCAGGCAATTGAAAACAGCAAAAGTGTGGCGATGGTGGATGAACTGACCAATGAAATTTTAAATATCTCAGGAAAAACAAATTTGCTTGCATTGAATGCTTCCATTGAGGCAGCACGTGCAGGTGAGGTTGGAAAAGGATTTGCGGTTGTGGCAGATGAAATTCGACAGCTTGCGTATTCGAGCCGCGAGACAGCAAATAAAATTCAGAATATCAATAGTCTTGTGATTAGCGCAGTGAATGAGTTGAGTGACAATGCCAATGAAATGATAGGTTATATTTCAGGGACAATTTTGCCAGATTATGATATGTATGTTTCTTCTGGGCAGCAGTACAGAGAGGATGCAGAGGAAGTCAGCAGTGCGATGAACAACTGCATTCATGAGATGGAAGAGCTTCGGGGACATATTGAATATCTTGTTGGACAGATGGGGCAGATAGAGGATTCTGCCGCAGAGTGCAACAAGGAGATTGGAGATTCCGCCGATTCAACGTCGCGTTTGGTGGCTGAAATGAAACAAGTATATGACAATATGGAGTCCAGCGTTAAAGTGGTTGGAAAGCTAAAACAGAGTTCAGAGGCATTTGTAAAATTGTAAGAAATAAAAATATTATAAAATTTTGATATTGTGTAAATTTCGTAGGATGATATAGACTCCGAGAGGTTATTCACTTGAATTGGAGGAAAAAGGATGAAGAAAAGAATTATAGCATTGCTTGTGGCTGGAATTGTTGCAGGGTTGGGGGTGATGCCTGTAACTGCGGCAGAGATGGAGCAAGTGATGGATAGTGCAGCTTCTAATGAAAAGATGCCTAATGAAGAGATGTCTAATGAAGAGATGTCTAATGAAGAGATGCCTAATGAAGAGATGCCTAATGAAGAGATGCCTAATGAACAGGATTCTAATAAGCAAGGATCTGGTGAGGAGACTTCCAATGAAGAGGTATCGAATGAAGAAACTCCAAATGAAGAGGCAGCAGCAATTGTGATTCCCAAAGGAAATTTGGTGGATGTTGATGTGATTGATCTGTCTCTTCATGCGGAGACAATAGGGGATTTCACGCCAGTGTATGTCTATGAAAATCCCTTTAAGGGAAAGGATACTTCTAAAGGTGCAATTATTGAATTTTATGCGAATCCCACATGGGAAGTACATGTGTTAGGGACAATCTTTGCGATTAATGGTTCCGGTGAATATGATGGTAAACTTTACTTTACACCAGGTTCCTATTTAGGATTTAACAGTGCAGAATTTGGCGGATTTTTTGACGCAAATCTATTTAACTACAATATTGTGACAGATTATATTAAAGATGGTGCACTAATCCGCATTGAGCTTATGCCAGAAGGATTTGCAGTTTACGCAGATAATGTGCTGTGTTATGACCAGACAATTTTGAATAACCCGGAAGCTGCTGATGGAGATTTTACTGCTGATTCTGATTTTAGCGGTGTTTTGACATGGCTGTCTGGCGCCGAGGCGTTGTATTTCGGCTATGGTTCTTGGTGGAATACCGTGTCAGACTGCGCAAATATAGAACTGTCACACATTAGCTTTCGCTTGCCAGACGGCACTGTGTTGATGGATAAATTGCAGACGGACAAAGATTTAGTGGAATCTCTTGGTGGCAGCGTGGAAACGACTATAGCAGAAACCCAGCAGACAGAATTAAAACTTGCGGATGTGAATGTTGAGATTTTTGATATTGATTCTGTCATGTATGAGGGCAGTTCTGTATTTCCGCTAATGGCAGCAGCTGTGACAGTTGTAGTGCTGGGGTCACTAATCACAATTATTTTGGTGTGTAGACCGCGGACCTACGAGTGAGTTTACATATTGTACGCATTGATAGGAAAAAGTCAAATTCTGTATCATTACGGTGTTTCCCGTAATGATAAAACAGGTATTGTACGAATTTGTCGAACGATTCTCCTTCAAAATGTCTTGTGGGAATGCGTGGAAATGTTTATACTTAAAATCACAGTGAGCGTTTTACGGATTTTCAATTCAATCAAAGGGGGAGATATCATAATGTCAAAGGAAACAACGACGATGTTACTGACACTTGTCTTTATGGCAATCGGTATCTTATATCAGGTGGCGATTGGCGTGATATACCAAAGAATGATACAACAGGCAGATACACTTTCGGGTGTGGATAATAAACTGCTCAGTCAGTGTAAGGAACGTTTTATCAACTGCTACAAGTTAAATGGCGGTGTGGCGAACATATCAGTGTTTGTGGATAAGTACATTAATCGGATTCGTATCTTGGGAATGAGTATTAACTTTATGAAACATCTGTCGGGACAGTTGATGTTGGCAGGCGTATTTATTGCGGGATTTGGCGTGTTTAGTGGTATTATTGAAGGTCGGCGGTTTGTGGATCTGCTTCCATTTTATATTATCAGTCTCTTTGGTATTTATCTGTATCTGAGTGCCATGTCGATTGTGGACATGCCAGGACGCAGGCAAATGTTAAAGACAAATTTGACAGATTACCTGGAAAACACAGTTGCGCAGCGGCTAGAGCATGGTATTGTGGAGAAGGAAAAGCTTTTGTGGGAGCTTGCGCAGGAGAAAAATGCCAAGGCAGAGCGCCGTGCGAAATCTGAGATTCGAGCTGCGGAAGAAACCCCAGAACAGGAAGTGGCTGATACTGTGCCGGAACCGGACGAAATTTTGGAGAAAAAGGCACCGCTCTTTTCACAGGAGGAAGCACACGAATTGGAGGAACTATTGCGTACAATTATTGGGAATCGGGTCTAATAATTCGTTACTGTTCACTTCGTCCTAGTAACAGGTAAAAATCCATGCAAAATTTGCTTCGCAAATGGATTTTTACTTGCTGCCAGTACATTTTCTCACGGACTTAGCAGTAAATGCTAAGGAACTGTAGAAAAATA
>DEPD01000106.1 GCA_002358575.1 Lachnospiraceae bacterium UBA3401 | reverse complement strand
CTGTTGTGGAAGAATTAAAAAAGATTTAAAGCTGTCAGAGCGTATTTATAAATGTGAATGTGGAAACGTAATTGATAGAGACTATCAAGCTGCATTAAATCTAAAAAAATATGGAGAAATGTTTTTAAAACAGCAGTCTGTAGCATAACACTTTTGAAGTTATCACAGATATGTGCTGATACGTTAGTCAGGAATTTACGCCTATGGAGAGTACAATGTGTTTGGAGGGCAAACCCATCGAACTTGTGAATAGTATTTGAATTTATTCAGTACGAAAGCATACTCGTTGAAGTAGGAATGAAACATAAGAGTTTATAAATTTTCAGTAACGGTACTATTAACATATACTAAAAATGCGAGCGATATCAATATTCTCTGATGAAGCCAGAGGCACATCAAACTGATGCGTTATTTATTAATATTTGTAAAGGAGTATATTTTATGGAACAAACCCATTCTAAAAACTTGTATATCTTGCAAAGCAGAATCCTTGCCTATGTGCTGGCTGTCATTTTACTGCTGACCACTTTACCGGCTATAGAAATTCATGCAAAAAGCGTACATGTTTTGCAGACAGCTTCCACTTCCGCCAGTGCACCGAAAAAAGCCTGTTGGATTTCCTTTTTGGACATTGAAGAACTATTGCAGGATAAAACTGAAAAAGATTTTACAAGGAAAGTTTCTGAAATGTATGATACAATCGCGGAGTATGGTATGAATACTGTGATTGTACACGTGCGTGCTCTCGGTGATGCGATGTATCCATCACTCTATTATCCTTGGGCAACTTATTTTTCTAGTGACAGAAGCGATCCTGGTTATGACCCATTGGAAATTATGATCCAGTTAGCGCATACAAAAAAACTGCAATTTGAAGCATGGATTAACCCATACCGTCTGTCGCGTGACAGCAAATCGACAGCCAGTTTTAAAGCAACACCCTACCACGCGTCGTTTCTTCCTTTTACGATTGAATATAAAGCTCCCAGCGGGCAGACTTGCTTAGCGCTCGACCCAGCAAAACAAGAAACAATAGATTTAATTATCAATGGTGTGCGGGAAATTGTAAGCACTTATGATGTTGACGGAATCCATTTTGATGACTATTTTTATGTATCCGGTATGGCAGATCAATTGGATGTCGCATCTCGAAAAACCAATGTTAATCTGTTGGTTTCGCAAGTATACAAGACAATCAAGTCTATCAAACCCAACTGTACTTTTGGCATTAGTCCTGCTGGAAACCCCGACAATGCGCGCAGTCAGGGCGCAGATATCGATACATGGCTTTCTACCACAGGATATATTGATTATATTATGCCGCAAATTTACTGGACAGATATTTATATGGCAAAAGGTACTGCCAAACGTATGTTTACAGACCGTTGTAAGGCGTGGATTGCGTTAAACAAGCAAGATTTACCAATCTATGTTGGTCTTGCTTTATACCAAGTTGGCACCAATTCCAAGACAGATTTAGGATGGGCGACAAGCGACAATAACCTTGCTTATCAATATATCACTGCGAAACAGCTTGGTTGCGATGGATATGCACTGTTTCGCTATCAGTGGCTGGAAAAAGATATTGCTGCGAAAGAATTAGACCATTTAAAAAAATATTAGCCCTCTGAAGTATCAGTGTGTTCACAATCTATGCAGCACACTGATACTTTAATTTTTACCAGAATGTGAATAGTAACATGTTATTGGGGATAGAAACCTTACCAGTTGTGCAGGGTGTCTTGTATTTTATCTTCTATCTGATATGATGAGTACCAGGAGGAAGAAAACTATGTCCCTGATTGGTCTGTACTGTGAAAAAAGTGCGCTTTTACAAGCAATTAAAACTGCATTTAACATTGCCTGCTTGAAAAATACAAAATGCGGCACATGTGAAACCTATCAGTTACAGACCTTGTCAATGTTGACAGAGTCATGGATAATACAACAAGATCAGATGCACTTTCTTATCTTATCCTGTAAAACTATCGACAAGACTTTTACAGTAGCAGAAACACTCTGGAAAAAAAATCCTGTTTTGTCCATTATCTGTGTAGTACAATCTCCAGAAGAAGTCTTTGCCGCTCTCCCCTATCCTTTTTTCCATGTTGTGCGAGAATTTTGCTTGGAGCAAGATTTAGGTGTAGCTCTTTGCAAAATTGAGCGGACAGGTTCCCTGCTGCCACGCTGGTGTTCCTTTCATGGAAAAAATGAACTGATGCGCATTCGCTTAAAAGAGATTCTATATTTAGAAAGTGATCGTCACGAAATTAAGATTTATACACAGAATTACACACAAGAAACAAGTTATCTCACTGTCGAAACCTTGGCACAATGCGAAGAAAAGCTGCGGGCGCTTGGTTTTGTCAGAATCCACAAAAGCTATCTGGTTAATCTTTACCATGTGGCAAAGCTAGAAAAGGATTGTCTTACCCTGGACTGCGGCAGGCAACTCTATATTAGCCGATATCGTTACACTGAGGTAAAATTACAGTTTGAAAGTTATATTCGTCATTTGGATTTTTTATGAGGAGGAAATATTATGGAAATAGAAATAAAACATTTAAAAAAAGAGTTTTCTTATTACAAGAAAATGATGGGGCTATCTGGTTCCCTACACAACCTTTTTCATCGGGAAACCCTAATAAAAGAAGCTGTGCGGGACATCTCCTTCTCTGTAGAAAAAGGGGAAATTATCGGTCTGCTCGGACCCAATGGCGCCGGAAAAACTACCACCTTAAAAATGCTCTCTGGTATTTTGCATCCTACCTCTGGTCAAGCGTTGGTGGGTGGATTTATCCCTTGGGAGCGCAAAAATGCATTTAAACAACGCTTCTCTATCGTTATGGGCCAGAAAAATCAACTATGGTGGGACTTACCTGCAAGTGACAGCTTTTATCTCAACAAATGCATTTTCAACATTGGCGATCAACAGTATATCCGAACAATAGAGGAACTCTCAGAACTTTTGGAAGTCAAAGATCTGATGAATGTACAAGTGCGTCGGCTCTCTCTCGGTGAGCGAATGAAAATGGAAATTTTGGCAGCACTGATACACAACCCAGACATTCTTTTTCTTGACGAACCAACAATTGGGTTGGATATTGTTTCACAGCAGAAAATCAGAAACTTTCTACGATATTACAATGAACAGAAAAAAACAACAATCATCCTCACCAGTCACTATATGCGTGATATAGAAGAACTGTGTGGACGCGCAGTAATTATCAGTCAAGGACAGATTGTATACGATGGTATGCTCTCCAAAATCAACCATTTAATGGGTGATAAGAAAGTGTTGACTTTAAAATTCACACAAGAAATTTGTATAAATCAGCTTACACCTTTTGGCAAAGTGCGCGAATGTAAATGCAGAGAAGGCGTACTGGAGCTACCTAAAGAGGGACTTCGCAAAACTATGGCAGATATTTTATCTTGTTTGCCGGTTGAAGACTTTACTGTAACAGAAGTTCCTTTAGAAGAAAGTATCGCACTAATTTTTAGGAAGGAGAGTGCTATCTCATGAATCCTTATCGTTGTGTATTTCAGATGGGAATTGAAAAATCCTTAGAATACCGCGTCAATTTTCTATTGACCATGACAAGCAGCATATTTCCAGTGGTTATTCAGACTATTATGTGGACCTACTTTTATGCGCATACAGATGCAGCGATGTCTACAGGCTACACCTATAGCCAAATCATGGTTTACACATTACTGGCAACATTAGTATCTCAATTAGTAAGCACAGGATTTGCATGGCAGATCAACGATGACATCAAAAAAGGTGGATTGAATAAGTACCTCGTTCGTCCAGTACATTATGGCGCCTACCAGTTCTGTTCCTTCCTGGGAGAAAAAATTCCCCAACTTTTACTACTGTTTTTTGTGACAATTGCAGTAATTATCTTTTCTGTGGCAATCTTTGGACTTATGCTGTCTGTGACACGAATCTTTTTATTTGTTATCAGTTTGCTATTTGCATTGATGCTAAATTTTTTTCTGTTTTTTGTAGTGGCGTTGACCAGTTTTTGGCTGACAGATGTAAATCAGTTTTTCGCAACCATCAGCATTGTATTCGTAGTCATTAGTGGAGGCATCCTACCGCTTGACATTTTCGGCAAAAAAGCAATGTTATTAACAAGACTTTTACCCTTTGGCTACACAACTCAATTTCCAGTCAATATTATTAACGGGCGTTATGATATGAAGATGGTGGGTATAAGTTTTGCGTGTCAACTTTTCTGGATCGTCTTCTTTGGCCTTCTAGGAGAATATCTGTGGAAAAAAGGGCTGCGTCACTATGTTGCTGTCGGCGGCTAAAAATTCCAACTGTGCGGTTAAATCATTTAAAAAGTAAGGAGAATATCATGAAAAAATATCTGCGTCTCATTGGCGTTTTAATGAAATTATCGCTTATGTCACAGCTAGAATATCGGGTTAATTTTATCGCAGGCGTAGCGGTTGAAATGGGTTGGATGTTGGTTAAGCTTTTGTATGTTGCAGTAGTATATCGCATCGGTGTGAATATTAGTGTATTTACCCCAAATCATATTCAGATATTTATTGGTATCTATGTATTAATGACTGGATTTTATATGCTCTACTACCCTAATTTTGCAGGATTAGGACAGATGGTACAGTCGGGCGAACTTGATATGTACTTGGTAAAGCCTGTGTCCCTACAATTTATTGTAACCTTGCGCCAATGGAGCTTTCCCATGTTTCTAACCAATGCTATCGCTGGTAGCATTTTAATTATAACTGGCTGGCAAAAGGCGGGGCTTTGTGTAAGCGTCAAACAAATATTGGGCTTTCTTTTTCTGTTGTTGTGTTCTAATTTACTAACCTATAGCCTATTCCTAATCCCCTATTTGATGTGCTTTTGGATTGTATCCACAGGGGGAATAGAAAGTCTCTCGTCAGCACTATGGGACTTTAACAATATGCCTTATATGATTTATGGAAAATGGATACAACGAATTGGTACATTTATTCTTCCCATATTTATTATCACCAATTTCCCGGGATTATTTTTAATGGGCAATTTGCCTCCTGTCATGTTTGTCTGGGCAATAGCCGCACCTGTACTATTTTTTATCCTTGCGCGAATCCTATGGAAAAAAGCTGTCAGAAATTATACCAGTGCCAGCTCATAATGCAAAAACCATCTGTTCAATGGAATCTTTAAGCGATTCTTTAGCCTGCGCTTTAATTTATATAGGTACACAAACCATAACTTCTAATAAATATTTCCACGAAAAACAACCTGACTTTTTATTGAAAATTCCTTGTAAATGAATTATAGTTAAATTGCGCAATTATGCGAAAAAATAAATTTAACATACAGTCAGGCACTGTAAAAGGAGGAAACAAATATGAACAGAGCAGCGGGCATCTTACTGCCCATCACGAGCCTGCCGTCAAAATATGGCATTGGCTGTTTTTCCCAAAGCGCTTACGACTTCGTAGACTGGCTGAAGGAGGCAGGACAGACCTACTGGCAGATCTTACCGCTCGGTCCTACAAGCTACGGGGATTCCCCGTACCAATCTTTTTCCACATTTGCCGGAAATCCATACTTTATCAGTTTAGAGACATTGATAGAGGAAGGAGTTCTCACAAAGGCAGAGTGTGACAAGGCTGATTTTGGTAAAACTGAAAATGATATTGATTACGAGAAAATGTACATAAACCGTTACCCACTTTTGCGCAAGGCATATGAACGCAGCGATATCAGCAAAAATGCAGAATACCAGAAGTTTGTCGAAGAAAACAACTGGTGGCTGTCAGATTACGCTTTATTTATGGCAGTAAAAGAACGGTTTGAGGGAAAACCTTGGACAGAATGGGCAGAAGATATTCGTCTGCGCTGGTCCAATGCTATGGACTATTACCGCAGAGAACTATACTTTGATATTGAATTTCAACAATATTTGCAATTCCAGTTTTTCCGCCAGTGGAAAAAATTGCGGGAATATGCCAATGACAAAGGTATTCAGATAGTTGGCGATATCCCTATCTATGTGGCAATGGACAGCGCTGACGCATGGGCACATCCTGAACTTTTCCAGTTAGATGAGGAAAATGTACCAACGGCTGTCGCCGGCTGCCCTCCTGATGGATTTTCGGCGGACGGTCAACTTTGGGGAAATCCGCTCTATCGCTGGGAATATCATAAACAGACAGGATATGACTGGTGGATTACGCGACTTTGGTTTTGTTTCCAGATGTATGATGTTGTGCGAATTGACCATTTTCGTGGCTTTGATGAATATTATTCTATTCCTTATGGAGAAGAAACCGCAGTGAATGGACATTGGGAGAAAGGACCTGGAATTGAACTGTTCCGCACAATGGAACGACGCCTTGGCAAACATGAAGTTATCGCGGAAGATTTAGGTTATGTGACAGATTCTGTTCGGCAATTGGTTCGCGACAGCGGATTCCCGGGAATGAAAGTTTTGGAATTTGCATTTGACTCAAGAGATTCTGGTTCTGCCAGCGACTATTTTCCACACAATTTTATAGAAAACAGCGTTGCCTACACAGGAACACATGATAATGAAACACTTGTAGGTTGGTTCCACAGTATTCCCAAAAAAGATTTGCAGATGGTACGCGATTATCTGTGTGACCAATATACACCAGAAAAGCAACTTTATAAACCGCTTATTTCTCTGGTGATGCGCAGTATTTCCAAAACTTGTATTATTCCAATCCAGGATTATCTAGGATATGATAATAGTTGTCGCATCAACAAACCATCTACGCTTGGAACAAACTGGCGCTGGCGGATTCAGAAAAAAGAACTTAGCAGTGCACTACAAAAAGAAATCTTGGCAGTGACAAAACGCTATGGACGTATGAATTGGAATTAGTTTAAGAATATTCTTGACATTCTTGTTGCAGCGTGCGAGTCAGCTCTACCGACATAGAACCAATTCGCACGTATGTAATCAGACTAATTTTTGCGGAGGTATGATTATGCATGACAGAAAATTATATTCAGTAAAAACATTTTTTCTGATATCGGGTGTCATACTTCTGCTGCCCTTTGCAACGTTAAGTGTCTACTTCGCTTTACATACCATTCAAAGTTCAGAAGAAATGGTTGCATCCGCAAACCGAAATGCACTTTATCTGTATCAGCAAGAGCTTTCATCCAACTTAGAACAACTAGAACTATTAATTGCCCAAAGCTGGGCACAAGACTGGGATTATAAGAAGCTGCGATTTCAGCAGGAAGCAATTGATGCCCACGAAAGCACGCGAAAAATTTTGGAATCCTACAAGACAATCCAGTCTGTCTATTCTTGTGTCGGTTCTATGGCTGTTTACTCGAAAGCAAACGACTTATGCAGGTGTGTATATTATAATAACTATCCCCATGATTTACGAGAAGATATCAAAAAGTATGTAGCAGACATTGATTTTTCTAAAGATTCTAGGACATGGTATACACAAAAAATAAGTGATAAGTGGTTTCTGGTACGTATTCTTGGCACCGCAGACGCATATAGCGCCTGTCTTGTGGATATTGACCTTGGTCCTGCCTTTACTTACGAGGAACCAGTGTTAGCGCCAACTTATCTGATTTATTTTAACCAGCAAATGGAACCAATGAATGAAGCGGATTTATTAGGGAATGCACATCTAACATTTCACAACGAAAACTATTACTACACACAGCGAATCTCTGGTGATAATTACATGGTAGTACATATTCCGCTCGGTTACGGAAAGGTAACAATGTCATACATTACACGATATAGCGGATTTCGCCACATGACATTTTCTCAAATGTTCGCTGTTTTACTCACTTTTTTAATGCTACTTTTAATTCCATTTGTATACTATATTATGATCCGAATCTTTTTTCAGCCGCTCTCAAATTTTATCCATACAATGCGCGAAAGTCGGCAGGATAACATACACCCTAGATTATCCTATGATGGTCTGCTTGTGGAGTTGAATGAATTTAGTGGTACATTCAATCATATGATGGACAAGATTGAACAATTAAAAATTGATTCGTATGAACAAGAAATGGCAAAACAGAAGGCAGAATTTCAATATTTGCAGCAGCAGTTAAAGCCACATTTTTATTTAAATTGCCTAAAAATGCTTTATGGAATTATTCAATTAAAGCATACAGATAAGGCCCAGCAAATGATTCTGGGGATATCAGAATATATCCGTTATACCTTTCGCAATAACAGTATTTTAGTGCCTTTAGAGCAGGAAGTTCGCCAAGTAGAAAATTATGTCCACATTCAGCAGGAAAGTATTGCGACAAAAGTCTTGTTGAGCATAGACATTCCGTCCGAGGTTAAGCAGACGCATGTACCCATTATGTGCATTCAAACTTTTGTGGAAAATTCTTTTAAGTACGGTGTCTGTCCAGATCGTAATCTGGAAATTCGGATTTCTGCCAATATTATTCGCGCCGACCAAGAATCCTATCTGGATATTAGCATACAAGACAATGGATGTGGCTTCTCAGAAGAAGCGTTGGAAAATTATACAAAAAACCGAGACTGTGACTCTGGAACTGCCACTGGTATTCGTAATCTTCGACAACGCTTAGAAATTTTTTATCAGTCGAAAGCAGGGATTACTTGCATGAATGATTACCAAGGCGCCTTATGCGAACTAATCATACCCTTACACAAGGAATCACACACAGAACAAATACAAGAGGTAACTGATGAATGTATTGATCATTGATGACCAACCAGATGTGGTTGAAGGTATCAAACAAGGAATTGATTGGAATTTTTTAGGAATCCACAACGTTTTCCATGCCTACAATAGTGCAACTGCCAAGACAATCATTACACAGGAAAAAGTCCATATTGCACTGTGCGATATTGAAATGCCCAATGGAAGTGGACTTGATTTGTTTGCGTGGGCATGTGAAAATTATCCTGATATAAAATTTATTTTTTTGACCGCCCATGCAGACTTTGCCTATGCGCAACAGGCTTTGAAGCTAGGCGGTTTTGACTATCTTGTGCAGCCAGCCCCCTATGAATTGGTGGAAAGCACTCTGCAAAGAGCACTTCTCCAGTTACAAAAAGAACAAAAACAACAACAAGTTCTTGTATATGGCAATTATGTTAGCAAACACGAGAAAGAACTTCTGGATGTTATTCTAAGAGAATACCTTTCTGGACGGCAAAAATACGTAGATACTATAATACAGTATCTAAAAACATTATCCATCGATGTGAAACCGGAAGAAAAAAGTTGGATGGTATGTATTCAACTTTTGGACCGAAACAAATTATCGGAAAAATTTGACAATGAGATTTTGTGTTTTGTGATAGAAAATGTCTTTATGGAAATAATGGGGGACTATTCTCGCCGTCTGTTTTTTTGTGCTGTAGATGAAGAAACTTATGTGGGTGTCTTTTATGGTACTTCTGTCTGGAATCAAGATAATATGTGTCAAAAACTAAGCTATTTTGTCAATCTAGCAAAAGAAAAATTACACTTGTCTATCGCATGTTATGTAAGTAGAGAAACCGGACTAACCCAGTTGCCCGACTGTCTGAAACAAATGATGGAATTGACGGAAAACAATCTTGTTAGAAAAGCTGGTGTCTTTCATATGGGATTGGAAGATACTTCGACAGACACAGAGTATGATGCACCCAATTTTGAACAAATGAAACATTATTTTCTGTTAGGGCAATATCACATTGTTGGCGATATGGTACACGAATATTTTGGAAAAATGGAAAGAAAAGGAAGAATTAGCAAAAAGACATTAGCTTATTTCCAGCAAGATTTTCTTCAAATGTTTTTTGAACTTTTAAGTACACGCAGCGTAAAAGCACACGAGGCATTTCAACAGGAATATGATGTTATGGCGCTAAAAAAATCAACAGAATCTTTAAGCCAGATGTACCATTTGGTAGATTTTATAATCACGTATCTAAAAGGACTTGAAGAAGAAAACAGCAAAGAAACTGCCCCTGTAGATAGGGCAATTGCTTATATCAGAAAAAATATCCATCAAAACATTAGCCGCACAGATATCGCAGATAATATTTATATGAACCCTGACTATTTATCACGCTTATTTAAGAAAGAAAAAAACATCTCTTTGACAGATTACATTGTTCAGGAAAAACTGAAAATGGCTGCTGCTATGCTCAAAAGTACCAGCCTTCCAGTCAGTGTAATTGCCTCTAATATAGGTTATACAAATTTCTCATATTTTACACAAGTTTTTCGGAAAAGTTATGAGATGTCTCCCAGCGAATACAGACAAAATAACCAAAAACAGTAGTACTTTTGTGCCGTAAAAAGTCATAATATATAAAGTTTAGGTCAAAATATTTATAGCTCACATCAACTGTTTTTCGATACAATTTTTATGCAAAACAGGTGAAAGGAAGGTATATATTATGAGACGAAGAAAATTTACAGCACTGAGTTTAAGCGTATTAATATCTGTTAGTATGCTTACCGGATGTGGTTCCGACAAACAGACCAATACCGGAGATAGCAGCCAGTCATCCACAACCGCACAGGGAACTACCTCTGGAGAGAACACCAGCGGACAAGATGCCTATACGGTAAAAATTCTAGCGCCGGGAGATGCTTCCACGGAGGATTGTCAGAAAGTCTCCGCAGCAGCCAGCGCAATTACAAAAGAAAAATTTAACACGGAAATTGAAGTGACCAGAGTTGGTTTTGGAAGTTACGACCAACAAGTAAATCTTATGTTAGCTTCCAATGAAAAGTTGGATTTGATGTACCAGTATTGTGGAAACGTGACAACGGCAATTAGCAGTGGTCAGATTCTTCCGCTCGATGATTATCTGGAAGGTTATGGAAAAGACCTAAAGGAACAAATCAGTGTAGATGATTGGCGCTGTGTAACGTTCAACGGAAATATTTATGGGGTGCCCTCTAACAAGGAAAAAGCAACTGGATGGGGATTTGCCTTTAATAAAGAAATGGCAGATGCCACAGGAATTGACTACACCACAATCAAAACGCAAGAGGAATTAGAACCGCTACTGACAAAAGTAAAGGAATTATATCCTGATGTATATCCAGTTGTATCCCATACCGGTTCTTGTAGCAGCATGACAAAACAAGACGATTTGGGTGGAGATATCGGTTCACTGCTCAGCGTGGATTCCGATAATACAGAAGTTATCAACTACTATGCTTCTGATGCTTATTATAATGAAGTAAAACTTCGTTATGATTGGGCACAGAAAGGATTGATTATGCCAGATGCATCCACCAGCACAGAAAATGCAAACAGTCTAATTGGTGCTGGGAAAGCCTTCGGGCGATTCTCCAATACAAAACCCGGAATTGAGCAGGAAATTGCAAAGGAATCTGGCAAGGAAATTGCAGTCGTTGAACTGATTTCCCCTTATACTACAACAACCCGTGTCGACATTGTATGGTATGTACCTCACAATAGCAAACAACCAGAAAGAGCTGTCCAAGTATTAAATGAAATTTATACCAATCCTGAACTTGCAAATATTTTAATTAATGGTATTGAAGGCCAGCACTATGAAATTATAGATGCAGAAAAAGGAATTGTTGATTATCCTGAAGGAGTCAACGGAACCAATACTGGTTATGTAAGCCTTCCGTGGGCATGGCCAAACGAGATGATTTCTTATGTATGGAATGGCAATCCAGAAGATATCTGGGCACAGACAGAGAGCTTCAATAAAAACGCAATTGTATCACCTGCAAAAGGTTTTGCTTGGGATAACACGGAAACGCAAAGTGAAGTGGCAGCATGTGCCAATGTAGTCGCAAAATATGACCTTGCATTGATGGCAGGTTCACTGGACCCAGAAACAACGATTCCACAATTTATCGCGGAACTTGAGAGCGCTGGAGCAAATGCGATTATTGCAGAAAAGCAAAAACAGTTGGATGCATGGCTAGAAGCGAATCAGTAAGGAGTATCAACGGATTTTATTATGGCGGCGGGAAAACTGCCGCCATATTCACTTTATGCGCAGGCTAAGGAACGGTATAAAGATATTCCTAACGCCTGAGATTGGAGTCTGGTATGTCAAAGAAAATGAAAAAATATAAACGGTATCTACCGCTCTACTTTATGATGATTCCAGGGTTGGTGTATTTAATTATCAACAACTATATCCCCATGGGCGGTATTATTATTGCATTTAAAAAATTTAATTACGCAAAGGGAATTCTTGGTAGCCCTTGGGCTGGACTGTCCAACTTTGAATTTCTATTCAAGACAAAAGAAGCATGGACAATCACCCGCAACACCTTAGTTTACAATATGCTATTTATCGTTATTGGAACGATACTTGCCGTCGCAGTAGCAATCCTGCTCAATGAGC
The DNA here is from genome assembly GCA_002358575.1 of Lachnospiraceae bacterium UBA3401. Taxonomy (GTDB): domain Bacteria; phylum Bacillota; class Clostridia; order Lachnospirales; family Lachnospiraceae; genus COE1. The sequence continues at coordinate 9,042 of DEPD01000106.1, read as the reverse complement.
TGAAATCTGTCATGGCGAAGAAAGTATACCAGACGGTAATCTTAGTACCTTTCCTAATATCTATCGTTGTAGTCAGCTATCTAGTCTATGGTTTTCTGAGTACAGACACAGGATTTATCAATAGAAGTATTCTGCAGCCAATGGGAAAAAATTCTATTTCTTGGTACTCGGACCCTACATATTGGCCGATTATTCTTGTTATTGTAAATGTGTGGAAAAATCTTGGATACAACTGTATTATCTACTATGCTACTGTGGTTGGGCTTGATACCAGCCTATACGAATCCGCTGCCATTGACGGTGCTGGAAGATGGAAAAGAATCTGGCATATTACACTGCCTGGTCTAAAAACAACAATTATTACGCTGGTGTTAATGTCGGTTGGACGTGTCTTTTATTCTGACTTTGGTCTCTTTTATCAAGTGCCAATGAACAGTGGTCCATTGATTGATGTCACAAATACGATTGACACCTATGTATACCGCGGTTTGATGGAACTTAATAATATTGGCATGGCATCTGCTGCGGCAGTTTATCAGTCTCTAGTCGGTTTTATCTTGGTGTTATCCGCTAATATGCTTGTGCGGAAAATTGATCAGGAAAGCGCATTATTTTAACGTGTGGAGGTGAAAGAAATGGTCGAAAAAAGTAAAGTTTTCCAAATTGGAGTTCATTGTTTTATGATAATATTAATGCTATTTTGTCTGATTCCATTTCTGCTTCTGGTGGTTTCCTCCTTTACGGCAGAATCAGCGCTCTTAAAAAATGGCTACTCTTTTTTCCCGTCGGAAATTAGCTTTGATGCCTACAAAGCACTACTTGTAGATTCCAGTAGTATTATGCGGGGATATTTGTTGTCCTTTGTCGTGACTGTAACAGGCACTTTAAGCAATGTTATCCTAACTCTTTTATTTGCCTATCCACTATCCAGAAAAGACCTGCCCGGAAAGGGATTCTTCTCTTTTATGGTATTTTTTACAATGTTGTTCAATGGTGGTCTTGTGCCTACTTATATGATGTGGACTGGCGTATTCAATATAAAAAATACATTGTGGGCGCTGATTGTGCCAAACTTAATGATGGGTGCCTTCTATGTAATTATGATGCGAACCTATTTTACCACCAACATTCCAGAAGCAGTTCTGGAAGCTGCTCGTATTGACGGCGCCGGAGAACTCAAAATGCTCATCCAGATTGTACTGCCTATGTCCAAGCCAATCATTGCCACAATTATTCTTTTGGTTGGTCTAAACTACTGGAATGACTGGCTAAATGGCTTATATTATGTAAATGATGACCGTTTGTACAGCATCCAAGTGTTATTGAACAAGATGTTGATGGATGTTCAATACTTGATGACCAATGCTGCTAGCTCTTTGGGACAAAGCATCCAACTGCCTGCTACAGGCATCAAGATGGCTGTAGCCGTTATGGGCGCACTTCCTATGTTTATTATTTATCCATTTTTCCAGAAATACTTTGTACAAGGTATTGTAATTGGTGCAGTGAAAGGTTAATAAAAAGGTAATAGCAAAATGACAATGGTAAAAAATCCAATTCTGACAGGGATGCACCCTGACCCATCTCTGATTCGAGTTGGTAACGATTATTATATTGCGGTCTCCACATTTGAATGGTTTCCTGGGGTAGAAATCTACCATTCTCAAAATCTTGTAAACTGGAAGCTAGTGAGCAGACCCTTAAACCGTGTTAGTCAACTAGATATGACAGGTGTGCCAGATTCCGGGGGCGTTTGGGCGCCCTGTCTGTCATACTGCGACGGAATCTTTTATCTGGTCTACTCAAATGTAAAAAGTCTTTTTGGATTTTTTAAGGATACTCCCAACTATCTTGTTACCTGTGAGCGAATCGACGGGGAATGGAGCGATCCAATATCTCTTAATGCAAGCGGTTTTGACGCATCTTTGTTCCACGATACAGATGGCAGAAAATGGCTGATAAATATGGTGAACGATTTTAGACCATGGAAAAACACAAATGGATTTGGGGGAATCGAGTTACAAGAATATTCGTGTGAAAAAAAGAAACTAGTTGGCGAAAAACAAATAATCTTTCGCGGAAGCAATTTGGGAGTAACAGAAGGTCCTCATCTGTATCATATTGGAGATTACTACTATCTAATGACAGCAGAAGGGGGAACCGGATATGACCATGCAGTGACAATTGCAAGAGCCAAAGAGATTACAGGACCTTATATAATAAGTCCTTTCCATCCACTTCTTACAAGTGCCGGACATCCAGAACTGTCTCTACAGAAGGCAGGACATGCTAGTCTTGTAGACACAGGTGACGGTCGATGGTATATCGCCCATCTGTGCGGTAGACCAATTACAGACCGCTCCTACTGTGTCTTAGGACGAGAAACCTGTCTACAAGAAATCATCTGGACAGAAGACGGCTGGCCAATCCTTAAAGAAGGAGGCAATCACCCTAAAGATATTGTTGAAGTTGCATCGGAAGCCATCCAAGAACGCAATCGCCGCGTGTATTTTGATTTTCAAGAAAAAGTGCTTCCATTTGAATTGCGAACATTGCGTGTACCACTTACAGCGCAAGATTACTCCTTGACAGAGCGACCAGGATACTTGCGCCTTTATGGCCAAGAATCCCTCAGTTCTCGTTTTCGCCAAAGCCTGATAGCATTCCGGCAAGAGAATTTTGACTTTGTTGCAAAAACAGCTCTTGATTTCTATCCAAACAATTTCCAGAAAACCGCAGGAATTGTACACTATTATGATACTATTAATTACTTGTATCTTTTCCTGTCATGGGACGAAGACAGAGGGCGTATCCTCAATGTGCTTAGAAACCGCCTGAAAGAACAGTCTTATCCGCTGGCAGGCGGAATTGTGTTACCGTCAGAAGGAAAAGTATACCTAAAGATGGAAGTTCATATGGAACATAGCGTTCTCTCCTACTCACTGGACGATAAAACCTATTTTACAGTCTATACAGATGACATTTCTTATTTGTCAGACGATGCTTACAGCGAAATTGGAGAGTACCGTTTTACTGGGGCACATATTGCTCTATGCTGTCAGGATACTACTGGCGAAAGAACGCCGGCAGATTTTGAGATGTTCTGTTATGACAGCACTATAAACTTATAGAATATTGAATAAAATGAGAGGGTTATCGCTATGGAAGTGAAAAAAAATCATGCTGTCACAGACCGGATTGCAGCGCTGTGTAGAAAAGCTGCCGCGCAGGGCGCAGTTCTTTTGAAAAATGAAGATGCTGTTCTTCCGCTTACTGTAAAGGACCATGTTGCAGTATTTGGAAGATGTCAAAAAGATTATTATAGAAGCGGTACTGGATCAGGAGGCGCAGTAAACGTCCTTTACACAACAAACCTATTGGATGGTCTTAAAAATAATCATATCACAATAAATGATATGTTGGTAAACTGCTATGAATCGTGGCTTGCAGAACATCCCTTTGACAATGGCGGAGGTGGTTGGGCATGTGAACCGTGGTGTCAGCTTGAAATGCCAGTCTCACAAGCACTTGCCGCCAACGCTGCCGCCACTTCCAACAAGGCAATTGTGGTTATTGGAAGAACAGCCGGCGAGGACAAAGATAATGTCACAGCAGAGGGTAGCTATTTTTTGACCAGCACAGAAAAAGAAATGTTACATAGTGTATGCGAGCATTTTGAAAATGTAATTGTATTATTAAACGTATCTAATATTATTGACATGGAATTTATGCAGGATAATGACCATATCAAAGCAGTTGTCTATGCTTGGCAAGGTGGCATGGAAGGTGGAAATGGCATCGCAGATGTACTTACAGGCAAAGAAGTATTTCAGGGAAAACTTACAGATACAATCGCCAAGAAAATCACAGATTATCCTTCCGACAAAAATCATGGCGGAAAGAAAAAAAATATCTATCAAGAAGATATTTATGTTGGCTATCGATATTTTGAAACCTTTGCGCCAGACACGGTACTCTATCCTTTTGGTTATGGTCTCTCCTACACAAAATTTTCAATATCTGACAGTATGGTTGAAATACATGGTAGCGGTGCCCAACGAATATTTCGTTTTACCTGTAATGTAAAAAATACTGGAACAATGTATAGAGGACGTGAAATTGTTCAACTGTATGTAGAAAAACCAATAAACGGAATGGGACGACCAGCACGAGAACTAATCGGGTTTGCTAAGACACGAGATTTAAATTGCCTTGAAGAAGAAAAAATCCAAATAGACATCCCTATATACAGACTTGCTTCCTTTGATGACAGCGGTGTCAGCGGGTACAAAGATGCCTATGTGCTTGAGGCAGGATTATACCACTTTTATTTAGGAACAAATGTTAGAGACACTGTAGAAACACCCGTACATGGAACGCTTGGCTGGAATCTACAAGACACTCTTTTACTTATGCAATATAAAGAGGCAATGGCACCTACAGAATCATTTGTACGTATGCGTGCACTGGTTACAGACAATGATATACCGACCATAGGATACGAACCTGTTCCGATTCGGACTATCAATATAAAAGAACGAATTGTTTCCTCGCTGCCCACGCCAATATCATACACAGGCGATCAAGGATTGCTGTTAAAAGATGTTCTTGCTGGAAAATGTACTATGGAAACATTTATTGCCCAGCTTTCTTTAGAAGATTTGGCAGCAGTAGTAAGAGGAGAAGGCATGTGCAGTCTAAAAGTAACTCCCGGAACTGCCGCTGCATTTGGTGGCGTGTCCGACAACCTTCTTCACTTTGGTATACCAGTAGGCTGCTGTGCAGACGGACCGTCAGGAATCCGCATGGACAATGGAGCTTATGCCACACAGGTTCCAATTGGAACACTGATTGCGTGCACATGGGACGAGGCACTTGCAGAAGAATTATTTGCTTGTATTGGGGAAGAATTGGTACACAATCAAATTGATACACTTCTAGGACCTGGTATTAATATTCATCGGCACCCACTCAACGGCAGAAATTTTGAATACTTTTCAGAAGATCCGCTACTAACTGGAAAAATTGCAGCGGCAATTGTGCGCGGAATTGCAAGCAAGGGTGTACATGCTACAATCAAACATTTTGCATGCAACTCACAGGAATCAGGAAGGCATATTGTCAATGCCGTTGTTTCTCAGAGAGCACTGCGCGAAATTTATCTCAAAGCATTTGAGATTGCTGTGAAAGAAGGAAATGCACAGTCAGTTATGACCTCCTACAATCCAGTAAATGGTTATTGGACTGCATCAGCATATGACTTAAACACAACCATACTGCGAAATGAGTGGGGATTTACAGGCATTGTTATGACAGATTGGGGTGCAAAAATTAATGATGTGATAGCGGGAGGAGAAGGTTCTAATCAGCGTACCGCTGACATGATTCGATCCCAAAATGATATTTATATGGTGGTCAATAATAACGGCGCTGAGATTAATTCTTACAATGATGATACCCTTGAGGCACTTGAAACTGGAAGACTTACGCTTGGAGAACTACAAAGAAGTGCAATGAATATTTGTCGTTTTCTAATGAAAACTCCTGCACTTAACAATGAACAAAATGGCGTTGTGAATGTTGTATCAATACAGCCGCTCGACACAAATCCACAGGCGGAAAATGCCTTAAACGACCATAATCAAATTGTATGGAATACTGCTGTAGAAACCAATAAGCACTTTATGATTCAAGAAACAGCCAATTATGACATCATTGTGCGACTCATGTCACGACAGACCTTTATGGCACAGACGGTATGCAAAGCAATCTTAAATGGCAAAGAACTGATTACATTTCAAACCAATGGCACAGATGGCAAATGGAATCTACAAAAACTTCTGCGCGTTCACCTAAAAGCTGGATGCTATCAGATTGTATTACAGTTTCCTAAACCCGGCATGGAAGTGGATTATATGGAATTTCGGCGATGTGACACAACAAAAATGTAATTGATTATGCTAACACTTCATCTATATAAGAACTAGGTGAAGTGTCAGCATATGGAATATTGTTGAGACAATTGGTAAAGAACTCTTTAAAAATATACACATTGATTTACTATTAATTATCATATACTCTTTTTCCAATACTCTGTATCCTTTTGAATAATGTCCCTGCAGTATCAAAATCTTTATATCTTACATTACAATAGTCTATTAAGTAAGAAGACTCCTTCTCAATTTGCACTAGTATATTGTAATAGTCAGAAGGTGTCAAAAAATTATGTAGATTTTCTTTCTTGGATAATCCCTTTGTATGTTGATCTAATATATAACATATTTGCTCAAACAATTGATCTGGATACTCTTTATATTCATCTGTTACAACGATATACTTCTTTTTCAATAAAAGTTCTTCATCCGTCCATACTCTACAACTTTTATTTTGCAACAAAAATATTTTAAAATTTTGTGAATGTTTTGCAATTATTCCGCATACATATGCAGTTGCTTTACTATTTCCTCCAAACATCAAATATTCTTTACAATCTTTTGATGGTACCATAACTGGAAGAACATCTGCAACAACCTCAATAGAACGCTCAGGTATATACAAAATTTCATCTGAATTTTCTAAAACAATTCCTTCTACCCCTATTACATTATCGAATTCTGCAGGATAGCTCCTTTTTCCCGAATTTGCTTTTGAAGCTACAAGTATTTTTCCTTGGCTCCTCAATTGTTGACACAGAAAATATGTTTTTTCATTTTTGCAATCCAAACATGTAGAAAAACTCATACATATAAAATCAACGGATACTTGTAATAAATATTCTAATGCCTTATTAATAACAGAAATTTTACTAACAGCATTTTTATCCAAAACTTTTATAATAATATATTCTGCTTTTGGTTGTATTTTTGCAAGTATCTCAAAAACCGCTGTCCCATGACCATTATCATCCAAGCACAATTCATCGTTAGAAATAAAATTTTTAAATATAGTAATATTATATTTTTTTCTTTGAGAACTATTACAACCCGAATCTAAAATAGCAATTTTATTACTTTTCATATACCTTTTTCCTCTTATAATTAAACAAAGAAAGCCTTCCCTACTTGCTATACACATTATTTTACTGATATATTTTCTCTCCACAGAATTATATAATCGATTAGAGAAATTATTTCCTTCGCTTATATCCCAAGCATCCATCGGCTTGCTAACACATTTTATTTAGACATCTATGTACATAAAGAATGGGGACAAATGTCCCCATTTTATAATAACAGTAAGTAGAATTCTCCTATAAACTTCTAAATTAATATGTAACGATATCTTTAATCTTTCTAGTGTAAACTTATTACCATAGATTTGTTAAATTGGGCGTGAACTGTACCTTACAGCCACTTGTGCTTGGATTTGCTGTTATCCACTCAGCACAATCATCTAAACAACCCTGTCCCATTACCTCAGTTGTTTCAACCTTATCTTCGATTTTCTTAACTTCTAACATCCCTCTCTGCTTTGCCATAATATGCACCTCTTTCTAAATCTACTTACTATTATTTTCCCAAAAATTTTGCTTTACGTGCTCTATCGCACAAACTACAGGTATAGGTTCATAAAAATCGCCTTGTACCATCTTATTAATTATCTTACATCTGGAACAAAGACATGCTGAATATATCGTACATCCTTGACACTTATGTACTGGGGAAGTATTAATTTTCTCAAGTCTTTGTATATTATCTTCCAATAAAGTTCCTTTTACTACATTCCCTAACAATAATTCTGTTTCACCTACTCCATAGCTGCATGGATATAAATCTCCATTTGGGAGTACATGAAAATTTGTCTTCCCTCCTTGACAAAATCCTTTATTTTGAAATCGATCCTCCAAAATAGAAATTCTTACTGACTTTAATTTATCAATATTTTCCCTATAATACTTTCTTACTATTTTCATTTGTTCTAATAGAATTTCCATTTTTTTAACAGACCAATTAGGCGAAAAATAATCAGGCACAGAAACAATATTTTTAAAATCACACTTAATTAGATGTATAATATTCTCACCCAATCTTTCTACTGTTTCTGGTGTGTAAGTCATCCTAACTCGTATATCAGGTTTTTGTTTTAATAATTCTGGAACTATTTTCATAATTCTCATATAAGTTCCATTCCCATTATAATCAATTCTATTTTCATCATTTGTCAGCATATCTCCATCTAAACTTAGAGAAACCCCATAAGTCATTTTTTCAGCAAGATAACTTACTATTTCTTTTGTTAATAAAAGTCCATTTGTTGTAATTCCAAAAAGAGGTTTTAAAGGACTCTTTTCTAATTCTGAAATGATATACTGAATAATTGAAAAATTAATTAATGGTTCCCCTCCATGGAATTCTACTATTAGCGGTTCTTGCTTTTTTGGTTTATAGACAGTTTTAATAAACTTAATAATACTATCCGCAACATCTCGTGTCATATTTTCGCATTGCTTTTCTAATCCTTCATAACAATATCTACACATTAAATTACATCCAGTTGTTACCCATATTCCAATAAGCATATTTCTACTCTTCTTCTTATATCAAATCTTGCAACTGTTTTTTTCTCTCTTCACAACGTATATTTTTACTGATTATTCCTCTTTGCAGCATATCAATATGATGCAGACAGCTCCAACAGAATAAGTTTACATCACAATCCTTACATTCCGGATAGTTCTGTGGATATAACTGAAGAAAATTATCATATGCTTTTTTTTCACTTCTCCATCGGTAAAAAAATGTGATAATTCTTTCTGTTGGAGAATATTTCCTAAAGAATATTTTTTATCGAATAATATTGGGCAAGGAAACATATTTCCAAAATAATCAATATACATTGTCCTTTTAAGTGCGCCACAGGAACCAACTTTTATATCTGAAGTACTTGTCCGAGTTGGCTGCTTTCCATTTATAGTTTCTTTATTTATATTATTCCTATCTATTTCTAATTCAGTCCTATTTGCTTCTCCTCTTCCTATTGGGCTAAAGGTTCTAAGCATAGGCTTTGTTCCCAACTGATTATTCAGGTGAACTACCCATTGTC
>DEPD01000130.1:3028-3470 GCA_002358575.1 Lachnospiraceae bacterium UBA3401 | reverse complement strand
TCCATATTATCTATCAAAGACCATTTTGATAAATACCAGTTGCCCTCAAAAATTTATCCCATGCTGTTCCGAAACAACATATCCTGTTTAGATGACTTTAAACACATGACAGCAAATGACTTATACCATATATGCCAGAAGGATTACAGCCTGACCATGCAGTCTTATTATATTTTGAAAGAAAATGGAATTGTATTTGACGGCTGGCAGGATAAGTACATTTTTGAGATTCTGCCTGAAAAAAATGCTGCCATACTATGGAAAAAGCATAAAATCTGTATGCTTTCACAAATACCTGACTGTAGTGAATATACGCTAAAGGAAGCCCTTTCATCCTCGTATTCATTTACAGCGGCTATGAAAGAATTATTATCAAATGGATAGATATGTACAATATGTTAATAAAATGACAGGTCACATTGATCTGTCGTTTTTATTTCAG
>DEPD01000130.1:0-2584 GCA_002358575.1 Lachnospiraceae bacterium UBA3401 | reverse complement strand
TAACTGCATCAATGCTACCATATCCGTCTGCCGTATACCCTTTTCTTTCCTGATCTGCCTGATGTTCCGCCCGATAAATATTTCATCCTGCTTTATTTTCTGCTCCATCTCATCACCACACTCCTGAACCCGTTTCGGTTCTTTTTAGAGTATTGTATTCAATAGAGCTATTGAAAAGGGACTGGTTTTAGTCCACTTTATGTAATTTTTATTGCAGAAATCGGACAATAAATGGTACTTAAATACTTCTATGCTACCAAAGACTATCATTTCTGCCTTGACACATAAAATAGATATTCAATATCCATTTTATGCTGAATTGTCATTTTCTGCTAAATATATTGCTATTCTGTTTTTATTATGAGTAAAATGGAATGACTAAAGGAGTGAAAATTTATGGATTTACAGATAAATGATTTGAAAATTTCTTACCATGCTAAAAATATACTTCATGAACTGGGATTTACTATGGTTTCCGATTTGGAAGGTCAAAACTATGTATCTTTGATTCAGAAATTCCCCTTTAAACTTCATCATATTTATTCCATTATTCAGGAACTTAATAATGTTGGTTATTTGCTGCCCCCGGACAATGCAGTGTCAATTTACGATGTACCTATATCCAAAAGGCTTTTCCATATTCTTGAGAGAAATTATTTCCTCTACTTATCCCAATTATCTTTATGTTCCAAAGAAGAACTTGCTTGTTTGCGCAATCTCGGAGAGCAAACAATGATGGAAATGGAAGAAATATGTAAGGCTCATAATATAAAATTGCGCTCCATACAGAGCATTAAAGAAAATATGGCTTCTTACGATTTGCCTTTCCGTTCAATGCATTATGAGAGCCTCTATAGGTATAAGATTTCTTCTTTTGATGAATTAAAGAATATAACTACTCACGATTTACATATGATATGCCAGCAAGACTATAGCGAAACTATGAAAATATATCATATCCCAATAGATAAAGGAATTACTTTTCAAGCATGGGAAGATAAGTACCTTTTTGAAGCTATGCCAAGAAAAGACTCTCGAACATTAAGCAAAAAATACCACATATACACTATTTCGCAACTTTGTTCCTGCACCGAGGTATTCATTGATAGTATGCAACCGTCAATTTTACTCTGTGTAAAAGCAATATTAGAAAAGAATAGTTAAAAAAATAATTTTTACATTTTGCAGAATGTGTCCTATATTGCAGAAAATAACCAATAAATCAAAAATCCCCTTGAATCAAAATAGCATCTGATTCAAGGGAATCTATTTCACTATCAGCTTTTTTCAGTCATAACAGGCACCTATTTACTTATGAACTTTGATCTTCCAACAATTTTTCTATTTCTTTCATACTTAATGGCTCTCTACAATTCAATTTCAAATCCTGTAGGTTCTTTCTTATGTTTTCTTGCAGGTTAAAACTAAAATAGGAAAGCAACAGTTCCTTTGTTACATCTGGAGAGCACAACATTTGAATTGAAATAACGCCATCTATAACAAGCAGACTTTCTAATAAATCAACTTCATTGGCAAATGCTGAATTTAGAAGTATTGATTCTATAACTTGTGGTTCCAATCCAAATCTTACCAATTTTAACCCCCTACAGAGCATAGGAAAAATCATTGTCTTGTTTTCATAGTCCTCAATCTTAGATATTCCATAACTAAGAATATCCTGATTTATTTCCAATATCATCCGAAGCATATCAATTTGCTTTAACTGATTTTTTTCGGAATAATCTTTTTTTAAACAACTTTGTAAAGCGAGCATTATTTCTGTTTGCATATAATAGTTCCTACCTACAACATGAAAGAGTACATATTTTTTTCAAATTCCTGCGGAAAATTAATTATAAACATATCCGCTTGCAGTTCCAATTCCTACCTCTTTCCCAAATCCGTCTATATAAAATCCACCTATTGTTTGTGCCCTATGCCATCCTGATACATATACCGGTTTTGTTCTGTGAGTTCCATGCGGAAGTTTTATATATTCCATTCTATAACCAACCGGATTATCATCTATTGCGTGCCAGATTATTAAGTTGGTTTGCACATAATCAACAAAATCTAAAATGAAACCTTTGTTTGTAAAATCCACAGCTACACGACTTGAATCAACCTTAACAGGTGCAGCATATACTTCATTTTCGATTCTTGTCTGTTGTTGATTCTCTTCATTCTCAAGTAATACAGCAACCTCTTCTTCGGATAAAGGTGTTAATTTGATTATACTGTCATCTTCCTGCTCAATTACAATAGTTTCGTCAGAATTAGTTGTACTGTTGTCTGCCGCCATAACTGACATCGGATTCAGCATCAAAGCCAAAGCCATTGACATAGATAATACTGTTGATAAAATTTTCTTATTGAATCTCATAATTTGCCTCCTTTTATACTGATCTTCTATAATAATCTACTTCTTCCCTCCCTTTCCACATTATAGATAATGTTATTTTATATAGAAAATCAATAATATATAATATTTTTATTTAAAATAACAAATAACCGTTTATAAATCAATATACATTGCAGAAAGTGTCCCGTTTTTGCAGAAAACGACCATATAAACAAGAATACC
>DEPD01000151.1 GCA_002358575.1 Lachnospiraceae bacterium UBA3401 | reverse complement strand
TCGAGGAGGTATGTCAAAAAACGTAGGCGCTGCGGGCTGCGGCGAGGCTTTTTGGCATGCATAATCGGAGAAACAGCCAAGTCAAGATGCGTCAGTTATTTTTCTACAGTTCCTTATTTAACAAGACACTTTTAATCTTTATGAGAGTGTCTTTTTTTATGCGCACGCGGATGCAGAGGAAATATGCCATTGCATGGCACATTGGCGCGTGAGTAGGAAACGATAAATCTTCCCTACTCGATTGCACAGACCCATGTGGGGGAAATAAGTCTGTAGGGTGCCCGCTAACATAAAATTTTTGAAAAATAATAACAAAATGATTAGATATTTTTTATGAAAAATACATAATTTCCAAGAGATATTAATACATTTTTTAGGTATTGTAAATTAATGTAAAATTAAGAAAATGTTAAAGACAAAATAAATGCGTAGTGTTATGATATGACATGACATATATTTAAAAGGAGAAATGGGGAAGAAAAATGGATGAAACGGAAACATTGGGGAACACGTTAATTGAGATTCGGGATATGAGAAAGATTTATAATCCTGGTGAAAATGAGGTACATGCGCTTGACGGAATTGATCTTACCATATGTGAGCGAGAATTTGTTGCAATTATAGGACATTCTGGTTCCGGTAAATCGACATTGATGAATATGCTAGGCTGTCTGGATGTGCCAACTTCTGGAACTTATATGCTGCATGGCATTGATGTGTCAGATATGGAGGATGATGAATTGTCAGATGTGAGAAACCGAGAGATTGGTTTTATTTTTCAGGGGTTTAATTTAATTCAAAATCTAACTGCTGTAGAAAATGTTACGCTGCCATTAATTTATCGCGGTGTGAGCAAGCGAGAGCGGGAGGAGCTGGCATTGAGGGCACTTGAGAAAGTGGGATTGTCGCATAGATTAGACCACAAGCCAGCACAGATGTCAGGTGGTCAGCAGCAGAGGGTTGCAATTGCAAGGGCGATTGCGCAGGCACCGCCAATTATATTGGCAGATGAACCAACTGGAAATTTGGATTCTAACTCGACAAAAGAAATTCTACAGATTTTGCGGGAGCTTCACGGCGAGGGCAGGACAGTAATTTTGATTACGCATGACAATGAGATTGCAGAACAGGCAGATAGAGTTATTAAGATACGAGACGGAAAAATCGTTTCGGATACGAGGCAAAATGGACCTCAATTATTAAAACAGGAAAACATGGAGGACGAAAAAAATGAGTAAGGAAGAAAAGAATATACAAAATACAGAGGGAGGGAAAAAGACACGCAGGCGGAAAAAGAAAAAATTAAAGTTTATTATTCCTGTTGTTGCTGTGCTGGTAGTAGTAATTGTAGTAAAATCTTTTTCTGGCAAAAAAAGTGTGGCGATTCCTGTCTATACAGATAAAATATCGGTAGGTGATATTGATACGGAACTCAACGTTAGCGGAAAGGTAGTTGCGGAGGAATCCGTTACATTTTTTGCACCGGCTGAGGCAAAAGTGGAAGAGGTTGAAGTACAAAAAGGTGATATTGTCAAGGCGGGAGATGTACTGTTATGTTTTGACGAGGAGGCAGTTGCCTATGCGAAGCAAAAGTCAGAATTAGAACAGAGAATTAGTTCGGCAGATTACAGTTCCAATGTACAATATAATGACGAGCAGAAGGCAAAATTGGCAGAAGCTGAGGCGGAGATTGCACAGTGTGAAGCTGTGATAGACAGTTATGAGCAGTACATAGACGATTTGACAAACAGTATTACCGATCTGACAGCATTAAAAAAATCAGATTTATATGCTAAGATTTATAAAGTTGAGAAAGAAATCAATAATTATGATCTGGCAATACAGACACCGACCAAAGACACAGATGTTGAAATGCTAATGGGAAAAAAGGTGGAGAAGCAGAATGAGTTAAATAAACTGAACAATGAATTAAGTCTGCTCTCAGATTACAAAACCGATTATGGATGGGAAGACATGCTGACACAGGCAAAAAAAGTGCTTGCAGATTATCAGGAGCGTCTCTCCGAGGCAAAAAGTGTGAAAGCAGGGGCAGAGTCCGCAGTTGTAAATGGAAATAAACTGGAAGGGTATGCGCTAAACAAGGAAAAAACAAAGTTAGAAGGTCAGGATGCGGAAAGAAAATATAAAGCAGTACTAAATGGGATTGTGGCAGATTTCAATGGAGTTATCTCTGATTTGAACGTTGTGAAAGGTGCAACTGTGCAGGAAGGAACACAGCTCATGGTTCTTGAGAGCATTGACAATGTATGCGTTGAGTTTCAGGCTTCAAAATATGCGTTGGAAACCCTTGTGCTTGGACAGCCAGCGGAGATTATTATTTCTGGAAAAAGCTATACTGGCACGGTTTCAAAAATCAATCATATTGCGGAAGAAAATACGTCTGGTACAGCAACCGTTGCAGCAAGGATACATATTGACAATCCCGACGAGAACATTTTTTTGGGACTTGATGCAAAACTTAAAATTTTGACGGCGAGTGAGAAAGGTGTTTTGCAAGTCCCCGTCGAGGCAGTCAATGTTGACAGTCAAGGCGAGTTCTGTTATCTGATTGAGAATGGCGTTCTTGCTAAGAAATATGTCAAAACTGGTATTTCTTCAGAAACTTATATCCAAATTTTAGATGGTCTTTCAGAGAATCAGGAGATTGTGACAACATCTGTCTACGGAATAGGGCTTGATGAAGGAATGACTGTGACAGGTATGCCAATTTCTGGTATGAGTGGCGCGGAGATAGGTGGTGCAGGCACAGAAAGCACAGGCGTGAATAACACAGTAAGTGCAAGTGTAAATGATACAGAAAGCACAGATGTGAATGATACACAAGCGCAGTCTGCAGAGCAGGAGGACGCAGATGCATCACAGAAGCAGACGGAGGATGGAACAGACAATGGCTAGAATATTGGAGTATGTAAAAATAGCCCTGATGAATATTCGCAGTAACAAGGCGCGTTCTTTTCTGACAATGCTTGGTATTATCATTGGTATTTCGTCTGTTATTTTGATTGTGTCGGCAGGAAATGGATTTAAAGTTGGCATCAGTGGACAGCTTGATGCGCTGGTCGGTGGTTTTATTCAAATCTATGCGGATGTCCCAGCGGATGAGGCGGACACAATTATGTTTAATGATGACGATATCGATGCAATCTATGAGAAAGTGCCGCATGTAAAGGGTGCGACGGATATTTGGCGAATGGGGGCAAATGGAAGTGCGCAGACGACAAAGGGAACATTTAGCGTAGCGCCGATGTTTGGAAATGAATCTATGCAGTTTTACGATGGTGCGCCAATTGCAAGAGGGCGATATTTTAATAAGATTGAGAGCCAGAGTGGCGCAAAGGTATGTGTTATCAATGAGCGTGGCGCAAAAAAACTCTTTGGAACGATAGATGTTGTTGGGTTAGATTTGAGCATGAGCATGTGGGGTGTCACGGAAGATTTTACGATTGTAGGTGTGAAAAAAGATGACGATTCTCTCGCAAAGGAAATGACGATGGGCACTTACGGAGATGTGTCAATGGAAATTCCAATTACTCTGTTGGAAGAACTGTATGGATATTATACAGAGGAGTTTAGTTCATTTATTATTTTTGCAGATTCTTCTGAGTATGTTACAGATATTTCAAGACAGGTACAAAGTTTGCTTGAGGCAAGGTACAATGTGCGCGGAAAGGACTATATACAGAGCGCGGATATGGCAAGTCAGGTCGGCATGATTGGCGATATTTTGAATTACATTACAATTTTTATAATGTTGGTAGCAGGAATTGCGCTCATTGTAGGTGGTATCGGTGTTATGAACATTATGTTGGTGTCTGTGACAGAGCGAACGAAAGAAATCGGTATCCGCAAGGCACTTGGTGCAAAAACAGGTTCGATTTTATTTCAGTTTTTGATGGAGGCAGTGATTATAACATTGATTGGTGGATTTGTTGGTATTGTTCTTGGCATTTTAGGCGCAAGGGGAATTTGTGGATTGGCGTCAAATATGGGAATGGGCGGTATGGAAGCCGTAGTTGACCCCAAAGTAGTTCTTGCCGCAACTGGATTTTCTTCATTGATTGGTATCTTTTTTGGTATTTATCCTGCACGAAAGGCGGCAAAGCTTAGTCCTATTGAAGCACTTCGACATGAATAAAAAGGAGGCTGCAATTCACATTCACGCTGGATTTGGTATTGATTTATGATGATTTGGTGTGAATTGTAACAATTGATGCACACAAAATGCCACAAAGCAGGCATTTTGGCGCTGTCTCCGACACTATGCAGTAAGTGCATGGTGTGGTGTAAAAGATAACAAAAAGGATTTCTTCCAAGATTAAATTTACATAATGACTTGCACTTTGAATACTTTTTGGTATACTGTATAGGAAAGTGCATATTGATAGAAGCACCTGTATCATTAAAATGCAGGTGCTTCTATCAATATATATAGATGCGAATAGATAATTATGCTAGTGCTTTATCCAGACAGAAATTAGAGTT
>DEPD01000041.1:958-3551 GCA_002358575.1 Lachnospiraceae bacterium UBA3401 | reverse complement strand
CCAAAAATGTTTTTCAGATACAACAATGAGGATATGCCCCTGACATCCATTTACAAGAAAAACAAGAAAAAACGCGGGAGATCGAAATATCTTCTTTCTGTTATGATTGAGGTCGTAAAGGATGGGGGAGTCATACTGGCAAAAGTGGTGTATGTGCGGAACCGAAATAAAAAGAAGGACTGCCTGTGCCTGATCTCAACAGATATTTCCCTGAATGAGGAAGAGATTATCCATATATATGGAAAACACTGGGATACCGAGGTATTTTTTAAGGTGTGTAAAAGCTATCTAAACCTGAGCAAAGAGTGTAATGCGCTGTCCTATGATGCGATGACAGCGCATACAGCAGTTGTATTTACCAGATACATGATGTTGTCCCTTGAAAGCAGGGAAGCGAATGACCAGCGTTCTATGGGTGAGATTCTTTTATATTTTACAGATGAAATGTCTGATATCACATGGATACAGGCATTTCAAATGCTGCTTGAAATGTTCCGCACTATACTTGCAGACAATGCAGAACTATCTGAAGAAAAGATAGATGAGCTGGTAGATGCATTTATGAACACACTTCCGATAGTACTGAAATCACGCCTGCAAGCAGCACAGGTCAAAAATTTAAACAATTGAATAACTGCCAGATATTGAATTTTCAAGGAACATAGATAATATTAATGCGCGAAGTTTGAGTAATGGTCTTAAAAAGGGTGGATATTATATTACCACATTGAAGAAAGGCAGGCAAAATAAAGGGGGAGATGTAACTGATTCGGTGAGAGCGCACTTTATGCAAAAGGTCAGAGAACGCTATAATCAAAATAAGGATGTACTTCCTGATTTAGATATAGATGCAATATCTGCGAAATATGTTGAAAAAATGGCGTCATTTCCGGTAGAAAATGAAAATGAGATACATATGTTATTTAAAAAGGTAGGTTTAAATATTTTGGAAATTGAACGTGGAATCGTAGAAGGTGAGTTTGAAGTTTCAGAATATTTTAGAGTGGTTTCGTAAAAGAACTAATATCATTAATGTTTTGATTAATGAATTTAAAGGACCAGTTCAGTTGGAAAATGTGAGCGGGTTCTTTTTCTATTCTGGATATTTGTTTCATAATCCTTAAAATTAACGGTCGTTGTGGCTGTGTAAGAGTTGTGGGACTTGACAAATGGAAAAAAAACAAATACAATTATCCTAGATACAAAGAAACCAAGAATATTTTTTCTTTGATTTGCGTATGATAAGGAGGACATAAATATGCCAGCGACTATGATGAAAGGTAGTATTCCTATGGAAATGAAAAAAGTGAGTATCTCGGCAAAACGACAGATAACAATTCCTCAAAAATTTTTTGCAATGTTGGGGTTTGATACGGAAGCAGAATGTATGGTACGAGGGAATGAACTGGTTATTCGTCCTGCAAAAACAAACACAGGTGGGGAATTTGCAGAACAGATACTGGCGGATCTGATTGAACAGGGATATAGCGGTAAAGAACTGCTTCAACATT
Organism: Lachnospiraceae bacterium UBA3401; assembly: GCA_002358575.1. Taxonomy (GTDB): domain Bacteria; phylum Bacillota; class Clostridia; order Lachnospirales; family Lachnospiraceae; genus COE1. The sequence goes on along the minus strand of DEPD01000041.1, from coordinate 2,040 downwards.
TTAAGCAGGCACAAAGTCAGGTGCGACCAGCTGTAGAGAAAATGATTGGAGAGGCAGAGAGGGTTGCGTTTTCGGAATGTGAATATGTGTCTTATGAGGATATTTTTGGTAAGGAGGAGAAAATATGACTGAGGTTCGTTTTCTCCCTCCTGCAGCAAAATTCATAAAGAAACTGAGAGACAAAAAGCTGAAAAATTTATATCGGGCTGCAGTAGATAAAATTCGGGAAGACTATACTGTTGGTGAAGCCAAGACGGGAGATCTGTCTGGCGTATATGGGTATGATATTTATTATAATAAGACAAATTATGAACTTGCATATATAGTGGAATATTTAGAAAATGTGGTTGTAGTTGTAATCATGGCCGGAACAAGAGAAAATTTTTATGACCAACTGAAACAGTATACGAGAAAAATGTGATTTAGTAATAATTCCACGGTTTTTGCGAAGTGTGTTAGTAAAGTTTATTGGGTAGCAAGGGATTATGATATGACTAAAATAAAAGAACTAAAAAATATTATTGCGAGTGAATTTGTAAGGCAATATAAGTCATATGAATTTGCAGACGTATGTAAAAAGTATAATATCTTTCCTAATGAACAGGAGATAACACCTGACAGAAGTAAAAGGTGCTATGTTTTGAATGGATTAGAAAAAGTAAGCGATCCGGACATTTGGAGATTAGCGAAACAAATATTGCAGGATTTTGGGGATATAGAGTTGGCGAAACAATTGGAACCATATCTTGGGGACGTGCTTTTTTCTTTTACACATATAACTAGTGTATCAAAAAATAAATAACTAGCTTAATTTATATATGCGTGTTATAATCAAATCATTAGATAAAAAGGAGTGTTGATTATAACACGCAAGTATATTAGATATTGAACAAAAAGATTATGAATATCTCCAATCTTTGTGCAGATGCAGAACAATACAAGCTCAGATTGTTGACCGTGCAAAAATACTGATATACAAAGCACAAGGTGAATCAAATGCCGCAATAGCAGAACGCATAGATTGAAGTGCTATAATAAAGTTGTAACGAGAGTGGCTAATGAGATATAATCAAAAATATAAG
>DEPD01000041.1:0-566 GCA_002358575.1 Lachnospiraceae bacterium UBA3401 | reverse complement strand
CGCCTTCATGAGGAAGAAGGATGAACCTACAAAAGCATCACCGCAGAGTATGGTGTATCCAAAGCCAGTATCTCCAAATGGTGCAGCGAATTCAGCATAGAATGCCAGGCAAGTCTTCAAGCCAAAGACGATTATGACTCCATGAAGGAGAGCCTCCGGTTAAAACGGGAGAATGAAGAATTACGCAAGGAGACTGCATTCTTAAAAAAAGCGGCGGCATTCTTTGCAAAGGAAATCGGTTAGAGGCTTACCAGTTTATTGACCAACACCATGAAGTGGCTGCTCTGGCGCCTGAGGATCTGCCTGAATGCCTATTATAACTACCGGAAACACCGAAAGGCGGATTATTACGCCCAAAAAACAGCAGTCTAGGAAAAGATTGCGGAAATCTACCACAAGCACAAAGGTGTTGACAGTTACCGCGGTATGACGGTCTATTTAAGGCGCGAAGGGTACGGCTGCAGCACCACGACCATCCATAAATATATGAATACTGAGATGGGCCTGCATTCTATCGTCCGCCCTAAAAAACCTGGCACAAAGCCTGGGAAGCCGCATAAAATATT
>DEPD01000080.1 GCA_002358575.1 Lachnospiraceae bacterium UBA3401 | reverse complement strand
GTTGCAATTCACACCAAATCATCATAAATCAATACGAAATCTGGCGTAGGTGTGAATTGTAACGATAAATAAAAGTGGTTTGGAGTGAGATAATACAACTTATCAGAAGTTGTCCTTTACTTCTGATAAAAGGCGCTGCTCTTTGCGCCGTGCATCTGACTATAAGAAGCAGTTCTTGCTTCTTATAGTATCGGAGGAAAAGCGAAAGGATGGAATATCAGTGCTTAAAATATTAAAAAAGATAAATATTTTGATGGACAAAAAACAAAAGGGCGCTATGGCGCGGCTGTTCGTGATGATGATAATATCGGCTGGCTTGGAAACGGGAGCAGTGATGATGGTAATGGCTGTCGTACAACTGATTCTTGACCCTGTGGCATTGGAACAGGGAGAAAAATACCAGATAGTATGTAATATATTTCATCTACAGAATACCGTGCAATTCTCCGTGCTTGCAATTCTTTTTTTGATAATATTGTATATTGCAAAAAATGCATTCCAATTCTTTTTGCAGAGAAATTTATATCGGTTTGTGTACAGCAATCAGTTTAAGACGGCATCAAGCCTGATGAAAAATTTTGTGCGGCGCGAGTATGAATATTACTTAAATGCGGAGACTTCTGTTATTCAGCGAAGTATCACGGCCGATGTCAGCAATATGTATGCGCTGATTATGGCTGTTTTGCAGATTGCGTCCGAGGCGACTGTTGCCCTGTTCCTTGTGGTGGCCCTTGCTATGCAGGACCCTGTGATGACGGTGGTAATTGCGGTGCTTTTGGTTGCGACGTTGGTTGTGATTAAGAAGATTGTCAAGCCGATTATGAATCGTACTGGAAAAGAAAATCAGGATTATGGCGCATCTATGTTTGCTTGGATTTCTCAGACAGTGCAGGGGATTAAGGAGATTAAGGTCGCAGGACGCGAGCAATATTTTATTGGAGAGTACTGTAAGGTTGGTGAAGGTTATGTGAAGGCTATGGAACGGTTTAGTTTGTTTAACAACACGCCGAAGCTTTTGATTGAGACTGTCTGTATGGCTGGGCTGCTTGGATATATCTTAGTGCTGATTGTGTCAGGAGCAGATGTGTCTGGCATGGTTTCCCTGTTTGCGGCATTTGGTATTGCGGCAATGCGTCTGCTGCCTGCTGCCAGTCGTATTAACAATCAGATTACAAGTATGGCTTTTAATGAGCCGTTTTTCTTTAATGTGAGCGACAATCTTGTCGAGGAGACAGACGAGGCGCATACGGATATTTCCTATGCAGTTGTCGCAAAGGAAAAGCTGCCTGTCACAAGGGAGGTGAGATTGTCTGATATCACATATCACTATCCCAATTCAGACAAGCTGATTTTTGACCATGCGACAGTCTCCTTTCCAATTGGTAAATCCATCGGCGTAGTAGGTGCAAGCGGCGCAGGAAAGACGACAATTATTGATATTTTGCTGGGACTTTTGAAGTTGCAGGGTGGTAAAGTGCTAGCAGATGATGTGGATGTTCAAGAACACTATCGCGAATGGCTTGCCAATGTGGGCTATATTCCGCAGATGATTTTTCTGTTGGATGCTGATATCAGGAAAAATGTTGCATTTGGGATTCCCGAGGAAGAAATTGATGACAAAAAGTTGTGGTATGCGCTTAGGGAAGCGCAGCTCGACACATTTGTGAAGACATTGCCGGACGGAGTGAATACTGGCATTGGAGAGCGTGGTATCCGGCTCTCTGGCGGTCAGCGTCAGCGGATTGGGATTGCGCGGGCACTGTACAATGACCCAGAAGTATTGATTCTTGACGAGGCGACATCAGCGCTCGACAATGATACAGAAGCGGCGATTATGGAGTCTATTAATCGGCTGCACGGCAAGAAAACACTTGTGATTATAGCGCATCGTTTACAGACAATTGAAAAGTGTGATATGGTTTTTCGGGTGGAGGACGGTATGATTGTAAAAGAACGCTGATACAAATGGTTACAATTCACACCACGCCAAATTTCGCATCCATTTATGATGATTTGGTGTGAATTGCAACCATTAATACACACAAAATGCCACAAAGCAGGCATTTTGGCGCTGACTCCAACATCATGCAGCAATTGCACGGTGCGGGTGTGAAAAGCAAGGAACTGTTCAGAGATTACTTGCGACAAGAACGCTGTATAAATGTTCAGCTACAAAGAAGAAAATCGCAGGCATAGCGGGCTATGTCAAGATTTTCTGATACCGCAGATGGACATTTAGGCAAGTAATTGTCATGAGTAATTTATTAACAGTTCCTAACTGCAAATGGGATTGATTGACAATGCCAGTTATCGGAAGGGAGTGAAGATTCGTATGAAACTTAGTATTATAGTACCTGTTTACAATATGGCAGCGGATAACAAACTTAAGTTTTGCCTAGATTCGCTGATTGGTCAGTCGATTGCAGACTATGAGATTATTGCGGTTGATGATGCTTCTACAGATGCGTCAATGGAGATTCTAAGAGAATATGAATCGAATTACCCGTGGAAATTCAAGATAATCCAATCCTATGAGAATCTGAAACAGGGTGGTGCGCGCAACAAGGGAATTGAGGCAGCGCACGGCAAATGGATTGGATTTGTGGACTCCGATGACTGGGTTGCGCCAGATATGTATGAAAAGTTGATAAAAAAAGCGGAAAAAACAGGGGCGGATGTTGTGGGCTGCGACTATTGCATGGTGGATTCGCACACAATGAATGTGGGCAAACTAATGCCAAACAACACAATGGACCAGACAGGAGTGTTAGATCAAGAACGCTATAAAAAGCTTGTTATGAATCCGGGCAGCATGGTGATCAAGATTTATCTAAAATCTGTGATTGATACTTATCAACTGAGATTTCCAGAAAACACATTCTACGAGGACAACTGTGCTTCGCCAATCTGGATGCTGCATTTTACGCACTTTGAGAAGATTGAGGAACCACTATATTATTATTATCAGCATGAATTTTCCACAGTGCATGAGATTAGCCAAGAGAAATGTGAGATGCGGCTTTTGATGGGGAAGAAACTGATTGAGGAAGCGTGTAGATACGGCATCTTCAAACCATACAGGCAGGAATTTGAATTTGCTTTTTCCAAGCTGTATTATATGAATACGCTTTTTACTTATATGCTTGGTGTGAAGAATCCAAAAGTAAGTTTTTTAAAACAGATTGCGGAGGGCATTCGACAAGAATTTCCTGATTTTCAGGAAAATATTTATTATCAGAATGCGTTTGACGAGGAACAGAAGCGGCTTGCAGCGATGCATATGGAGTCACCATTAAAATTTAAGCTCTATTATCAGCTGCTTTCTTTTTATCGCCGCAAAATACGCCGTACTCAGGGATAATTTTGTTATACTCATGGCAGATTTATCTGATGTTCAGTATATTTTTGACAGGGCAGGAATGCGCATGTACGTAGCATAGTTCTTGATTGGAGTGCCCGCTAAAGCGGGGGTGTGGGAGTTAGGAAAATATGCAATTTACTTCATTTGAATTTTTAATCTTTTTTCCAGTGGTAGTTCTGTTGTATTATGTGATGCCAAGAAGACTACGACAGTTGTGGCTGCTGGTTGCAAGCTATTATTTCTATATGAGCTGGAATGCAAAGTATGGGATTTTAATACTTGCTTCTACGGTAATTACATATTTGTGTGCCCTTGTTATGGGACAGTTTAAAACGAAGGATGCACAAAGAAAAGTAAAACGTAAAGTTATTTTGACAGTGGCGATTATAAGTAATTTGGCGTTGCTTGTATTTTTTAAATATTTTTATTTCCTGCATGACACCATTGCAACAGTATGTTCTGTATTTGGTGTGAAGATGGGAACGCCTAGTTTGGAGATTGTCCTTCCAGTCGGAATTTCGTTCTATACGTTTCAGGCATTGGGGTACACAATTGATGTGTATCGTGGGACAGTAAAAGCAGAGAAAAACTTTATAAGGTATGCGTTGTTTGTATCATTCTTTCCACAGTTGGTCGCAGGACCAATTGAGCGGAGTAAAAATTTGTTGTGGCAGATAGAAAAAATACAGCGTAAAAGAATGTGGAGCTTTGAGAAAATTACACGCGGATTGCTCTTAATGCTCTGGGGATTTTTTATGAAAATGGTCATTGCAGACCGCGCAGCGGTGTTGGTCAATCAAGTATTTGACATGTATTATTTATTTGGTGGCGTAGCGCTTCTGATAGCCTGTGTGCTGTTTGCAGTGCAGATTTATTGTGATTTTGCAAGCTATTCTACAATAGCGATGGGCGTTTCCAAGATTCTTGGAATTGAGCTTATGGTAAACTTTGAGGCGCCTTTTTTCTCCACAAGTGTTCGGGAATTGTGGCGGCGCTGGCATGTGTCATTAAGCTCGTGGTTTCGCGACTACCTCTATATCCCAATGGGAGGAAGTCATTGTGCAAAGCCGCGTAAATATTTTAATACAATGATAACTTTTCTCGCGAGCGGATTTTGGCATGGCGCAAGCTGGCATTTTGTTGTGTGGGGCGCGATACAAGGAGTCTATATTATAATTGGGGATTTGCTGGACCCACTATGGAAATGGGTTGCCCATGCTTTTCATATACGCTGGAAAACATTTGTTTGTCAGTTCTGCCGTGGCATCTGTACTTTTTTGTTGTTTGCGTTTTCCTTTGTGTTTTTTCGAGCAGACTCAGTAAAGGATGCAATATACTACCTACAAAGAATATTTCAAAACTTTGATGTCTGGTCGCTGTTTGACGAATCTATATTTTATCTGGGACTGGACAGAAAAGAAATGGGAGTACTGTTGTTTGGGATTCTGATTCTGCTGATTGTGGAGGCTTGTTATGCAGCAAAGCATAAGCTGTTTGACGCGATTGTAAAAGAACAATGTCTTGTAGTACAGTATGTGATTGTGGCAGTGCTGCTTGTGATGGTTCTTGTATTTGGCGTGTACGGGGAAGGATATGACGCATCACAGTTTATCTATTTTCAATTTTAAGTTTCTAAAAGATAATTGGAGGTTACTGTTCACACAGGACTTAGCATTTACTGCTAAGTCCGTGAGAAAACATACCAACAGCGAGTAAAAATCCATTTGCGAAGCAAATTTTGCATGGATTTTTACATGTTACTGGAACGGAGTGAACAGTAACAATTGGAGGAGACAATGACAAAAAGAACAATTATTTCCAGACTGGCATCTGTCATTAGTTTTTTTGTGTTGATCAGTTTGGTGTTGATGGTTACAAATGAGATTGTGTGTGCAAAGTTTATTGGGGATTCCACAACGATTGTAAAGGGGTTCTATGCGGAAAAAAAGAATGACATTGATGTGATTGTAATTGGCAGCAGCAATAGTTTCTGTACGATAGACCCAATTGTTTTGTATGAGGAATATGGAATTGCGGCGTATGATTTTGGCAGTTCGTCGCAGCCAATGAATATCTCGGTGCTCTACCTAAAGGAAGCGTTTCGGAGACAGAGTCCAAAAGTAGTTGCGCTTGAGGTAAATATGATGGTAGGTGGCGGTATCCAAACGATAAATGAGGCGGGACTGCGCTGGGGATTGACGAATATACCATTTTCGATAGATAAGCTTAGATGCATTTACCAGTCAGTTGGAGCGGTCAATGCAGAATATTTTTCTTATGTTTTTCCAACGTTTCGCTATCACAGCCGATGGAAAGAGCTAAGCAAGCTGGACTATACATATTTTGGGCAGGATAAGACAAACTATACTAAAGGTTATCTGGAAACACAGTCTGTATCAGAAACCGCAATTAATTTGCAAGAGTACTGTTTTGATGGCGAGGCGTGGATAGAGGAAGAAAATATCCAATATCTGGATGAAATTGTCAAGCTGTGCCAAAAGAACAATGCGGAACTAGTACTCTTTAAATCGCCTAAGGAAAACTGGCATCAGTATGAGACGGAGGCCTTGCGGACGCTTGCGGATGCGCGGAAGGTGAAGTTTATAGATTACAATGAGCTTTATTACAATGGTGCGTTGGAACTTGATTTGGCAGCGGATTTTCGAGATGAAGAACATCTGAATGATTTTGGCGCTAGAAAGGTTACAAGTCACTTAGGACAGTATCTTAAAGAACATTATGAGTTGCCGGACAGAAGGGCAGATGCACAGCCTAACGCATGGGATATGGCGTGCTTGTATCGGGAACGAAAAGGATGGAAGGAGTATATGACAGCCACATCAGCAAAAGAGTGTCTTGAGATGCTGCAAAATGATAAGAATTTTATTCTTATTGTGACAGATACAAAAGCTGGAAAAGGTAAGGAGACACGTCAGTGGGTGTATGAGGACTGCAAGATAGCACTTGACATTACCTGGAAAGAGGCAGGAATCCGCCACAGAAAGGCTGGAGACAGTGCGTTGGTACTTGCGAGAGTTGGAAATGCCTATCAAGTGCTTGTTGACGGGGTAGACCATTATCAGATGGGGGGCAGATGGAATATTATTGTGTATGACAAAATTCTAAATAGTGTCACAGCAAGTCTTGTCTTTCCAGAATAGAGATAAGAAGTGAGGCTTGATGTTTGTAACAGGAAGACGGTTACTGAACTGCTAAAATAAGGTTATTTTTGACGGGTCAGGAAAATTATGGTAAAATAAAAAAAGATTTCGCGGAAAATGGAGGAAACAAAATGTTATTAGATAATAAAACAATATTAATTACGGGCGGCACAGGCTCTTTTGGAAGATGCTTCACAGAATATGTGCTGACGCACTATCATCCGAAAAAGATTATCATCTATTCGCGGGATGAGTTTAAACAGTGGGTGATGGCGAATGATTTTGCACAATACAAAGAAAAACTGCGCTTTTTTATTGGCGATGTGCGTGATTATGAGCGCATGAAACGCGCGTTTGAAGGTGTGGATTACGTGATTCATGCCGCGGCGCTCAAACAAGTACCCGCGTGTGAGTACAATCCTAATGAGGCGATCAAAACAAATGTCAATGGCGCGCAGAATGTGATTGATGCAGCACTCAATACAGGCATTCAAAAGGTAGTGGCGCTATCTACAGACAAGGCAGTCAATCCAGTTAATTTATATGGCGGTACGAAATTAGTATCGGACAAACTGTTTATTGCTGCAAATGCTTACTGTGGTACAAAAGATTTAAATTTTTCGATTGTGCGATATGGAAATGTAGCTGGCAGCCGCGGCTCAATTATACCACTTTTTCAGAAGTTAATTAACGAGGGTGCAAAAGAGCTTCCAATTACAGATTATCGCATGACACGCTTTTGGATAAGTCTGACACAAGGCGTTGAGCTTGTAATCAAAGCGCTTGAAGAGGCAAAGGGCGGTGAGACATTTATCAGCAGAATTCCGTCCTTTAAGATTACAGATCTTGCGGAAGCGATGGCGCCGGGCATGAAGACAGTGGAAGTTGGAATCCGCCCTGGCGAGAAACTTCATGAAGTGATGATTACAGCAGAAGATTCCATGACAACGTATGAATATGAAAAGAATTTTATTATCTATCCACAGATGTTTTGGCAGGAGTCAAAGCGTCCAAATCCAAGTGGCAGGAAAGTGGAGGAAGGTTTTTATTATTCTTCTGGAAACAACACAGACTGGCTCTCTGTAGAACAGATTCGTACACTTTTAAAAACAGACCTTTATGAGTAGAGAAAGGAACATTATTATAAGAATGGAAAAACCAGCAATTGCCGGAGGAATTCCGGTTCGGGATACGAAATTATTTTATGGCCATCAGTATATTGACATGGTCGATGTCAAGGCTGTGGAGGAGGTTCTAACCAGTGATTATTTAACTTGTGGACCGAAAGTTACAGAACTTGAACAAAAACTCTGCGCACTGACAGGAGCAAAGTATGCCGTTGTTTGCAGCAATGGCACTGCTGCGCTCCATATCGCGGCGATGGCAGCAGGTGTTGGCGCAGGCGATGAGCTAATTACAACACCTATTACATTTGCAGCTTCTGCAAACTGCGCGCTTTATTGCGGGGCAAAACCAGTTTTTGCGGATATTGATCCAGAAACTTATAATATTGATCCAGAAAGTGTTCGGGAAAAGATTACTGGTCAGACAAAGGCATTGGTTGCGGTGGATTATACGGGTCAGGCTGTCAAGTTAGATGAATTGATGGCGCTGTGTCATGAGAAAGAGATTGTGCTGATAGAGGACGCTTCTCATTCTATCGGTACAAAGTATAAAGGAAAATCAGTGGGCAGCATTGCGGATATGACCACGTTTAGCTTTCATCCAGTCAAGACAGTGACAGGCGGCGAGGGCGGCGCAGTTCTTACAAACCGAGAGGATTTGTATGAAAAGCTTTTGCTCTGCCGTTCACATGGCATTACAAAAGAGGAACAGTGTTATGTGAATGAGAGTCATGGTCCTTGGTATCACGAGCAAATTGATTTAGGATATAATTATAGACTGACAGATATTCAATGTGCGCTAATATTAAGCCAGATTGACAAACTTGCACAGTTTTCAAAACGGCGCAGAGAGATTGTAGAGCAATATGATAAGGCATTTTCACAGATACCGCAACTTTTTGTGCAGCGGGAGATTCCAGAGTCGGAGACGACAAGGCATCTCTACATACTGCGAATCCGGCCAGAATTGCTCAACATTGACCGCAGAGGATTTTTTGAGGCGATGATGGCAGAGAATATTTGTTGCAATGTGCATTATATTCCAGTGTATTGGCACCCTTATTATGAGAAGCTTGGCTACAAAAAGGGACTATGCCCAAATGCGGAAAAGTTGTATCAGGAGATGATGAGTCTGCCAATCTACTATTCTTTGACAGACAAAGATGTGGAGGATGTGATACAGGCAGTGCAAAAGATCGTTGACTATTATAAAAAATAAAAATTGAAGGGACATTTGGATGAAAAGCGTAGCAATTATAACGGCAAGAGGCGGCAGCAAGCGCATTCCGCGCAAGAACATTCGGCCATTTCTGGGAAAGCCGATTTTGGAATACAGTATTGAGACGGCATTGCAGACAGAACTGTTTGAGGAAGTGATGGTGTCAACAGATGACACGGAGATTGCACAAATCGCGCAGCAGGCAGGAGCAAAGGTTCCGTTTTTTCGGAGTGAGGAAACATCCAATGATTTTGCCACCACAGCGGATGTGATAGCAGAAGTTTTGACGGCGTATGCGCAGACAGGGAAGGAATTTCAGGCGGCATGCTGCATTTATCCCACAGCACCTTTTGTGACAGTGAATATGTTAAGTACAGCGATGCAGCTTTTGGAACAGGAGCAAGCAGACTGTGTGATTCCTGTTGTAAAATTTTCTTTTCCACCGCAGAGAGGTGTTGTAATCAATCAGGGTAGGATCGCGCCCAAATGGCCGGAGAATATGACAAAGCGTTCACAGGATTTGGAGCCGCTCTACCATGACTGCGGTCAGTTTTACTGCCTAAATGTGGAGCGTTTTTTACAGCAGAAGGCAATCTGGATGGAACATGCCGTTCCGCTGATACAAGAGGAACGATATGTTCAGGATATTGATACTTTGGAGGATTGGGCGCTTGCGGAAATGAAGTACAAGCTATTACAGGCAGAAGGAAATAGCAGATAGTGAAAGGAGAAGCAAAGGAAAGAATGGGCAGTACAATCAATGTAAACGGACGAATAATAGGGGACGGATATCCTGCCTATATTATTGCGGAGATGTCTGCAAATCATGCTGGCAGTATAGAACGCGCGCTGGAACTGATTCACGCAGCGAAAGACGCCGGTGCGGATTGTGTAAAGATACAGACTTACACAGCAGACACCATGACCATAGACTGCCAGAATGAATATTTTCAGATTGGAAAGGGCACTTGGGAAGGAGAGAATCTTTACGGGTTGTATCAGAAGGCATATACGCCGTGGGAGTGGCAGGAACAGCTTCGCGACGAGGCGGCAAAAGTGGGGATAGATTTTCTCTCAACGCCGTTTGACACCACTTCTGTTGATTTTCTTGAGAAGCTTGGGATACAGTTTTATAAGATTGCTTCCTTTGAACTGGTGGATATTCCTCTGTTGGAATACATTGCATCAAAGCAGAAACCAATCATTATGTCAACAGCAATGGGAACTTTAGAGGAGATTGAGGAGGCAGTTGAGGCGATCTACAGTACAGGAAACAGACAGCTTGTACTGATGAAATGTTCGAGTGCTTATCCGGCAAAAAGTGAAGAGATGAATCTTAGTATGATTCGTGATATGAAGGAACGATTTGGGATTCCTGTGGGGCTTTCTGACCATTCTATGGGGGCGTTTAGCGCTGCAACTGCGGTTGCAGTTGGCGCCAATCTAATTGAAAAGCATTTCTGTATCAGCCGTGCGATTGAAAATCCAGATTCCAGTTTTTCTATGGAGCCGGCGGAATTTGGGGATATGGTTCATCAGGTGCGCGAAGTGGAAAAGGCACTGGGAAGCGTTTGCTATGGTGTTTCCAGTCAGGAGGAAAGCAATGCATGTTTTCGTCGTTCTTTATTTGTAGTGCAGGATATAGCGGCGGGAGAAATGCTTACGCCAGAAAATATTAGAAGTATTCGGCCAGCATATGGACTGAAACCAAAACATTACAAGGAAGTGTTGGGACGGACTGCAAAGCGTGATTTAAAGCGCGGGACACCACTGTCTTTTTCTGATATTAGTTAGTAATAATCGAGTAGGGAAGATTCATCTTCCCTACTCGCGCGCCGGACGCGGGCAGCTTTCGCTGCATATTTCCTTTCCGCGTCCGTGTGCATAAAAAGGGAGACTAGATGGGAATAATCAAAAGAAAATTGCACTTGCGACAGGTGTGCCTAGCAGATAGAGAACTTTTGTTTGATTGGGCAAATGACAATACAGTTCGAGCAAATGCATTCCATACAGAAAAAATACCTTATGCAGACCATATAAAGTGGTTTGCAGCTATGATGGAAAATGTTTTCGTATATCAATATATTTTATGCGACAATGAGATTCCAGTGGGACAGATTCGGTTAAATATTGAGGGTGATAAGGCGTTTATTGATTATAGCATCGCTGCAAAATTTCGGGGAATGGGATACGGGACTGCATTGATGCAGTTGCTTTTGCGGGAACTAGAAACCGTAAAGATGCCAGACGAACTAACACTTGTTGGGCAGGTAAAACAGGAGAACCTTGCGTCTGCAAGCGTTTTTGAAAAATGTGGATTTACACCAATAAAAAAGAATGATTATATTCAATATGAACTGGTTTGGAGGCGGTGAGGAATGCGAATTATTATAGCGACAATGAAGTCGTGGAATATTGCGCGCGCGCAGGCATTGCAGAAAAAATATAAAGGGGTGCATGAAATTTGCATCTATACCAAAAGGGAAGAGTTTACAGCAGAAAATGTGTGCGATTTTCAGCCGGATTATATCTTTTTGCCACATTGGTCTTATATTATGCCACGTGAGATTACGGATAATTGGGAATGTGTGGTATTTCATATGACAGATTTACCTTATGGGCGTGGCGGGAGTCCTTTGCAGAATCTGATTGTGCGCGGTCATAAGGAAACAAAAATTTCAGCGATAAAGATGACAGAAAAACTTGACGGCGGACCAGTGTATATGAAACATCCACTATCCTTAGAAGGCAGCGCGCAGGAAATTTTTATACGGTGTGCAGATATTATTTTTGAGGAGATGATGCCACTTTTTTTGGAGGATGGGAATCACAAAAAATTAAAACCTATGCCTCAGGAGGGAGAACCAGCAATCTTTAAACGCAGGAAGCCCGAAGAGAGTCAGATAACACTAGAGATGGATTTAGAAAAAATTTATGACTATATTAGAATGTTGGATGCAGAGGGCTATCCAAGGGCGTTTATAGAATTTGGAAAGTACCGTTTAGAGTTTGAACAGGCAGATTTTTCTGAGGAGAAAAAAGAGCTTTCGGCGCGGGTAGTGTTTCGGTGTAAAACGGAGGAATAGCAGAGAGGGGGGACTGAGAAGATGAAGACAGTATTGGTCGTGGCAGCGCACCCGGATGATGAAATTCTTGGCGTTGGCGGTACCGTCGCAAGACATGTGGCGGAGGGAGATGTTGTCTATGCGCTGATTTTGGGAGAAGGACAGACTTCCCGTGGCAGACACAGGGAGGATATCGACCAGAATGTAGTGGATGAGCTGCATAAAAATACGTTGGAGAGCGCAAAGGCAGTTGGATATCAGAAAGTATTTTTTGCGGATTTTCCAGATAATCGTTTCGACCATGTGGATTTGCTTGATATTGTAAAAGAAATCGAACAAATGATTGAAAAATTGCGTCCGCAAATTCTCTATACACATTACAGTGGAGACTTGAATATAGATCATCAATATACCGCACGTGCAGTACTTACAGCGTCAAGACCAATAGGTGCATACTGCGTTGAGGAAATATATGCCTTTGAGACACTTTCTTCTTCGGAGTGGAATTTTGATTACAGTGCACAGTCGGCGTTTTGTCCCAATGTATTTATTGATATTACAGATTATTATTGCCTGAAAGAACAAGCAATGAACTGTTATGTGTCAGAACTTTGCAATTTCCCACATCCAAGAAGTCTTGTGGGTATGGATTCTCTGTCAAAAACACGTGGCATGACAGCAGGCATGGAGCGGGCAGAGGCGTTTATGCTGGTGCGGAGTGTGAGGAGGCGTTTGGGTTAGATGTTTTACATTCGTGCAGACGGAAATACAAAGATTGGCATGGGGCATGTGATGCGCTGCCTGTCAGTTGCGGAGGCGGCAGCGGAGATGGATTGTCTGTTTCCGCCTGTTTTTATTTTGGCGGATGAAACATGTTGCTCATTGATAGAGGAGCGAGGGTTTGAAACGATTGTACTGCATACAGACTATCGCGATATGATGCGTGAGCTAGATTTACTAGAAACGATTTTTCAAAAGGAATCTGTCTCTAAAGATAATAAAAATAGTGAGAAAAAGCGCAGTAATATTGTGTTAGTGGACAGTTATCAGGCAGAAAGCACATATTATCTTGCTCTTAGTAAAATAGTGAAAACAGTGTGTTTTGAGGATATGGGGCAGGCATATCCAGTGGATTTGTTAATTAATTACAATCTCTATGCCCCGCGGCTGGATGCGCAGTATCATGCGATAGAGGCAGCGCATCAGACGAGAGACCAATATCCTCGAAAGGTGTTGTTAGGAGCAGACTATATGCCGCTTCGCAGCGCATTTCAAAAGCCTTCTGTTTACTGTGTGGCAGAGCAAGTGACCAATGTCACAATCACGACAGGAGGAAGTGATCCTTATTTTGCGACAGCTACGCTTGTAGAAGCATTGCTGCGTGACAAAATCATAGCAGAACAAGAGATAACTTTGCATTTGGTCAGTGGACCATTTAATCAATTTGCAGCAGAATTAAAGCGCAGATATCAGAATTATGAAAAGGTATCGGCAAATCTGTCTGCGCTGCGGATTCAGATTCATGAAAAGGTAAAAGATATGCGCGGTCTTTTATTAGAGAGTGATGTGGTTCTAACAGCGACAGGAAGTACTATTTATGAGGTGAGTGCTCTAGGAGTTCCAATGATTGTCTTTTATTTTGCTGAAAATCAAAGACAGGGAGCGGAGGAGTTGGAAAAACTGACAGATATTGTCAATGCAGGAAATATTGTCAAGGAGCCTGATCGGGTGACTGAACGCGTGCGGGAGGCATTGAGGCGATGCATTCAGGACAAAGAATACAGAGAATGTTTGCACAGACAGGAAAAGAAACTGATTGATGCAAAAGGAGCGCGGCGAATTGCAGAACAGATAAGAGAACTACATAACAGTTCAAACAGGACTTAGCATTTACGGCTAAGTCCGTGAGACAGTGTAGTGGCAGAAAAGCATCAAGCCACCACGAAGTG
>DEPD01000011.1:32165-32392 GCA_002358575.1 Lachnospiraceae bacterium UBA3401 | reverse complement strand
ATCCTGAGGCTGAATTGTAACTATTCTATATTCAATTCATCAAATGTAATCTTCAAACTTGGAAAATGATTCATTTTTATTTTTTTCTGTGATTATTTTCCATAAATAATATTGCGGTTTTCCAGTTTCATCATAATCAAGTTCATATATTTTAACTTTTTTATCTTTTAAACCTACAATCCAATATTTGTCAATTTCCTGCTGCCGATACAATTCTTTCTTTTCAC
>DEPD01000011.1:31173-31777 GCA_002358575.1 Lachnospiraceae bacterium UBA3401 | reverse complement strand
GTCAATAAAAGTATTTCCTCTGCGTGATTTTGTTCGGCAATTTGATAGATGCGCCTGGTATAACCGTTTTGTTTTCCCCGTCCCCTGTTTTAAATTTATACTGTACATTATCAGAAAACACGTAACACATACTATTTCTTAATTGTTTCCGCACAGTAGCAACAAAGTTCACAATCATTGTTGAATATTCTGGTCTAGCTCCTGCTATATCTGTAATTTGTAAGTTTAAATCCATTCTTGCGGCTCCTAATTATATTAGATTCTATGATTCGTTTCAGCGTAACTCAATTTTTCCCTTTGCATTTACATCATCCATAATAATCTCGTCTACCGCTGGCACAACAATGGTCCCTGACAGTGGATTTTTAATACTAAGTACTGGTGTTATTATTCGCGCCTCCACCTCAGACTTCTCAAAACAGAGGTCCGTCTCTATCATTTCGCAATCAACCAATTTTAGATTTTTGCAGTAACATAGCGGTTGGGTGCCAATGATTTTACAATTTTCAAATGTGAGTCCATTCGCATACCATGCGAGGTACTCTCCCTTCACAACACTGTTTCGCACCACAACATGCTCACCGTGCCAGAAAGCGTCCTTTGT
>DEPD01000011.1:30205-30862 GCA_002358575.1 Lachnospiraceae bacterium UBA3401 | reverse complement strand
GTGCCAGAAAGCGTCCTTTGTGTTAAAATTACAATTTTCAAACACGGCATTCTTTATGTACTGGAATGAATACTTTCCCTTAAATGTCACATTTTTAAATTTAATATTCTCTGAGCGCATCATAAAGTATTCGCTTTCTGCCACGGAGTCCGTCATCTCAATATTTTTTACAGACCAGCCAAACTCCGGCGAAACAATATTACAGTCGTGAATTACTACATCACTGCACTCACGAAATGCCTTAATTCCATGCATCTTTGTACCCGTAACTTCCACATGGTCTGAATACCAGAGTGCCGCGCGACACAACGAAGTCATTTCCGAATCACGAATTGTCAATCCATGCACATGCCAAAAGGGATAGCGCAAGTTAAAGAAACATTTGTTTACTTGCACGTTCGATGATTCTTTTACTGCACTCTCCCCATCTGCCGGACCATCAAAGGAACATTCATTTATAATAATATCCTCACTTCCATATAAAGCGCGCTCCTCGTCCAATGTCTGTCTTTCAATTATTTTCATTTGCTTTTTCCCCTTTTTATATTTTTACATTAGTATATAATCTTTCGTATAAAATGGCAAATAAAATGTTTCTTAATATCCAACACAATTATATCTTTGTTACAATTCACACCATTTATGATGATTTGGTGT
>DEPD01000011.1:24386-29788 GCA_002358575.1 Lachnospiraceae bacterium UBA3401 | reverse complement strand
TGCATGGTGCGGGTGTGAAAAATAACATATCTTTATAACTCCTTAAACAATTCTCTAAATACTTCAAAGGGATAATTACTCACAACCTCTTTTGTTTCTTGAAGGTATCGAGACATATACCAATTTTCTAGTTTTCGTGTAAATACATCTACACTACGCAGCCCATCATCAATCTCAATCTTATATAGATACTCTAAATTAACACATTGCGCTATCAGTTCTGGATAACACTCCGCCACAATCAACTTATGATTAAAATAACTATAAAATCTTCCGCTTTTACCAATACCAACAGGAAACGGCAACATATCCTCCACACTAAAATAACCCACAATTTTTGCTGGTTCCCCTATAATACGTTTTAGACGTTCCTCACGATTTAAATATATATTTTTTCGCTCCCCTGTAATTTCAAGCAAAGTATTTGCCGCATCCCAATAGTCTTCCATAAATAGATAACATAACCGTGGAATGGCAGCCTCGCCTTCCCGAAACCACAAGACTACAGAAAACTCAATTCCTAATATTCGTCTGCTTTCCAATATCATGTGATACACTGCATCTGCCTTTTGTCGCAGAGTTTTCCCTCTGACAGAAATCTCTTTGATCAACTTTGGCTCCGGCGGCAAAAATCCATCAACAATCTTATGCATTAGACAAAGACGCTCGGTTTTATCCTCGACCGCTCGCGTGTTCTTCGACTCTCCATGCAACAGCTTCATTGCATACCAACCTTTTGGTGTTTTGTATTCTACTGTAAACTTTCGTCCTGTCAACCTGCCACGAAAACAGTGTAACGAATCCTCACTAAAATATACCTCCTCCAACTGTTTTTGTGGGTGCTCTGGCGCAACTTCCCAGTCAGTATTTCGCATAATGCAATCCACAAGAAAATTCCAAGTAGGCTTATAAAATGGCAAATATTTGAATCGTTGCAGCACCTCAGTTCTACATTGTTCCTCTGACTGTATCTTTGTAATGGGCAGCAGTAGGAAAAATGTCACATTTCCTTCCTCAGATTCTGGCAGTGCCGCCAACTCCGCAAAAGAAAGTATCTGATAAAAAACAGGCATTCCCTGTATAAAATATTCTACATGATGGAAAGTAAACACCATCCGTATCTCTTTCTCTCCTAAAAATACTGTCTTTTCCTGCTTTCCTGCCTGCAAAACATAATGCATACTATCTTTTGGCGACTGTGTTTCCTTTGAAAAAAATAGACTGATAAAATATTTTGAAACGGGGTATACTTGTTTCATATATTGTGACAATGCAAAATGATAATCCGATTCACTCCATTTTTGCCCATCATTTGTATACGGATATACTGTTCCTAGAAAATAATACCAAAAACAACAATTTTGTAATGACACTCGTTCTATTTCCGTTTTATATTCGTATGCACGTTCATTTTTGCATTCTACCAAGCGTCCAATCAGTATCTCTAACAACGGAAGGGCAATCGCCCCCTCATCCTTATATGCGTCATAGACCTCTTGTGTCAATTCTGCAGAACACTGTCGCACTTTCCAGACCAGCATTAACCACTCTATTGTCTCAAAATCCAGTGCTCTCTTCGTAAATACAGGCGAATTTGACAGCAATGCAAGTTTCCACTCTGTCAATTTGGCAGCCTCGGACTGATTCATATGCGGATATTTTTGACACATTTGCTCATACGCTTCCTGATAAGAACAAAGTGAATATTCTCCCATCCTCCCATCAATTTCAAAATTTGTGCGCATACAATGACAAACTTGCTCTGAAATCCCATAGTGCCCAACCAGATAACGGTGCATTGCCACACAAGCAGGCGCAAACGGCTCTATCACAGCTTCAATTCGCAACTGCCACTTTGGAGCTTCCTCTGCTGTCACTTTTGAAATGTAGTTATCCTCTGCATGAAAACACAGATTTCCCCATTTATCTAACTGGTAATCCTTAAGCTCTCCTTTATACGCACTCTGACACAACTTGCGAAACGAATAGAAAGAATAACTTAAGCTAACTCGCTGCGCGGTCGATCTAGCTTCCATCCAGTCGGCGCTTTTCTGCTCCAACAGCAAGTCTCCCAAAACAACCTTGTTCCCACGGTCGTATCTTCCTATATCATCAAAATGAATGATACCATAAACCAATGACAATTCACTCAAAAATTCCGGTTCCAATTCCGATAAAGAAATCTCTCTGCAAGCCGAAAGCTCCTGTACAAGCTTTTCCACAAACCCTTCCTTGTCATAAACTGTGAGAAATGCATCAGATAATATAAAGTTCTGCCATACGAGTAGTCTGTCAGACTCTTTTTTCTCTAAATCTGTCAATTGATTGCATCCTGTCAACAATTGTATAATTTGAACAATCACTTCCTCGCTGTTATATGCAACAGATGTAACTTTTTGATTCTGACGAAACTGTTCCAAACGCAATAAAATAGAGTTTGGTGTATGATTTCCGCCGTTCTCTATACTGTCAGACGGGACAACATGCATAAATTGTGCCGTCTTCCCCCTCTGATACTGCGCATACTCCAATGCTGCATGATACGCCTGTTGGATTCTGGCAAATTCCTCTGGAAATTCTTCCATATGATAGGTACGACTTAAAGCAGCATAGGCTTTGCGAATCTCTTTTTTGTCCAATGTAGGTTCAATTCCAAGAATTTCCCAAATCGTATTCATTGCATTCCCCCTAGCTTTCTGGTTCAAATGCGTCAAGATACATGGACGCCTGCACCAACCACTGTTTCGCTTCCTCTTTAACTTTCAAATATAAATGACATTTTCCCTCTTCCCTTGCCGTCTCCAAATTATACAACATTCTCGCGGTCTGATTTCTTACCGCCCCTGTCTGCTGTCGATACAACCATTCTAACTTGGCGTGAATCAGCTCATATTCCTCTGCCTCTTTATCTGGCATCTTCAACTGTTCTAATCTTATTAGACTTTCCTCTATTTCCTTCTCGCTCAACGCATCATTGACAATCAACTTTCTAGCTACCTGATGCATCGCGTTCTCCGCCTCGACTTGCAGCACACCATTAATATCATAAGAAAACGTTACGCGAATTCCTTCCTCCCCTGCCGGACGCCGCCGAACCCCAATTAACAGCTCTCCAAGACACACATTCTCATCCGCATAGTACGCTTCCCCCTGATAAATACCGACGCGCATCAATTCCTGATAATCTCCTGTAGTATACAACTGGATTGTCTTTGAAAAAGGCAACGGACAATTGCGTTCCAGAACGGGGCAGATATGTGGTCTGTCATCTTCTCTGTCCCATACAACATTTGTTCCAAGTGTAAATGGACAGACATCTGTCATCATGCAGTCTTTAATATCCGCGGCACGCATTCGTATCCCTGCATAAATGCCAGCGCCTCTTGCCACAATTTTATCTGTCTCCTCCATTATTACTGGTGGTCTGCCAAACAATTCTTCCATAAATCGCTGTACAAAATAAAGCTGTGCGGAACCACCCACCATAATCACATCATCAATCTCATCCACATTGCATTTTCCGTCCCGCATCGCCTGCGCACACAGATGTCGAATGCGCTCCAATATGGGCAATCCCAACTCCAACAACTGTTCCTGCGTTATATAATCCTCAACCGCACTTGTCCCATAAGTATAAGAAAACATAAGTTTGTCTTGTTTGCCAAGTGCACATTTCGCCTCTGTCAAAGCAGTTCGCAACCCAACAATACCCTCTTCATCCAGCATGGAAAGTTCTGGGTGTTTTTCCATAAAATCTCTGTAGAGAAGCTGGTCAATATCATCGCCCCCCAAATGATTATCACCGCTTACCGCCTCAATTTCAATCACATTTTCAAAACATTCCACAACAGAAATATCAAGAGTCCCTCCTCCAAAATCCAATACTAGGAGTACAGCATCCTCCTGATTCTGCGCGGTCTGATAGGCAAGCGCTGCCGCCGACGGTTCATTTATCAACCGTTCTACTTTAAGCCCTACCATCTTTGCTGCAAGTTTGGTATCTGTCCTCTGCCTGTCATTAAAATACGCTGGAACTGTGATGATTGCTTCCTCTACTGGCTCATTAAGATACGCTTCCGCATCCTGTTTTAATTTCTTCAAGACAAGTGCTGAAAGTTCTGCAGGAGTGAATATTCGGCTTCCCAACTGATATTTCTTTTTTGTCCCCATAAAACGCTTAAAAGAAGCCGCCGTCTCACTGTCATGCGTTAGTCCTCGCTCTTTTGCCGATTGCCCTACAAGAATCTCCTCCTGCATTACACTGACTACACTTGGCGTCAACACACTGCCCATAGAATTAGGAATCAATTTTACTGTTCCCTCTTTCCAATAAGATACCAGACTATTTGTCGTACCCAAATCAATTCCGATAATTGCCATTTTTCCCCTTTCTAAGGAACTATGATTCCTAAGCATCTATTATTGAAACTCTGTCATATTTGGTCGAAAGCGCAGCGGCAGCATACTCCTCTGCAATGCAGGATTCACACGCGCCTCAATTGCAACGCTTTTACAAAAGCGCTGGAATAACTTCTGATATTCATCCTCAAACTCAGAGTAAACCAACCGGTCCTCGTCAAAATCTGCCCCCTGCATCAAATACCACTTCTTATAACTTGCATGTAATCCAAATGTCTGCGTATTTTCATCATAGATCACAAAATTATCAGCGGGCAATCTGTCAGCAAAGTGTGGCATTAAATGCGGAAGGACATGATGTTTTGCGTTAATTTTCGCATACAACATACCATTTTGCAACTCTGAAAAACGCAAAAACTGTTTTAGATGACACAACTCATTCTCAGACGCGCGTGCACACTGAAATGTGCGCTGTACGCAGTCCTCCTGTAATCGGTCCATAATCTTTTTATCCCGCAATTGCAAGCCAAGAACAATCGTGTGATATACCACATCCGCCCTATCTTCATAACAGGACACCATCGCCATGCCAATTCTATACCACGTTTCATTCCCCAACTGTCTCACAATCGTATTGCTTACTTTCTCCGCTTTTTCAGCATCTGTCTGTATTGATTCATAATGTGTAAACAGGCGCTGTATCTCTGGCTCCTTTGTCGCAAGATGAATACAATTGTGACTTTCTATTCTCATCTTCTTTTTAAAAAGATATGCCTCATAAACTCCCGTCAAAATTCCCTCTGTACTGCCCTCGCAGATTAATACATATTCTTCCATGTAAAATCCCTTTCTAAGAAACTGTTCAAAAATAACTCATGACAATTACTTGTCTAAATGTCCATCTGCGTCAAGATTTTCTAATGAAGCCAGATGAACACTAGTTACAATTCAGCCTCAAAACTTTGCATTTACTGCAAAGTCCGTAAAATAATGTAGTGGTTGAGATGCATCAAGCCACCACGAAGTGGTTTTGCATGGCTTGA
>DEPD01000011.1:0-24052 GCA_002358575.1 Lachnospiraceae bacterium UBA3401 | reverse complement strand
TGCTTGTAACAGGAAGCCGAAGGCTAAACTGTTACGAACACTACACTATCGCATCAATAATGGTGAATACTGCTCTGCGTTTTCGTGGACATCATCAAACAGCGACAACTGTTTGTAGGTCATTCCGTCCTTATCAAACGGCAACTTCTCATGTTCTGCCAGCAAATTCCTTATAATATAATCTTCTTCAAGCTTTGTTTTGTACATCATCTTCCCATTACAAGTGATAAAATACAGCGCACGCTTTAAGACGACACCAATTTTTTTAAGATTGTCAAAATTGAGCACACTGCTTTTTCTCGCCTTACAGATGCGCTGCGCACTCTTTACCCCAATCCCTGGCACACGCAGAAGCATCTTGTAATCTGCCCGATTAATCTCCACTGGAAACTGATCCAAATGCTGCAATGCCCAGTCACACTTTGGATCTAATAATACATTAAAATTCTGATGCTTTTCATTTAAAAGCTCATCTATTCGGAACTGATAATATCGCAGCAGCCAATCTGCTTGATACAACCGATGTTCGCGCAACAGCGGGGAAGCTGCATGAACAGAAGGCAACGCCTGATCTTCATTTATCCCCACATATGCGGAATAAAACACCCGCTTCAAACCAAACTTATCATACAGTCCCTCCGCGACAGACATAATTTGATAATCACTTTCTGGCGTCGCTCCAATAATTATCTGTGTAGATTGTCCTGCTGGCACAAACGACGGCGCATTGTGGTATAATGCAAGCTCCTGTTTTCCCTGTGCAATGCCATTTTGTATCTGGCGCATTGGCGTTAAAATTGCTTTTCTGTGCTTGTTGGGCGCAAGCTTTTCCAGCCCTTCCGCCGTAGGCAACTCCAAATTCACACTCATTCTATCAGTCAAATAACCAATCTGCTGAATCAGCATTGGATCTGTACCTGGGATTCCTTTGACATGTACATAACCGCGAAAGTGATACACATTCCTAAGCTTATAAAGTGTCTGGTAAAGCAGCTCCATTGTGTAGCTTGGATTATGAATGACACCAGAACTCAAAAACAGTCCTTCAATATAATTTCTTTTATAGAAATTCATAGTTAGCTCACAGATTTCATCAGGAGTAAACGTTGCGCGCGGCACATCATTGCTTTTGCGATTAATACAATACTTGCAATCATAAACACACTCATTTGACATAAGTATTTTCAGTAGAGAAATACACCTGCCGTCCGCTGAAAAACTATGGCAAATTCCAGCCGCCACACAGTTTCCCATATCACGCCCATTCCCTTTTCTATCAATACCAGAACTCGTACACGCCACATCGTATTTTGCAGCATCTGACAAAATTGCAAGCTTTTCCATAATCGATTGTGTCTGTGTTGTGTGTAACTCTCGTTTTGCAAGTGTCTGTGTCGATTCCGTAAACTGCTCTCCCTCTGTAACTGTCTGTTTCAACGTTGAATGCAATTGTATCATATC
The DNA here is from genome assembly GCA_002358575.1 of Lachnospiraceae bacterium UBA3401. GTDB lineage: Bacteria > Bacillota > Clostridia > Lachnospirales > Lachnospiraceae > COE1. The sequence goes on along the minus strand of DEPD01000011.1, from coordinate 22,591 downwards.
ACTCATAGTTCTCTATCTCCAGACTAAATTTTTCAGTCTCCAATCCTTATCCTCTACCCGCGAGCCTGGCATCCATCAGCTCTGCTGACATAGTTCCTCTGGCCGCCCGTGTGCATAAAAAATGTGTGGCAAGATGAAAACAAACAAATTTTCCAAATTTATGTTTGTTTTCATCTTATCACACATTTGTTCTGAATGCAATCATTTTTTAGAGATTATTCTATCTTCTGTATCATCAGCAATTCCTTGTCATCACTGACCAGATACAACGTCTTCATATCCAATTCTATACAGACACGATAAAAAGCTTCCTCTCCATAAAAAGATGGATATTTTGTCATCTCTGAAAGAACTATCTGCCGCTGTGCCAGTTGGTCTAAATTCTTAAATTCACAAAACTCCCAGCATTCTTCCTCCAAAACATCCTGCGCTGTTGAATAATTCACTCCTGACAACATATCACAGACAACCCCACCAAGAAATTCGGATAATGTATTCGTCAGCACATTCCAATCCTTAATAGAATCAGCTTCATGCAAATAATATACCGGTGGGTCCTCCTTCTCCAAATCAGTCTCACAGATACCAAAGGTCACAACTCTCACTGTTTTTCCCACATTTCCTTGCCCACAGGTTCTGTGCATCCAAACATCTTTATGATATCCATTGCCGATACATTATATTGAACTGCCATACATCATTTCCCCTTTACCAAATCATAACTTTCCGCAATCATTCGCTTCACTTCCTCATCAGGAATGCTCCCATCAAGAATCACAGTATTCCAATGCTCTTTATTTTGATGATATCCCGGAATCACTGATGTGTATGTATCCCGCCAGAAATCTCGCCATTCTGGACTAACTTTTACATTAATGCACATTTGCCCTTGATATTGATAAGTCCACAAAAAAGCCTTCCGATTTTTCTTGCAACGCACCAAAATCCAGTTTGTGTCATGAAAGGGCGTATCCTGATATACTTCTTTAAATGTAAGCCCATACTTTAAGGCTTCTTCTCTCGTTGTCAATCTGCTCAAACACCTCCTACTTTTTCAATGCGCGATCAATCCGATTATGCAGGTCCTCTCCCTTAAATGGCTTGAGCACATAGTCAAATATTCCTAATTTAGAAGTTTCTATAATTGTCGCTTTGTCCTGTTTTGAGGTGAGCATAATCGCTGGAATTCCCCAACCTCTCTCTATCTGACGAATTTCTCGCATTGTTTCAATCCCATCTTTTTGCGCCATCTAAATATCTAGGAGAATCAAATCTGGTCTTTCTCGGCGCAAATATTGTAGCGCACGCGCACCGGAATTGACCGGAATTACCTCATATTCTTTTTTCAGCTGCTGTTCAATTGCCGCAAGGCTGATACTGTACTATATTTTGACAGACACTATGGCAGCCTCCAATGTAGGTGCTGTTAACTCTAACAGATATCCAACATTCTGCACCAATGCGCCCAGAAAAAAATATTGCATTAGCTTCTGCTCTCTTGAACCGTCGCCCCGAAGCAGAAGCATCAATGCAAAAATAATAATACCAATACTAAAAATTCCAATTCCCACAAATATAACATTCATCATTCCATCACCACATCAACGAGCATCCTCATAATTATGATATCAGGAATCCATATGTTTGTCTATCTTGTGGTTTCCAAAATTTCATACTGTTGTAACAACAATGTTACTTTTCACACCCACGCCAAAGTAGTGGGAATCATGCGCCAAAATGCTTGCCTTTTAGCATTTTGTGTGCAAAATCTGTTATAATTCACACCTCAATAACTTATAACATGATAAAAACTGGCGTGGGTGTGAATTGTAACACAACAATTCCATCTTTGGCTTCCTATTATTTAAAATACAACACACCACTCTCAAATATCTTTAAATCCTGCTCTCCATAGATGTTCCTTGCCACAGAATCACCGCGGCGTTCCACATGTGCCATCTTGCCAAGACATCTTCCATCCGGCGAAGTAATCCCTTCAATCGCAGCGTAAGAACCGTTTACATTCCACTCTTCATCCATGGAAAGATTACCATCAAAATCCGCATACTGCGTCGCAACCTGCCCATTTGCAAAGAGTTTATCAATCCACTCCTGCGGCGCCACAAATCTTCCCTCACCATGAGAAGCTGGGGTCACATAAGTCTTTCCCAGTTTAGCAAGCTGCAGCCATGGTGACTTGTTGGTGACAACTTTTGTGTAAACCATCTTAGAAATATGACGGTTGATTGTGTTGTAAGTAAGCGTTGGCGAATCTTCTTTCTGCCCAACAATCTCACCGTAAGGCACAAGACCAAGTTTAATCATCGCTTGAAATCCATTACAAATACCAAGTGCCAAACCATCTCTTTCATTCAACAACTTGTTCACTGCCTCTTTCATCTTTGCGTTCTGGAATGCTGTCGCAAAAAACTTCGCACTTCCATCTGGCTCATCGCCTGCTGAGAAACCACCTGGAAACATAATAATCTGCGCCTGTGCAATTGCCTGTGCAAATTCGTCCACAGAATCTCTAATATCCTTTGCCGAAAGATTGCGAAATACCTTTGTCACAACATTAGCACCTGCGCGCTCAAATGCAATTGTCGAATCATACTCACAATTTGTACCAGGAAATACTGGTATAAATACTGTTGGCTTTGCCACTTTATTTTTGCACACATAAATATCTTTTGTATCATATAGCTTTGTCTCAATTGTCTCTGCATCTTTTACAGCCTTTGTCGGAAATACCTTCTCAAGCTTTGATGTCCAAGCCTTTAACGCTTCGTCCATCGACACGATTGTATCCTGATATACAAAGCCCTCATTCTCGGCGCACACTGTCGCAACAATCCTGTAAGGCACACCACTTGCGGCAAGCGCATCCAATTTATCTGCGGAAACCTCTGCGATAATGCCTCCTATTTCGTTGGCAAAAAGCGCTTTTGCTTCAAGTGCACTGTCAAACTCCACGCCCATCTTATTCCCAAATGCCATCTTTGCCGCCGATGCCACGATACCCTTGGAATCAAGTGCATAGGCAGCTACAATCACCTTGTCGGCAATCAATTTCGCAATGCCACTGTAGAGTTTCATCACCTGCGCATACTCTGGAAGGTCATACTCATTTTTGGGCAAGTCAAACACAACAAGTTTGTCCCCTGCACTCTTTAACTCCGGTGTGATAATATCCTGCTGCTTTGCGACATCCACCGCAAAAGAAACGAGTGTGGGCGGCACATCAATCTTATTGAATGTGCCCGACATCGAATCCTTTCCACCAATCGAAGGCAATTCATAGCCAATCTGTGCATCATACGCGCCAAGCAGCGCTGCAAAAGGCTGACTCCAACGGGAATCTTCTTCTGTCATACGTCGAAAATATTCTTGGAATGTAAACCGTATCTTTGTATAATCGCCTCCTGCTGCCACAATCTTTGCCATTGATTCGGTCACTGCATAGATTGCTCCGTGATACGGACTCCAACTGGACAGATAAGGATCAAACCCATATGCCATCATTGTCACAGTATCTGTCTTTCCTTTTAATACGGGAAGTTTTGCAACCATTGTCTGTGTCTCTGTAAGCTGATACTTTCCACCATAAGGCATAAACACACTACCCGCGCCGATGGACGCATCAAACATTTCCACAAGCCCCTTCTGTGAACATACATTCAGATCGTTCAATGTGGCGAGAACCGCTTCCTTTACGCTGTCCTTTTCCAGCGCTTCCTCCACTTTTTTCACTGCTGTCTTATGAAAATAATTATCCTCCTCTACAGGAGTATCTACAAATACCCCCGTTTCCTGATGTGCGCCATTTGTATTGAGAAAGGCTCTCGCAATATCCACAACCTTATCGCCGCGCCATTTTAATACCAGTCTTGGCTCTTCTGTAACCACCGCAACCTTCACCGCCTCAAGATTCTCTTCTGCGGCATATGCAAGAAACAGATCCGCATCTTTGGGATCTACAACAACTGCCATTCTCTCCTGAGATTCCGATATGGCAAGTTCTGTTCCGTCCAGACCTGCATATTTCTTAGGCACTTTATCCATATCCACAACAAGGCCATCCGCAAGCTCCCCAATTGCGACAGACACACCACCCGCGCCAAAATCATTGCATTTCTTAATAATTCTACTAACTTCAGCCCTGCGGAACAATCGCTGTAATTTGCGCTCTGTCGGCGCATTTCCCTTCTGAACCTCTGCGCCACAGGTGGTTAGAGACGCTGTCGTGTGTACTTTAGAAGAACCTGTTGCTCCGCCGCAGCCGTCTCGTCCTGTCCGCCCACCGAGCAAAATGATAATATCTCCAGGATCTGAATTTTCACGAATAACACCTGCTCTTGGCGCCGCTGCCATCACGGCGCCAATCTCCATTCGTTTCGCCACGTAATTCGGATGATACACTTCCTTGACAAATCCTGTAGCAAGTCCAATCTGATTTCCGTAAGACGAATAACCACTCGCTGCACCACGCACCAGCTTCTTTTGTGAAAGCTTGCCTCGCATTGTATTTCCTACTGGTACAGTAGGGTCCGCCGCACCAGTAATGCGCATTGCCTGATAAACATATGTACGTCCAGAAAGCGGGTCGCGAATCGCACCGCCAAGACAGGTCGCTGCGCCGCCAAACGGCTCAATTTCCGTCGGATGATTGTGCGTCTCATTCTTAAAGTTTACCAGCCACTCCTCTGTGACAACGCCCTTTCCATCTTCCTTGTCAATCTCTACAGGAACGACTATCGAACATGCATTAATCTCATCTGATTTCTCCAGATCCTCCAGCTTACCATCTTTTTTAAGTTTTCGCATTGCCATCAGCGCCAGATCCATCAGACAGACATACTTGTCCTCTCTGCCTGCAAAAATTTCCTCCCGAACTGCAAGATAATTTTCATATGTAGTCTTAATCGGTTCTGTGTAATACCCTTCCTCAAAGGTAATTTTCTTCAATTCTGTGGAGAACGTCGTGTGACGACAGTGGTCGGACCAGTAAGTATCCAACACTCTGATTTCTGTGACAGTCGGATCTCTATGTTCCTCATTTCTAAAATAGTTTTGAATATGTCGAAAATCCTTAAATGTCATGGCAAGTCCAAGTGAACCATACAACTCTGACAATGTACCTTCATCCATATCCACAAATCCGTCAAAACTTCCAACATCCGCGGGTTCTGCAAAGGACTGTACCAACGTCTCTGGCTTTTCCATTCCAGTTTCCCGTGAATCCACAGGATTAATGCAATAATTTTTTACTTTGTCGAACTCACTGTCCGAAATCGTTCCAATTAGAAGGTAGGTGACAGCCGTCTTGATAATAGGCTGTTCGTCCTCCTTTAGAAACTGTACACACTGCACTGCTGAGTCTGCTCGCTGGTCAAACTGTCCTGGCAGATACTCCACAGAAAAACAGTGTGCACCCTCTGACAGATCAATGTTTTCCATATATAAATCATCTACAGGAGGCTCTGAAAAAACACACTTGCACGCCTTATCAAAAACAGCATCTGTAAGATTCTCCACATCATAGCGAATAAAAATTCTGACCTTCTTAAGCCCAGTGATGCCCAGATAGCTCTTTAATTCCTCCTCAAGTTCCCTAGCCTTAACGGCAAAGGATTCTTTTTTTTCCACGTAAATACGTTTTACATTTCCCATTCTCGAGTCCTCCGTTTGTTCCTTCAAATTATAATAATCCTCTTTTATTATAATAGCTCCAACATATTTTTCAACACATTTTTATTGTGCATATCATATTATATTGCAAAACTATTTATCTCCACATATATCTTTTTACAAATTATTCCAACCGCACAGTTGAAAATTATTTCGCATATTGGGAAACATTTCCACTGTCCACACGCTCAAAGTCTACCCATACAAATCTTCTATCTTCTGTACTTCCCGCAATCTCTTTCATATTTCCCTTTCCCGCAAGCTCAATTGCCGTGTCTACTGCTGCATGTCCCTGTCCGCTTCCAGATTGATATACTGTAAACGCCATGTCACCACTGCGAATCGCCTCACACCCGTCCGCTGTTGCATCCACGCCCAAAATCGGAAGTGTACTGCCATCAATGCCGTGCTTTTTACAAGCTTCCACAACCCCCAGTGCCATCGCATCATTATTGCAGATAACACAATCCGCCGCAACTCCTGTGCTCAAAAACAGCTCAAATAGCTTTTTTGCCTGCTCTGTATCCCAATTTGCACTGTCCTCAAACACATATCGAAGCTGTTTTCCGCTCTTTTCTAGTGTCCTCTTAACCCCATTGGTACGCCCTTCTGTCGCGGAGTGACTCGCTGGGCCTTTGATCAGAACCACATTAATTTCCTGCTTTCCAGACAGTTTCTCTAACAAATATTCTGCCTGAAATTCTCCTGCTACCTGTTCACTGGAACCAACATAAACATATTTTCCAGACTGCAAATGTTTTTCATCTGGACAGCTATTGACAAATACGATTGGTATATCTCCTGCGCTCATTTTTAACTGCACTACTGTATCTACAGATACTGGACTGCAAATAATCACATCATACTGTTTTGCAGCCGCTTCCTTCAACTGCTCTACCTGCTTTTCAATTGAGCCCTGCGCATCTCCCACATCCATCTGCACACCCTTTTGTGTCGCCCGCTCTGCGGCGCTGCTCACAAGCGTCTCTCGAAATGTATCTATTGCATTCAAGGCAAAAAATATTCGTATGCCTCCTCTTTCCCCGCCTGCTGACCGCCCGCATCCCGACACAGCAACCATCAGCATCACAGTGATAACGCAAAGGGAGACACATCTTCTCAAACAGTTTTTACTCTTTCTCACAGTTATGCCCCCTCTCCAATCTTGAATCTGACAACCTGCTGATACAGTTCCTCTGCCGACGCTGTCAGTTCTTTTTCGCCCTCCGAAACACGTTCACTATTTCCAGTTATATTGTCTACTTGGTGTACCATCGATTCAGAAGTTGCCAAAATCTCCTCGGAACTTGCAGCCTGCTCCTGTGTTATTGCAGCCACATTTGTCGCCACATCATCTACTTTTTCCACCTTTTGAATCATCTCACGGACTAATGTGCTAACCTGATCAATATTGCCGAATATAGAGTCAAATGTCCGAAGCGTATCTCCTACCAAGTTGCTGCTATGGTTAATATTTTCTACACTCTCCTTAGTCTGTTTCACAGTATCTCCTACCAAACTGTTAATCTGTCCAATCAACCCTTCAATATTGTGTACAGCATCAGCGCTGGTATTGGCAAGTTGTCCAATCTCTGTCGCCACCACAGAGAACCCTCTGCCTGCCTCCCCTGCACGCGCAGCCTCAATCGATGCATTAAGGGAAAGCAGAGCTGTCTGATCTGCTATATTTCCAATAATCTCCGTAATGTTTGTAATCTCCGAAGAAGCTTTTCCCACTTCATCTATCGACTGTTGCAACTTCTGTACTGAGACATTGATTGTATCCATTGCACTGCTGACGCGCTGCAAATCAGACTGTCCACTCTGAGAGACAATTACAGTCTCCTGCATCTTTTTATCCACCTGCTCGCCATCTTCTTTCGTAGCTGTAACCACTGTGGCAAGCGTCGTCGCATGTTCTGCAATCTCACCTACAGAGAGTGATAACTGTTCTACAGTAGAGTTCAGTTCCCTCATATTCTGCCCTTGCTTCTTGGATGCATCATACATTTCACGAGAAATCGTATCACTGTTTCCTGCCTGTATGTTTAGCTTGTCTGACACCCTATGTATTGAGGCAATCATCTGCCGCATTGTTTGAATAAACTGTTCTACAGAACCGCTCATCGCACCAATCTCATCATTGCTGCCAGTTTTGACCTGCACCGTAAAATCTCCGTTGGTCATTGCTGTAATCACCTTGATTAACTCTTTAACAGGACGAATCACCATATGGACAACACGCTCTACTAACCCTGCCAACAAAAGAATGGACAGCAACCCAAACACCAGCATTATATTTCGTACGTTGTCGATATTTGAATAGATTACTTTGGTTGGAATATAAGATACCAATATCCAATCTGTCCCCTGTATCTGTGAAAATGCAGTCATATTGCTGTCAATCTCCGCCATATCAAAATCCCACTGTTCCACTTTCTGCCAGATAGCCCGCATAAAAGCATCCTTGGAATCCCCAAGTTTTGTTGAAATCAAGTCATTTTCATGATGTGCCAGAATTGTCCCGTCCGTGCTGCTCACCAAAAATGCCTGCGCCTGTTCCATTTCAATATAACTATTTACAATAATGCTGATACGCTCAAGTGTAAGATCTGCTGAAATTACTTTGACAACGCCAGAACCATCATTTAATATTCCTGATGCACTAATCACCTTTCTGCCCTCTGCGTTAGTGTATGCATTTGTCAGTCCCATATTCCAGCGCGTCAATCCCTCTTGATACCACACAGACTGTGTTGGGTTGGTTTCTTTCTTTTCAGATCCAGAAGGGAGCATCAATTTTCCATTTGCATCCGCAATATAAAGTCCCTCTGGATAGTTGTCACAAAAACCATAATAACTATCCAATATTGCATGCAATTCTGATACATTAGGTTTTGTCTGTTCAATTGCCTGTTTTACTGCATTAAACGCAGACAAATTTTCATTTAACCATGCTTCAATCTGATTTGTCTGATTGTCAATGGAAGAACTAAGCAAATTCTCTGAATACTCTTTGATAATATTTTTGGAAATAAAATACAGAAATCCTACCAGCAACACCATAATGACAATCACCACTGGCAGAATGATTCCCAGCAACTTCACCTTAATAGAAACCATTTTCTTTTGTCTTTTCTCTTTCATCTTCCGCCGCCTTTCTCATTGTTAAAAACACTTTCCGAGTCATAAAGTCGCCAAATTCCACTTTATATTATTCCTTTCCATTCCAGCAGTATGTACAGAGTTTACAATGTTCAATCCCTGTCGCATCCAGCATATCGTCCAGACGATTAAAACGCAACGAGGTAAAATTTAACTCTTTTCTGATTTCCTCGACCATGTGTTCATACTTCTCCGATTCAGGGTCTGCGTATTCCTGCAAAATTTCCTGTGTGATATTGCCATTCTCTAGCCGCTCAATCACACGTCTGGTAATCAAATCTAACTCTGAGGAAGAACGCGAAAAGTTTAGATACTTGCAACCGTACAGCAATGGCGGACAAGCTGGTCTAATATGCACTTCTTTTGCACCACTCTGATATAAAAATTCTGTTGTTTCCCGTAGCTGTGTTCCTCTAACAATGGAATCATCAATCAAAAGCAGACTTTTATCTTTGACAAGTTCATCAACCGCCAAAAGCTTCATCTTCGCGATAAGATTTCGCTTGCTCTGTATCGTTGGCATAAAAGACCGCGGCCATGTCGGCGTATACTTGATAAACGGCCTAGAAAACGGAATGTCTGATTCATTTGCATATCCAACTGCATGTGCAATGCCAGAATCTGGTACGCCAGCCACAATATCCGGCTCCACATTGTCGCGCCGTGCCATTTTCTCTCCGCATCGATAACGCATCTGTTCCACATTCACACCCTCATAGGAACTCGCAGGATATCCATAATATACCCACAGGAAAGTACAAATCTTCATTTCCTTCTGCGGATTTACCAACGTGACACAATTCTTCTCTGTCATTACTACCACTTCGCCAGGTCCTAATTCCTTGTAGTCTGTGTATCCAAGATTCTTGTATGCAAAGTTCTCAAAGGAAGCACAGAAACCATCTTCCTTCCTACCAATCACAACTGGTGTTCTCCCATATTTATCTCGGGCTGCATAAATCCCTGCCTTGTTCATCAAAAGGATTGACAGAGAGCCGTCAATGGATTCCAGTGCATAGTTCATCCCTTCAATCAGATTTTCCCTGCGGTTAATCAGCGCTGCGACAAGCTCTGTAGCATTGACCTCACCACCGCTCATCTCCTGAAAATGTGCATGTCCCACATCAAACAGACACTGTATTAGCTCGTCTGTATTATTAATCTTTCCCACTGTAGTTAGTGCGTAAGTTCCATGATGCGAACGAATAATAAGCGGTTGTGGCTCATAGTCTGAGATACAGCCAATCCCATAATTTCCATGCATCTCATTCACATCCTTGTCAAATTTGGTGCGAAATGGTGCATTCTCAATATTATGAATCGCCCGATTAAACCCCTCCTTTCCATAAACTGCCATACCGCCTCGCCTGGTTCCCAAATGCGAGTGATAATCAATTCCAAAAAAAAGATCAAAGACACAATCCTGCTGTGATGTTATTCCAAAAAAGCCGCCCATTTTTTTTCCTCTCTTTACAAATATTATAAAAATTTAATATTCTTATATCTCTATTAAGCCAAAATCCTAGACTGATGTCAATGATATCTTTGTACAATTTTAAAAAAGCAGGGAATTTTTCCCTACTTTTCTAACTGCTCTTTAGCGTTCTGGTGGCGTTTAAAACTGCGAGAATCATAACACCTACATCTGCAAAAATTGCCCACCACATATTGACAAAACCGATTGCACCCAGACCAAGACACGCAAACTTGACAACCAGCGCAAATACAATGTTTTGATGCACAATACGCAGCGTTTTTCTGGAAATATTCATCGCTGTAGCTATCTTGGTTGGGTCATCATCCATCAGTACAATATCTGCTGCTTCTATCGCCGCATCAGACCCCAATGCTCCCATTGCAATTCCAACATCTGCTCTGGAAAGTACGGGCGCGTCATTGATACCGTCACCGACAAAGGCAAGTCGTTCTTTCTCTCCTTTTTCCGCCAAAAGCCGCTCTACCTCTGTGACCTTATCTGCGGGCAGCAGTTCGCTTTTTACCACATCCACACCAAGTTCCTGCGCAACTGCCTCCGCAACAGTCCTCGCATCTCCTGTCAACATAATCACTTGCTTTACTCCGGCGGTCTTCAATCCTGCAATCGCAGTCTTTGCACTCGGTTTGATAATGTCTGAAATCAAGAGATACCCTGCATAGTTTCCGTCAACTGCAACATGCACTTCTGTTCCAATCTTTTGTGGCTTTGTATATGGAATATTCAATAATTTCATATACTTCACATTTCCCACCGAAACTTTTCTGCCGTCAATTACTGCCGAGACCCCATGTCCGCTGATTTCCTCCACATCAGAAACCTTTGTGGCATCTACCTGTTTTCCTGTTCTTTTTTCATACGCTTCCTTCAGACTTCTACTAATTGGGTGATTGGAATAGCCCTCTGCATAAGCAGCCAGCTCAAGAAGCACGTCTTCTGTCATCTTATCTGCCGGCGCAATATGCGTTACCTCAAAAACACCTTTTGTCAGTGTTCCAGTTTTGTCACACACCACATATTTTGTCTCAGAAAGCGCCTCTAAATAATTGGATCCCTTTACCAATACACCCTGTGCAGATGCCCCGCCAATGCCGCCAAAGAAACTGAGCGGTATTGAGATGACCAGCGCGCAGGGACAACTGATAACCAGTGTTGTAAGTGCCCGAATAATCCACTGTGACCAATTTGCAGGATTTCCCAGCAAAAGATTTGCCAAAGGAGGTAATACTGCAAGCGCAAGTGCTCCAATACATACTATTGGTGTGTAATACTTTGCGAACCGCGTAATAAAATTCTCTGACTTTGATTTTTTCATACTGGAATTTTCCACCAAATCCAGTATTTTCGACACTGTAGATTCCCCAAACTCCCGCGTCGTTTCAATGCGCAGCAACCCAGATAAATTCACACAACCACTGATGACTGTATCCCCTTCATGCACTTCTCTAGGAAGACTCTCACCAGTCAATGCACTTGTGTTGAGTGTTGAATTGCCACTCACAACGATACCATCAATTGGAATTTTTTCCCCTGGCTGTACAACAATCACTGTTCCAATCTCTACATTATCTGGATCAACTTGTTCAAGCTGCCCATCCTGCTCAATATTTGCATAGTCTGGTCTGATATCCATAAGCGCTGCAATATTCCCCCGACTTTTTCCCACCGCATAGCTCTGAAACAGTTCGCCAATCTGATAAAACAACATCACGGCAGTTCCCTCAAGATACTCTCCTAAAACAATGGCGCCAATTGTGGCAATTGCCATCAGAAAATTTTCATCAAACACTTGACCATTCACAATGCCAAGCACTGCCTTTCTAAGGATATCATATCCAATAATAAGATACGGAATCAAAAATAATGCCATTCTCACATATGGATTTTGAACCGACACCAAACTGAATGTTACGACAAGCACTGCAGAAACTATAATCCGAATCAATACCCTTTTTTGTTTTTTTGTCATTTTCCTCACTTCCTTTCCCTACTCGCGCCGCTGGACGCGGGCAGCTTTCGCTGCATATTTCCTTTCCGCGTCCGTGTGCAATCGAGTAGAAAAGATTTATCTTTCCCTACTCGCGCGCCGCCGATGCGCCACTTTAGTGGCATATTTCATCTGCATCGGCGTGCGCATAAACAAATGGCTCTTGCATTCATTGCAGAGCCATTACCATTCTTGCATTTTTACAGGAATATCTCACAGTCAGACTCCACCTTTTTGCAGTTCTTTAACACCTCTGTCATAACTGCTGTCACATCTGCGTCGTCCTCAAACTCAACTTTCATCTTCTGCGGCATAAATGCGACCGTCGCATCTTTCACCCCTGCTGTTTTCTTTGCTGCCTCCTCCATTTTTGCTGCACACGCTGCACAGTCCACCTCAATTTTGTACGTTTTTTTCATATTGATTTCCTCCTTTCATAATCACACACATTTCCAATGATAATCAACATACCAAACAATACCACACACATTCAGCTTTGTTGTCCGCAGACCACAATATTTCCTTGAATTTCCCTCTGTTCCATTACTGCGGATTTTTCCGTAAAACTCATGTCTTATCAACAGCTCTATGTACCTTCTCCCCTGTTTTCATTACCAGTTCATAGAATTTACTTATACTTTCGCTTTCTTCATGTAAATCCTGGTACATCCTAGTTTCAACGAATGAAAACCCTGCTTTTTCCAGAGTTTTACTGGAAGCAATATTATCTATGCTGACAACTGCAATCAGTTTCTTAAGCGAATATTTTGCAAACAAATACTCTGTTAAACATTGCAGCGCTTCTGCGGCAAATCCATTTCCGCGATAAGCAGCTCCAATAAAATAAGTGACACCAACTTCCATAAAGTCCTCGTAATATGAACTTCCCACAGAACCAACTACCAGATGACTTTTCTTATCCTCTATAGCAAATGCCAGATATTCCCGATATGGATTATCTTCCGCTTCAAGTTTGATCGCATCACTTATAAAATCGCTCATTCATTTGTGACATTCACTACAATCCCCATATATTTCCCACAAACTGCCATCCGATGCCATATCAATAAACACCTTTTCATCCGTCGGAAGTAAACTTCTTATTATCAGTCTTTTTGTCTCTATGAGCATATCTTATCTCTCCTTTCTAATATTCGTTTCTTCTACTCTTCCAGCACATGCTCCATTCCAATACGGATAATCGCGGAGACATGCTCGTCAGCGATAGAATAAAAGATACTCTTTCCCTCACGTTTTGTCTTTACAAGTTTGCTCTGTTTTAGAAGCGCTAGTTGATGACTCACTCCCGACTGTGTCATATTTAGCCGCTCGGCGATATCCCCCACACACAACTCCTCCTGATCCATCAGCAGCGAAAGAATTGTAAGGCGCGTATAATCTCCAAATATCTTAAACACTGCTGCCAAATCCTCCATTGTTTCTGTTGTGCCCACCATACTGTTATCTCCCCCTTTCGGTATGTAACCTCTCGGAATAATTTCCAACTGTGCAGTTGCTAATCCAACAGTCCACTTGTAATACAACAAATTACTGCTTTGGTAAAAGCAATCCATTTATAAGCATTTATTGCTTATATGAACATTTAATCATATATTCATTTATTTGTCAAGAAAAATTTAAAAAAATGTAACAGTTCGTTATACCGAACTGTTACACATCAAAACACGCTCTAAATCTCATAATCATCAAGAGAGCAGCGCCAGCAGTTCCTCCACATTCTTCTTCCCAAATACAGTCGTTTTATCATTTATCACAATGCAGGGGACACTCATAACATTATATTTCTCTTTTAATTCTGGATAATGGGACAAATCAAACATCTCCGCTGTGACCTGATCCGATATGGCTGCGATTCGCTGTGCTGCCATCACAGAATCTGGACACATTGTGCATGTAAGTGAGACTAGAATCTTGATATTTGTCTTTTCTGAAAGCGCTGCAATTTTCTTTTGTGTTTGATGGTCCAATTCCTGTCCAGGTCCCGCCACATTGTACAGTGCAATGATAAAAGAATTGAACTCGTGCCCTCCTGGCACCCCATGAAAATAAATACCACTGCTTTTGCCTGTGCTGTCAAGCACTTCCATCGCTGGCAAATACTCTGGCTTTACAGCGTCCTCTGGCATCTGCTCTGTCCATACCACCTTATCGGTAATGCTGACAAGCTCATTTAAAAAGCCTTTTATCTCGCCGGAAAAAGCACTTTCATCAAGCCATGCACGCACTGTAACATGCGAAGAAAACTTTGCAAAAATCCCTGTGAGTTGCTGTCGTATCTCACTACTGATAAATCCCTCACCCTTTGTAAAATACGTCTGTTCATCTTGTTTCTCTAGGGTTTTACTTTGTTCTGGCGCCTGATACAAATCTGGAATGCCAAGTTTTGCATGAAGCTCCGATACAACACGCTCCAATGAAGTCGCCGCAATTGCTCCATCTGATACTGCTGTCACAACCTGTCTAAGATTTTTGACACACACATCGCCGGCTGCAAAAACGCCTGCAATATTGGTTTGTCTGTCCATATCGGTAATCAAATAGCCCTGTTCATTTCGCTCCACACAGTCCGCAATCCACTTGGTATTTGGCACATATCCTGCAAACACAAAAATTCCAAAAGTATCTCCCTGCGGTGCGTCATACCTCCACTGGCTTCCATCTTCATTATTTAAAAATACTGCATAAGACAGCGCATGTTCTCCACCGGCTTCCTTAAGTTCTGTGTGAAATATTGTCTCAATGTTTGAAAAATCCTTTAACTTATCCGAAACAGTCTTTGCACAAGTATAATCTGGCTCGCGTACAATCAATGTGACTTTTCTGGCATATTTTGTAAGAAACATACCTTCCTCCACTGCTGCAAAACCGCCGCCTATAACAAACACGTCCTTTCCAGTAAAGAACTCTCCGTCACACGTTGCGCAGTACGCCACACCTCTTCCCTGAAATTCCTTCTCACCCTGAAATCCAATCTTTCTAGGATTTGCGCCAGGTGCAAGAATAACGCCTAGCGCCTCATAATCTCCTTTTGTGGTATGAAGGAGCTTGACCTCTTGTTCAAGCTCCATATCCAACACTTCCGCCACCACAAAAGTTGCGCCAAATCGCTCTGCTTGCATGCGCATATGCTCTGTCAATTCTTTTCCACCTGCCATTTCCACACCAGGATAATTGACAATCTCCGAGGTGATAGTAATCTGTCCGCCTATCCCATTTTTCTCGAGTACAAGCACATGGTATTTTGCTCTTGCGGCATAGATTGCTGCCGACAATCCTGCCGGTCCTGCTCCTACTATAATAACATCATACAATCTGTCGTGTACTTCCATTGGCTCACCTACAATAGCCCCACCAAGTCAAGACTTGGCTTCAAAGTTTCTCCACCTGGTTGCCATTTTGCCGGACATACTTGATCACCATGTTCCGCTACAAACTGTGATGCCTGCACCCGCCGAAACAGCTCTTCTGCATTTCGTCCAACATTTCCTGCAATGACCTCATACGCCACAATTTTACCTTGTGGATTAACAATAAAGCTTCCACGCTCTGCAAGTCCATCCTCCTCAATCAAAACTTCAAAACCTCTTGCAAGGACGGCTGTGGGGTCCGCAAGCATTGGATATTGTATCTTCTGAATGGTCTTTGACACATCATGCCATGCCTTATGCACAAAATGTGTATCGCAGGAAACGCTGTAAATCTCACAACCAATTTTTTTAAAATCCTCATATTTATTGGCTAAATCCTCAAGCTCCGTAGGACATACAAATGTAAAGTCTGCTGGATAGAAAAAAAATACGCTCCACTTTCCAAGAACGTCTTTCTTTGTTACCTCCTTAAACTCATTATTTACAAATGATTGCACTTTGAAATCCACAATTTCACGATTAATTAATGACATAACAAAATCCTCCTTCTCTATATGGATACAGAGTATAGCGTAACCAATTTTCTATAACTCTATACTCTGTCAAGAGAAATCTTGGGCTGCTGCCTGATACACTTTTTTAAAGGCAGTTGGAAGTGCAATTTCCTGTTCTAATTGCTCGTTTGTGACCCACACAAGGTTTTGGTCTGTTCCAGCCGTACTACAGGAAATTACCCAGTAAGTCATATGCCATTCTATATGTGTGAAAATATGTTTTAACTGTTTCTTTTTATTGGGCGACTCTCTTATCGTATCCACCACAAGCCCTTTTTCCGCAAGCCATTCATAAACCTGCTGCCTTATCAACATTCCCTCCTGATTTGGCAGCTCCCACATTCCAGACAAGACACCTTTGTTCTCCCGTTTGCGAAGGGCCATCTTGCCGTTGAAATAAAGTATAAAAACGGTCTTTTGTTCCACTTTGCGAGCAGCTTTCTTTTTCTTCACCGGATATAAAAGCTGCGTTCCATTGCTGTAAGCATCGCAAAATTGATTTAGCGGACAACTGTTACATTGCGGCGCGCCGTTTGGCACACAAACTACTGCTCCAAGCTCCATCAAGCTCTGCGTAAAGTCTCCTCTTTGTGTTTGAGGGTAACTATCCTCCAATGCCTTTGTAATCGTTTCTCGAAACTTTGCATCTGTTATGTCATGCTTTTCCTGTGTCAATCTAGTAATCACACGCAGTACATTTCCATCCACAGCCGCCTTTGCCTGCTCAAAAGCTATCGATGCAATCGCTCCTGCCGTGTATGCGCCAATTCCTGGCAGCGCAAGAATCTGATCAAACTGACTCGGAAACTGGCCTGCAAACTGCGTACAGATTAGCTGTGCCGCCTTTTTAAGATTGCGCGCGCGCGTGTAATATCCCAATCCTTCCCACAGTTTAAAAAGTTCTTCGTCATCACACGCCGCAAGCGATTCCACCGTGGGAAATCGTTCCATAAAGCGCTTATAATATGCAATTACAGCTTCAACTCTTGTCTGTTGCAACATTATTTCTGATACCCATATTCGATATGGGTCTTTACTATCCCTCCAAGGAAGCTTTCTGCTGCTACTGTGATACCAATCTAACAATGGAACGACAATATTTTTTAATTGCGCTATTTTCATGACAGTCTCTCCTCCACTTCCTCTATAATTCCTCATTTGTCCCGTTTTTACAACCCTATTTTTCCAATTTATCCCTTAAAATCATAAATATCAGGTTGTAAAAGTGATACGTAACATTATGGAAAGAAGGTTTTCGTTATGCCAAAGCCCAAAACCAGCTCCGGCGAAAAAAATCTGATCAGTAAACGCCTTATTGCACTGAGAAAAAAGCATTACCTCTCGCAGCGAGACTTATCCAACAAACTCCAACTTGCCGGGTATGACATGGACAAAAATGTAATTACCCGCATAGAGACAAATAAACGCTATGTCACAGACATTGAAATTCGTGCTCTAGCGCATATATTCGGCGTCTCCTGTGACTATTTGATCGAGGGTGACAAGTCGGAGAACGAGTAGGGGAATCTTTATCTTCCCTACTTTCGCGCCGCCGATGCGCCATGTAATAACTTATTGCCTCTGCATCGGCGCGCGTATTATCTATAAATATTTTTTCAGAAGCTGTGTTAACCTGTTCACATCAATTGGCTTTGCCACATGCTCGTTCATACCACAGTCAAGACACCGCTGAATATCATCAGAAAAGGCATCTGCCGTCATTGCGATAATCGGCAGCTTCGCATCTGGACGCCCTGAGGTACGAATCGCCCGCGCTGCATCATACCCATTCATAATAGGCATGCGGATATCCATCAGTACAACATCATAATATCCCTGCACAGATTGTTCAAATTTTTCCACACAGATTTTTCCATTCTCCGCTCGCTCCAATTCAAATCCTGCCTCAGATAAAAGATCTTCTGCAATTTCCCAGTTTAAATCATTGTCCTCTGCCAGCAAAATTTTCTTTCCAGCAAAACTATTGTGGAAATCCGATTCTTCTTTCTCTTCTTTTTCGGATTCGTCTAGCATATAGCGTTTCAATCCGAGAAATAGATTCGATTTGAACAATGGCTTTGCAATAAATCCCTGAACGCCAGCCTCTGCAGCCTCCTCCTCTATCTCGCTCCAATCGTATGCAGAAATAATTAAAATCGGCACTTCCTCTCCCAAATGCTTTCGCATTTCACGCGCCGTATGCAGCCCGTCCATATCCGGCATCTTCCAATCCAAAAGTACTATCTCAAAAGGATTTTGTTCCTCATGGTATTTTTTTGCCATCTCAACAGCAGTCTTGCCGTTTGCGACCCACTGCGCATCAATTCCAATCTCTTTTAATGAACAGACTGCACTTTCACAGAGCTCCTCATTGTTATCTACCACTAACATTCTCCAAGGCGGAAGTTTCATATCCTCCTCTTTGGTGTCGGCTTTTTCCAAATCAAGAGTAATATGAAATTCTGTTCCTTTTCCGGGTTCACTCTGCACCTCAATACTGCCCTTCATAGCTTCCACAATCGCCTTTGTGATCGCCATTCCAAGTCCTGTTCCCTCAATCTTATCAATCTGTGCTTTCTCTTCTCTAGTAAAAGTATCAAAAATCTTACTTTGAAATTCCTCTGTCATTCCAATACCATTGTCCTTCACCCGAAAATGGCACCGCACATAAGAATCCCCAGCAGGGGAAGGCTCCTGTTGTAAGTAAATGTTGATTCTACCGCCTTCCGGCGTAAATTTCAGCGCATTTGACAGCAAATTAATTAAAATCTGATTTAGTCGTACACTATCACAGTGCACTTCCTCCGTTATAATTTCCTGAATAAAAATATCAAAATGCTGCTGTCGTTCTTTCACCTGTGGTTGCACAATATTCACGATACTGTCCATTGTCT
The DNA here is from genome assembly GCA_002358575.1 of Lachnospiraceae bacterium UBA3401. Classification (GTDB taxonomy): domain Bacteria; phylum Bacillota; class Clostridia; order Lachnospirales; family Lachnospiraceae; genus COE1. The sequence goes on along the minus strand of DEPD01000011.1, from coordinate 3,419 downwards.
CTCGCAGTGATATTTGGTTCATATTGAGCGTCAGCTTTCCGCTCTCAATCTTTGACATATCCAGAACATCATTGATTAATCCTAGCAGATGCCTGCTAGACAGCGTAATCTTTCCAAGACAGTCTTTGACACGCTCTGGATTGTCAATATTTGCCATTGCAATCGCAGTCATTCCCACAATTCCATTCATTGGCGTGCGAATATCATGACTCATGCTGGAAAGAAACTCACTCTTTGCCTTGTTTGCTTTGACAGCCTCCCGCCTTGCATTCTCCAATTCCAGTAACTGTTGCTTCGACAATCTATAATACAAAATAAAAATAATCACAATGCCGCCTAGAATCACAAAACACATCATCAGTATCGCAGTCTGGCGATTAATACTCAAATCTTTTAAGATTCTGTCTAGTATACCAAATGGCATCAGCGAGATTAAATACCACTCCGAATTGGGCAAGTCTGTGCACAGCAGATATCGTTTCTCCTGATTCACGCAGGCAATTGTGGCATAATCTATATTTTTGTCAATTGCCTCCCACAGTTCACCGGCGTACTCTACAGCTTCTTTTCCATTATATGCGCAAAAAGTCTCACTTATATTTTCAAATAAAGACTCTTCTCTCGCCCGAATCACAAAAGTGCCATCTCTCCGAATAATATAGGAATACATCAGAGAGTTCTCCCCGTCTAACGCAAGTACATTTTCCAAATATTTCATTGGCATTGCAGCCACCATAGCGGAGCTTGTCTTGCCGTCTTTCATAGGATAAGCAACGTTAATCAACAGACACATCACGCGCTCTCCCTCAGTGCTAAATCCTGAAAATATTCTTAAACTGCTATCCTGCAAAACCTTATGAAACACTTCCTCGCTCTCATACTCCACCTCTTTGCCATAGATTACCTCGCAATCCCCTTCTTTTGTGTAAAGTCCTAGATACAAGAAATCTCGTACCTGCGCACTAAGCACAAGCTGTTCTATCATTGCCGGACCATATTCCATTGTCTCTGGTGGGTGCCTCTCCACAATCCCTTCCATCTCCAATATCTGTGAATCGACCACCACATCAAATTTTTCCTGCATCTGTTTTGCGACTGCGGACATATAAATCATACCAATCTCATTGATTGCCCCATCGCTCTTACCTGACACATACATAGACGTAACTGTAAGCATTATAACACATACAGAAATCAGAGTCGAAAAACTTATCAGTAAAAACTTTTTGGTATTTTTTATCATCATAATTCCTCTTTTTATAAAATTTTTTCCATTCCAATTTTCTGTGGCACAAGACCACAGTGCTCATAGAAACATCTGGCGCTCTCATTACATGCCCAGACATTTAATGTGACATTATAACAACCCTGCTCCTTTGCATACTGCAACACATATTCATATAACTTTTTCCCTATGTGCTGTCCCCTCTTGATACTATCCACACATAAATCGTCAATATATAAGGTCTTAATGTCTGTCAGAATATTGTCGTCTATATGCTGTTGAAGGGCACAGAACGCATAGCCAACCACTTGTTCTTGCTCGTCCACCCCCACAAAAATTGGCCTTGTATCATCACAAATCAATTCCAAAAGCTCCGCATCTGTATATTTTTTGGTGTCTTTCTTGAACAAATCGGGCCTGCCAGTGTAATGGATTGTAAGTACTTGGCAAAGTAAATCGTTAATTTGTTCCATGTCTTTTTCCTGTGCATGTCTTATCTTCATTATGTAATACCTCCAGAATAATATTATAGGAAAAGCAACTACTTTTGTTGTTTACTATAACAACATAACGCTTTCAATTTACTGAAATATCACCGAACATTCAACAAACAAAACATTAAATTTTCATAAATACTTTTCATCTTGTTATTTCCTTATTATAATAAAATTTGCTGTTTATGTAAATACGCAAATTTATAAAGAAAGGATTGTATTATCATGAATAAAGATCTTACCCAAGGAAACCCACAAACCGTTCTCTGGAGATTCTGTCTTCCCATGTTTGGCAGTATTATTTTCCAGCAGCTCTACAACATTGCAGACAGTCTTGTTGCTGGCAAATTTATTGGAGAAAATGCGCTGGCAGCAATCGGCAATAGCTATAATGTCACTCTTGTCTTTATCGCATTTGCCTTTGGCTGTAATATTGGCTGTTCTGTCATTGTATCGCAATTTTTTGGCGCCAAAGATTACGCCAAAATGAAAACTGCTGTTTACACAACTCTGATTTCCAGCACAATCCTTTGCGCAATATTAATGCTTCTCGGATTTCTGTTCTGTGATACGCTGTTGGCACAGATGAGGACACAGCCCGAAATCCTGTCAGATTCCGCCCTCTATATGGATATTTACATACTCGGTCTTCCATTCCTTTTCTTCTACAACATTGCCACTGGAATTTTCTCCGCTCTCGGAGATTCCAAAACGCCATTCTATTTTCTTGCTTTCTCGTCGATATCAAACATCGCAGTTGACATTCTGTTTGTAAAATGGTTTCACATGGGAATTGCAGGCATCGCATGGGCAACATTTTTATGCCAAGGAATCAGTTGTATTTTGTCACTTATATTAATTCTCAAGCGGTTATCTCAAATTAAAATAGCAAAAAAAGCAGCGCTGTTCTCTTCAGCACTGCTCAAAAAACTTGCTGTGATTGCGATACCAAGTATCTTACAGCAATCTTTTATCTCGGTTGGAAATATCTTTATCCAGAGTGTTATTAACAGCTTTGGCATCAGTGTCACCGCCGGATACTCTGCCGCTGTCAAGCTCAATAATCTGGTGATCACTTCCTTCACCACACTTGGAAATGGTGTATCAAACTTCACGGCACAAAATATTGGCGCCGGATTTCCCGCAAGAGTAAAGAATGGTCTGCATGCCGGACTAAAACTGGTCTGGTTCATCTGTATTCCCATAGTAATTCTATACACTTGCTTGGGAAAATATTTACTTTTGCTGTTTATGGATTCCTCCTCATCGGAAGCTTTGCTTACAGGGAAACAGTTCCTGTGGATTTTGTCTCCTTTTTATTTTGTCGTGTCAGCAAAGCTGGTGGCAGATGGTGTGCTTCGTGGTGCTGGCGCCATGAAACCTTTTATGGCAGCAACCTTTACCGATTTAATTCTCCGCGTTGTACTCGCCTTCCTTTTCTCAAATTGGTTTGGGGCTATTGGAATCTGGTGTGCATGGCCAATTGGTTGGACTATCGCAACCGCAATGTCTTTCTATTTTTACAAACAAATGCATTATCAATGACAGCCTTTACACCTATTGCAGTCGCCTCCGCACTGCAGCGATTTTCCACTCTTTTTGCTTCGTATCACACTGCGCAGAGCCAACCCGACTGCCACCAGTAAAATCGCTCCTGTGATCAATGTTCCCATCATACTGCCTCCTCCTAATATATAAGT
>DEPD01000010.1 GCA_002358575.1 Lachnospiraceae bacterium UBA3401 | reverse complement strand
AAGCAGGAAGCCCATTGGCTTTAGACAATGGGGAGTTCACAATAGAAGGGGGAAAACTTTTATGAAAAGCTTATTAAAGTACATAAAAGACTACAAAAAGGAAAGCATTCTGGCGCCTTTATTTAAAATGCTGGAGGCTTCTTTTGAATTGATGGTGCCGCTTGTCATGGCGGCAATTATTGACAATGGCATTGCCAACAGTGATACATCGTATATTTTTCAGATGGGAGCAGTGCTGGTATTATTGGCAGCGGTCGGTCTTGCCAGTTCCGTCACAGCGCAGTATTTCAGCGCGAAGGCGGCAGTTGGATTTGCCACAAAACTGCGGAGTGCTTTGTTTGCACATATACAAGGGTTATCCTACACGGAACTTGACACCATTGGAACCAGCACATTAATTACACGTATGACAAGCGATGTAAATCAGATTCAGAATGGTGTCAATTTGACGTTGCGTCTGTTATTGCGTTCACCGTTTATTGTATTTGGCGCAATGGTGATGGCATTTACTGTGGATGTACAAGCAGCACTTATTTTTGTGGTGACAATTCCGCTGCTTGCGATTGTTGTGTTCGGAATTATGCTTGTCAGTATGCCATTATATAAAAAAGTACAGGCGGCGCTTGATAAAATTCTTGGCAGAACGCGTGAAAATCTTGCCGGTGCCCGTGTTATCCGTGCATTTTGTAACGAGGAGTCGGAGACAGCAGATTTTGAACAGGAGAATGCGCTGCTACTAAATACACAAGTTTTTGTCGGTAAGATTTCTGCGTCCATGAATCCAGTGACTTATATTATTATTAATATTGCGCTTGTGGTGCTTCTATGGACTGGAGCTATCCGCGTGGACAATAGTATTATCACACAAGGCGAAGTCGTTGCGTTGGTAAACTATATGTCACAAATTTTGGTGGAGCTTGTCAAGATGGCAAATCTTATTATACAGCTCACAAAGGCCCTCGCCTGCGCAAAGCGCGTCGAAGGTATCTTTGGGATTACATCCAGCATGGAAAATGGTACATTGGATAAAGATGTCGTAAGTGGAGAGAATGCGGCGGTTATTTTTGAGCATGTAAGCCTCACTTATAGTGGTGGCGGTGATGAATCCTTGACAGATATTGATTTTGTTGTGAAAAAAGGAGACACAATAGGTATTATTGGTGGTACTGGTTCTGGTAAGACCTCTGTAGTGAATCTAATTCCGCGCTTTTATGACGCCACGAAAGGGCGTGTGATTGTAGATGGGATTCCAGTCAAAGACTATGAGATTTCTGCGTTACGAGAAAAAATCGGTGTTGTTCCGCAGAAGGCAGTTTTGTTCAAGGGAACAATTCGAGAGAATCTTTTGTGGGGAAATGAAAATGCCTCTGAGCAGGATATTGAGGATGCACTGCATATTTCGCAGGCGAAAGAGTTTGTTGATACCAAGGACGGCAGACTTGATTTTATGATCGCGCAGGGGGGCAAAAACCTTTCTGGCGGTCAGAAACAGCGTCTTACAATCGCGCGTGCTATTGTGAGAAAACCAGAGATATTAATTCTCGACGACAGTGCTTCTGCACTTGATTTTGCCACGGATGCAAAACTCCGCGCTGCAATTAAGGAGATGGAGAAGAATATGACTGTCATTATTGTATCACAACGCGCAGCATCAATACAGTATGCGGATAAAATTGTTGTGCTGGATGATGGTGCAGTGGCAGGAATTGGTACACATGAACAGTTGCTTGCGGACAATATGATCTATCAGGAAATCTATTATTCTCAATTTCCAGATAAAAAAACAAAAGCTGCGGAGGGGGATTAAGATGAAAAATTTTGCATCGAATAAGGATATTTTAAAAAAAGTATTAAGTCATATTGGAAAATACAAGATTTTCTTATTTTTTTCCATTGTGCTTGCGGCGGTTTCGGTAATACTTACTTTGTATATACCAATTTTAACAGGACAGGCAGTCGATTGCATTCTTGGTCCTGGCGCAGTGGATTTTGATGGAATTTGGGGTATACTAAAGAAGATGACAGTTATTATTGTATTGACAGCAGTGGTGCAGTGGGTTATGAATACCTGTAACAATAAAATAGCCTATCAAGTTGTCCGTGACGTGCGTGATGAGGCATTTAAAAGATTGCAAATATTACCACTGAAGTACATTGATGGACATTCTCACGGCGACATTGTGAGTCGTGTGATCGCAGATGTAGATCAGTTTTCTGATGGTCTGTTGATGGGATTTACACAGCTTTTTACAGGTGTGGTTACAATTATAGGAACCTTGGTTTTTATGTTTTCCATCAATGTGTCAACAACGATTGTCGTGGTGATTTTGACTCCGCTTTCCTTCTTTATCGCGGGATTTATTGCAAAAAGGACATTTAGTATGTCGAAACTTCAGTCGGAGACGCGCGGTGAGCAGACCGCATTGATAGACGAAATGATTGGCAATGAGAAGGTGGTAAAAGCGTTTGGACATGAGCCGCAGGTGATGGAACAGTTTACTGAGATTAATAACCGCCTGCAAAAAGCGAGTGTCAAGGCAATCTTTTTTTCCTCACTGACCAATCCATGCACTCGTTTTGTCAATAGCCTTGTCTATGCAGGTGTGGGAATTCTCGGTGCATTTCTGGCGATAAGAGGATATATTAGTGTGGGACAACTCACAAGTTTCTTAAGCTATGCCAACCAGTATACAAAGCCATTTAATGAGATATCTGGCGTGGTGACAGAGTTGCAGACTGCATTGGCGTGTGCAGGCAGGGTATTTGAGTTTATTGAGGAGGAGCCACAAATACCAGAGCCGGACAATGCGGCGGTTCTACAGGCACCGAAGGGCAATATTGTGATGCAGAACGTCCATTTTTCGTACAATCCTGATCAAAAGTTAATACAGAATTTTAATCTTGAAGTGAAGCCTGGTCAACGTGTGGCGATTGTAGGACCGACTGGATGCGGAAAAACAACTGTCATAAATCTGCTAATGCGGTTCTATGATGTTAATAGTGGAAGTATTCGAATTGATGGTATTGACATTAGAGATATGACAAGAAAAAGTCTGCGGGAGAGTTTTGGAATGGTTTTGCAGGAAACCTGGCTTCACGCAGGCACAATACGAGAAAATATTGTGATGGGAAAACCAAATGCCACCGACGACGAGGTGATTACAGCGGCGAAAGCGGCACATGCGCACAGTTTTATCAAACGATTGCCAATGGGATATGACACAGTGATTACGGAGGATGGCGGCAGTCTCTCACAGGGACAAAAACAGCTTCTGTGTATTACCCGCGTAATGCTTTGTCTTCCGCCAATGTTAATTCTTGATGAGGCGACTTCCTCCATTGATACGCGCACTGAAATAAAAATTTCACAGGCATTCAACACGATGATGAAGGGAAGAACAAGTTTTATTGTGGCACACAGGCTTTCTACGATTCGAGAGGCGGATATTATTCTTGTCATGAAAGATGGAAATATTATTGAACAGGGAAATCATGAAACTCTTTTAAATAAGGAAGGCGGATTTTATGCGAAGCTATACAATAGTCAATTTGAAGGTAACAGTTCAGCCATGTAGAATTGATTGTGCAAATTGTATGTGGGAGCTTGCTCACTAAGGACAATTTGTACAATTAATTCTATAGGTCGGGCGCCCATCATAAAATAAGTCGCCAGCAAAGACCTAATATCATTGGTGAAAATGTACATTCTGTCAACTTATGAATGGCATGGTTGGACTGTAACATTTGAAGCGACACCAAGCAGTGTAAATGGCTAGTACAGCATTGCGCACTGTTTGACAAAGTAGCAGTGCAGAAAAAGGAGATTGGAAAAATGATAAATAATTTTCTGAATGTATCAGATTATGCAATTCTGGGTTTTGTGGGTGTAGCCTTCGCATATCTGTTGACCAGCTTTCTGCTGGCGGTTGGAATGAATAAACTTCCAAGAGATCATGGGCGGGAATTTGCCCATGATGGTGGTCTTTCTGCGGGCAAACCGCGCGGTGCAGGATTTGTCTTTATCCTTGTGTTTGTGCTGGCTGCGCTTGTATTTGGAAATGCAGATAGAGAGATGATAATCTACTTGATTTTGACGGTTTCTGCAATGATGACAGGATATCTTGACGACTGTTCAAAAGTGTCTTGGGGAGAATTGCGCAAAGGGCTTTTGGATCTTTTGATTGCAATTATGACTGCGATTACTGTGGTAAATTTTAATGGAAGTGATGTTACGATTGCACTGACGGGGCAGGTTATTGAATTTCCGCCTGTAGTATATGGAGTGCTTGCAGTAATTTTGGTATGGGGTTCTATCAATGTGACAAACTGTGCGGATGGTGTGGATGGTCTGTCTGGTACACTGACCAGTATCACATTGTTTACGATTTATATGATTATGAATAGAACAGGAGCAGCACCACAATTTTCTTATACTATTTTGCTATTTATTGCCTGCATTCTGGGCTATCTATGGTTTAATGCAACACCGAGCCGTCTCTTGATGGGAGATGCTGGGTCGCGCGCGATGGGGCTTTTTATTGCGGTATCCATTATGAAGACAGGAAGGCCATTTTTATATTTTCTTGTGGCTTTTGTGCTGATGGTGGACGGCGGGATAGGGCTTGTGAAGGTATCGCTTTTGCGTTTCCTGAAGATAAAAATACTCACCAAGACACGCACGCCGCTTCACGATCATGTGCGTAAAAATATGGGGTGGTCCAACGCTCAGACAGTATTTAAGTTTGCAATTATACAGATTATGATATCGGTGGCGGTAGTGTGGTTGACCGTGTTTTAGGGCTGTCTTTGACAGCTCTTTTCCTTTTTACGCACATGGGCACCCAAAGGAAGTGTGTTAACAAAGCTGATGGGGATCGGCACGTAGGGGAAGAAAAATCTTTCCTGCTCGATTGCGCAGATTCGTGCAGAGAAATTGTATACAATTGTGCAAAAAATTTGAATTTTATAAAAATTTGGTGAAATTTATATGTGACAAATATAAATAATAGGTGTACAATGGTATCGAATATACTGATAAAAAATAGAAGGGAATTATACAGGTGAGATTGAGAAATGTAACTGGTTCGCGGGAAGTGATCGCGGAAAGCCGCTTTGTGGTGCAGGACCCCGCTGCACAAAAGGGAAAATGGAGCGTACTATTTGGAAATCAAAATCCGATACACATTGAGATTGGAATGGGAAAAGGACGCTTTCTAATGGCGCTTGCTGCTTTAAACCCGGATATAAATTTTATTGGGATTGAGAAATACTCTACTGTATTACTGCGTGCAATTCAGAAGATGGAGGTGCAAGAGCTTCCAAATTTACGGTTTATTCGCATGGAGGCAGAAGAACTCTGTGCGGTGTTTGGACGCGGTGAGATTGCGCAGATTTACTTAAATTTTTCAGATCCTTGGCCGAAGGACAGACATGCAAAAAGGCGTTTGCCATCACGGCAGTTTCTTGCGCGCTATCATGAGATTTTGGCTCCAGATGGGCAAATTGCGTTTAAGACAGACAATCTGGATCTGTTTGAGTTTGCACTTGCGGAGGTCGATGTTGCGGGCTGGAAGATTGCGGCGATGACAAGAGACTTGCATCATGACGAAACAATGTCCGCCGGAAATATTATGACGGAGTATGAGGAAAAATTTTCAGTAATGGGCAATCCTATTTATAAGTGTATTATTTATCGATAAAAGGAGGCGAAGAAATGTTTGTCTTGTTTTTTCTGCTGTGGATTGTATTTAACGGACAGATTACTTTGGAGATTGTGCTGTTTGGATTGGTGATTTCAGCGGCGCTGTACTGGTTTATCTGCCGGTTTATGGAGTATAGTTTTCAGCGGGAGCTTGCCTATCTGAAAAAAGGTGGTTATCTGATACAGTATCTGTATTATCTTTTAAAGGAGATTGTGAAGGCAAATTTTGCGACAATAAAACTAATCTGTTCTGCAGGCAGAGTGGTGGAGCCAGCAGTTATTGTGTTTGAGATATCCTTTAAGACAGATACAGCGCGATTTTTGCTTGCAAATTCAATTACACTAACACCCGGGACGATCACGGTTGCGGTGGATGGGGACAAGTTTATTGTGCACTGTCTGGACAAGACATTGGCGGAAGGGATAGAATCTTCTGTCTTTGTGCGACTTTTAGAAAAAATTGAGGCATGACTTGGCCATATTCGATTGGAAAGGATAGGAACCTATGAACAGTGGAAATGTTGCGTTGGAAACAGCGTTTGAGATTGTTATGACTGTTTTCCCAGTTATATTGGCGCTGATGGTGTTTCTGTGTCTAATAAGGGCAATCAAGGGACCGCGCATTGCGGATCGCATTGTGGCAATTAATATGATGGGAACACTTACAATGGTGATTATTGCCATTCTTGCAGTAAAAATGAACGAGGGATATCTTGTGGATATCTGCATTATCTACGCTATGATTTCATTTTTGGCGGTAACTCTTTTGTCAAAAGTATATATGGGTGTGTATGCTGAGCGCAAAAAGAAGGAGGCGGAAAAACATGACAGCACTACTTTGGATTAGATTTTTTGTGGGAATCACTCTGCTGTTGTGTGGCATTGTGGTATTTGGAATTGAATTGTTTGGAGTGTTTCGTTTTGGTTATGTCTTAAATAGAATGCATGCGGCGGCACTGGGGGATACTCTTGGCATTGCGCTGAGTATGGGAGGCCTTATTGTTCTGTGTGGTTTAAATTTTATAGCACTCAAAATGATTTTGGTAGTAATTTTTTTGTGGTTTGCCTCTCCTGTATCGTCTCATATGCTCGCGCGTTTTGAGGTGGCGACAAACGAAGAACTTATTAAAGAATGTGATGTGGAGGCGCTTTCAGAAGAAAAGTAGAACAGGAGGGAATAAAGGTATGCAGGTATTTCAGATTGTATTGTTTCTATTTCTGATTGTGTGTGCAATTTCAGTGAGCTTTTCCAGAAATCTGCTCAATTCAATTATAATTTTTATGTCCTACAGTTTAATTATGTCTATTATATGGATTTTGTTGGAATCGCCAGACCTTGCAATTACAGAAGCAGCAGTTGGAGCGGGGATTACAAGTATTTTGTTTTTTGTCACACTCAAAAAAATCCATGCGATTGTGGCGATTGATAAGGACAAAGAAGATGTTATAGATAAGAAGGGGGGAACAAAATGAGCCGTCTATTATCTGAGGAAGAATACCGCAAGACAACAGCATTTAAAATCAAGCGCTGGTATCGCGGTGAAAAAGACCCTTATGTTGGCACTGTGGAATTAAAGCCGCAAACACCCTTTGCGGAGGATATCAATACCATGAAACACCGCGTCCACGACGAGGCAATTTTAAGAAGAAAGATTTATGATATTGAACACAATCGGAAGCTTCAGATTTTTTCTAAATTTTATCGGGTTGTCTCGGTACTGTTTGTGTTTATGTTGATTGCAATCTTACTGTATATGGTATCCTATTTGCCTCCTGTGGGAAATGCAGCAAATCCAGACAACAATGAGGTTGCCACCAAGTATATTGAAGATGCCATGAAAGATACAGGGGCGGTCAATATTGTCACAGGCATGATTTTGGATTATCGTGCTTTTGATACGCTTGGCGAGTCCAACGTGCTGTTTATTGCGACATGCACAGTGCTGATTCTACTGCGGGTTGACAACCGGTCAAAGAAGGAGGAAGAGGAGGCGAACGACCGTCTCTATGAGCCGAAAAACGATATTATTTTGCAGAAAGTTGCTTTTTTTCTTGTTCCAATGATTATTATCTTTGGTATCTATGTGATTTTAAATGGGCATTTGTCACCAGGTGGAGGCTTTTCCGGCGGTGCAATTATTGGATCGGGATTGATTTTATATGTCAATGCTTTTGGTTTTAAAAAGATTGAGCGCTTTTTTACACAGAAGACGTATAAATGGATTTGTTTTGTGGCACTGTTGTTTTACTGCCTTGCAAAAACGTATTCCTTTTATTGTGGAGCGCATCATCTTGAAACGGGGATTCCGCTGGGAACACCGGGAGCAATTTTAAGTTCTGGTTTGATTTTGCCACTCAATATCTGTGTTGGCTTGGTGGTTGCCTGTACAATGTATGCATTCTATGCCATGTTTCGCAAAGGAGGGTTTTAAAAATGGGGGGAAATCTGTTTGCAAATTATGGGGAAGCAGTTGCCATGATTTTGTTTGGCATTGGATTTTCCAATCTTCTCCTACAGAAAAACCTGATTAAGAAAATAATTGGTCTGAATATAATGGACACAGCGACCTACCTTTTTCTTGCAGAAAAAGGGTATATTGCTGGAAGAGTGGCACCGATAGTTGTCAATGGGAACACCAGTGCGGAAATGTATATTAATCCCGTTCCAAGCGGTCTTGTGCTAACAGGTATTGTTGTGTCTGTATCAGTGACAGCACTGATGCTCTCGCTTACAATCCGGCTTTATAGAAGATATCATACGCTGGATATGGATGAGATCTCAACCATACTTAAGAAGGAGGACCAGTGATGGACTTTATACAGAATTTCCCGTTTTTTAGCATTCTACTGTCACTTGGTTCCGGTGTCTTGACATCAATAATGAGTAAGCGGGTAGCCCGTCTGTGGAACACGCTTATTTTGGTTGTGATTACTGTGATGTCAGCAGTATTGTTTATATATATGTTGGAGATGCAAAAACCCTATACCTTTATGATGGGACATTTTCCTGCGCCTTGGGGAAATGAGATTCGGGCAGGAGTGCTTGAGGCTGGAATGGCACTCTTTTTCTGTATGATTATGCTGCTCTCTCTCATAGGCGGGCAGGAACATCTCAATCAGGAGGTTGAGGATACTAAAATTAATCTCTATTATATTATGGTCAATTTGCTTTTGAGTTCTTTGCTTGCACTAATCTACACAAATGACCTCTTTACAGCGTATGTCTTTGTGGAAATCAATACAATCAGTGCGTGCGGCCTAATTATGATTACACAGAGTGGGCGGACGATTGAGGCGGCGACACGCTACATGATTATGGCTTCTCTCGGTTCAGGTCTGCTTTTGATGGGGCTTTGCGTTCTGTATGATATCACAGGGCATCTGCTAATGAGCAATATGAAAGAGAGCATTGCGTATGTCTATGCACAGGGAACTTATAATATTCCACTCATTGCTTCTATTGGCATGGTGGTGGTTGGTCTTGCCATCAAAAGTGCGCTCTATCCATTTCACACATGGCTTCCTGACGCATATGGATATTCGACGGTTTCGAGCGCGGCAATTTTGTCAAGTCTTGTGTCAAAAGGATATATTTTTCTGTTAATCAAGATTTTTTTCCGTGTGGTTGGTTTTGAGATTATTGTGAATACAAAGATTGTTAATATCTTGTTTGTGTTTGGTCTTCTCGGTATGATTATGGGATCAGTCAACGCAATTTTGGAAAATGATATCCGGCGTATGATTGCTTTTTCATCGGTTGCTCAGATTGGATATATTTATATGGGATTTGGACTTGGGACAACAATGGGGATTGTGGCAAGTATTTTTCACATTTTATCACACGCCTCAACAAAATCGCTTTTGTTTGTTGCGGGGGCTGGACTTACAGATGCTTCTGGGGGAAGTAAGAAATTTGCTGATCTGACAGGCAGTGGTTTTCGCAATCCTATGGCGGGCATAGCGTTCACAATCGGTGCCTGCTCCATGGTAGGAATCCCGTTGTTTTCAGGGTTTATCAGCAAGATGCAGTTTGCGGAGGCAGCGGTGCAAAACAGTCTGCAAAAAATGCTTCCAACGCTAATCTGTCTGGCGATCAGCACTGTACTCAATGCCATTTACTTTATGAAGACGGTCATACGTATCTATACGCCAGCGGGCAAAATGGTGAAAAAAACACAGGCGGGGGAGGCGACAATGATTGGTATTAGAGAGCATACATTGTACAATGCCGCATTGGTGTTTATGATTCTGTTGAATGTTGTCCTTGGGTGTTGCTCTCAGCCAATTGTAGATTGGATTACCGATGGTCTAGCGATGTTTGGATAAGGGAGGATTGCAATGAATTATATGATTTTGGTTTCGGTTGTCCTGCCCGTCCTAGTGGGATTTATTTTGCTTTTTTTGCCAGAGCGTGTATTGGAGAACAGACAGCATCTTTTAAAAGTGACAGGCGTGTCTTTTTTGGTGTGTGCACTTGTGGCAGTTTATACAATGAGCGGCGCGGCGGGGAACAGGCTGGTCTTATTTAACCTTGTTGATAAGATTCCAGTGTATTTTGCAATAGACAGTCTGGGCACACTTTTTGCAGGAATTGTCATTTTTATATTTTTGCTGGCAGGATGTTTTTCATTTGTCTATATGGCACACGAGCGGAATGAAAAGAGATATTATAGCTTTTATCTAATAACATTTGGTGTGCTGATGGGGCTGTGCTTTGCGGGAAATCTTGTGACACTCTATCTTTTTTATGAGTTTATGACACTTGCTTCTATGCCATTAGTGCTTCATTCCGGCACAAAAGAGGCTGTTATGGCTGGTTTAAAGTATTTATTTTACTCTTTTTGTGGCGCATATATGGCATTGTTTGGCATTTATTTTCTATATCAGTATGCCTTGATGTCTGAGGAGTCTGCCTCTGGAGCTTTGGGGATTGCACAGTACAGTGAGACAGCGCATATGATGGGGTTTGTAGTGGGTGGTTGGCTAGATACAGAAGTTGTTGCGCTGTCAGGAAATACTGGAATGTGCCTTGTTGCAGTATTTTTAATGATTGTGGGATTTGGCGTGAAAGCGGGATGTTTTCCATTTCATGCATGGCTTCCAACAGCGCACCCTGTTGCACCTGCACCGGCTTCCGCATTTCTGTCTGGTATTATTGTAAAGGGTGGTGTCCTCGCATTGATTCGAACCGTGTATTATTGCGTTGGCGCAGAGTTTTTGCGCGGTACTTGGGTGCAGATGGTCTGGGGCATTCTTGCTGTAGTGACGCTTGTGATGGGGTCAGTGCTTGCATTTAAGGAGCGAGTGCTTAAAAAACGTCTTGCTTACTCGACAGTTTCTAATCTTTCGTATATACTGTTGGGATTGTCCATGTTAAATTTGACTGCATTTACAGGGAGTCTATTACATGTGATATTTCATGCGGTCATAAAAAGCGCGCTGTTTCTCTTTGCAGGGGCGTTAATTTTTGTAACAGGACGGACGAAAGTCAATGAATATATGGGACTTGGCAAAAAAATGCCAATTCTTTTCGGGAGTTATACAATTGTGTCGCTAGGATTAATTGGCATTCCGCCGACAAGCGGTGTGGTAAGCAAATGGTATCTGGCGACAGGGTGCCTTGAGAGTGATCTGACAGGACTTTCTTGGATTGGTCCGGCCGCACTGTTAGTCTCAGCGCTTTTGACAGCGGGATATTTGCTTCCAATCAGTATCCGTGCTTTTTTAAAAGAACCTGACTATGAGGTGATGCGCAATGACTACAAGGAGCCGCATCTGTTAATGCTAATACCAATTGCACTACTTGCAATAATTACATTTGTGTTTGGGTTATATCCTGTGCCTTTGATTCAATGGATACAAAACGGAATTGCCGCTGGATTATTTTAGAAGGAGGTAGAATATCATGATTTTTGGTTTGATGCTTACGGTGATACTGCTTCCTTTTGCGGGTGGTATATTGTTGCAGATAATAAAGTTTAAGAACAAGCGAAACAAAGAGTGTTATATTTTTATGTATGTGCTCTTCAATACATTATTGACTTATGTACTGCTATCGCATGGTCCGACAGAGTTGATTCGTGTGATTAATTTTGCTGGGGCAAAACTTGATTTTTCGTTTAAAATAGATGGCATGAGTATGGTGTTTGCAGGATTGGTATCGACGCTCTGGCCACTTGCCACTCTGTATTCCTTTCCATATATGGAACATGAACACAATGGGCGCGTTCACGAAAATGTATTTTATATGTTTTACACAGCGACTTACGGTGTGACTCTTGGCATCGCTATGTCAGGAAATATGTTGACAATGTACTGTTTTTACGAGTTGCTTACACTGGTGACAGTTCCGCTGGTAATGCATACCTTGACTAGAGAGGCTGTCCATGCAAGCCGCAAGTATTTTTATTATTCGCTTGGCGGCGCAGCTTTTGCATTTATTGGCTTAATTTTTCTGGTGGTTTATGGGGATAGCCTTGCATTTACCTATGGCGGCGTACTAAATTTATCACAGACAGATGACAAGAAAGATTTGTTGTTGTTGATATATGTATTGGCGTTTATGGGATTTGGCGTGAAGGCCGCTGTCTGTCCTTTTAATGCGTGGCTTCCGCAGGCGGGCGTGGCACCGACGCCTGTCACAGCACTTTTACATGCAGTGGCAGTCGTAAAATCAGGTGCATTTGCAATTATGCGTCTGACATATTATAGTTTTGGCACAGATTTTTTGCGGGGAACATGGGCACAGCATCTTCTTTTGTGTATTGTAATCTTTACAATTGTGTATGGATGCAGCATGGCTGTAAAGGAGACACACATTAAGCGCAGACTTGCTTTTTCGACAATTTCTAATCTGTCGTATATACTATTTGGCGTTCTGATTATGACGCCGCTTGGTCTTGTTGGTGCATTGTGTCATATGGTGTTTCATGGTGCCATGAAGATTTGTTCCTTTTTCTGTGCAGGTGCAATGATCACACAGGCGCATGTAAATTATGTGTATGAGACGGACGGATTGGCGAAAAAAATGCCAAGAATAGTTGCAATTTTTACAATCTCTTCGTTTGCGCTAATGGGAGTGCCAGGGCTTTGTGGCTTTGTGTCGAAATGGCATCTTGCGAAAGCTGCCTTTGCAAGTGGTGATATACTGATAATTGCAGGAGTGGGAGGGCTTTTAATCTCGGCGCTGCTCACAGCAATTTATATGCTTAGTATTGTGATTCGCGCATATTTTCCGGGAAATGATTTCGACTATGAAAAGCTGCCAAGTGAGATTCATGACCCCGACTGGCGCATGGTGTTTCCACTGTTTTTGTTTGTGGCTGCAATGGTGGTCATTGGTGTGTACAGCACGCCGCTTGTAAATTTTTTTACAAGCGTGGCAGGCGGCCAAATTTAGGGAGGGATGTTGCAAAATGAGAAATACTTTTGGGGCTGTTTTCTTTCCCTTTGTGATGTGTGTGGTGTTCTGGCTGATATGCCGTTCAAAATCAAAGGGGAAAAAAGCCGCAGCACTCATAATGATTTTTGCCACTGCGGTTGAACTAATCGCTGCATTGAGTCTAATGTACTTTGATTTGCGGGGAATGTCCTCTGGTATCTGCAAAGTTGCCGGTGTAGGTGGTCTTGGACTGCATTTTATGTACACAGGATTTCGCGGTGTGTTTGGAGTGGTGACTGCTTTTGCCTGGTTTATAACAGCGCTGTTTTCATACACATTTATGAAAGATGACACGAATGTCATAAGATACGATATCTGTAATCTGCTGACGCTCGGTGCAACAATGGGTATCTTTTATGCTGCGGACTTGTTTACTCTGTTTTTTTTCTTTGAAATGATGTCCTTCACTTCTTTTCTGTGGGTGGCACATAGGCAGACGCGCAGTTCATTGTACGCGGCAGGAACGTATCTTGGCATTGCGATTGCGGGTGGTATGGCAATTTTAATGGGTCTTTTTATCGTGTATGAAAGGCTTGGAACACTCTATTTCGACGAGATGTATGGACATGCTGTAGAGTTGATGCAGCGCGGTGCAAATCTCGGGTGGCTTTTTGTAGCGGCGGGCTGTATGTTTGTGGGGTTTGGCGCGAAGGCAGGCGCCTTTCCTGTGCATGTGTGGCTTCCTGATTCGTACACGGAGGCGCCAGCACCTGCAACAGCGTTGCTTTCGGCGGTGTTGAGTAAGACAGGAATATTTGGCATTTTGCTGTTGACGCTGGATGTGCTGCCAACCCAAGGCGGCTGGGGGGCATTTTTGCTGATTGTCGGTGTGGCTACAATGACTGTGGGCGGTATTCGCGGAGTAATGTGTGGCAATCTCAAGACAACGCTTGCCTATTCTTCTATGTCGCAGATTGGATTTATTTTGACAGGTGTCGGAATGCAGTCACTTTTGGCAGAGCTTTTGACAGCGTTCGCCAGTGCAGGATATGCGGACAGTGCGGAGGTTTCAGAGATTGTCACTGTTTTTGGTATGGCGATAAACGGAACATTTCTTCACATGTTGAATCATTCGCTTGTAAAGCTAATTTTGTTTATGGCAGCAGGTGTGATTTTTACGCATGTGGGCAGTTATGATTTAAATCAAGTGCGCGGTTTTGGGCATAGAAAACCATTTTTGCTGGTAACATTTGTGCTTGCAGCGGCAGGTGTGGGGGGCATTCCGCTCCTGAATGGTTATGTGAGCAAGACCCTTTTGCATGAAAGTATTGTTAAGTATGGAGAGCTGATTTCACTTGCGGCGGTGAATGGCGCAGTGATGGCTGCCACACCAATGATGATAAAAGTTTCGGAGGTATTGTTCTTGTTCTCTGGCGGACTGACAGTTGCCTATATGACAAAACTTTTTATTGTGCTGTTCATAGAGAAAAACAGAGATAAAAAGGTGCAGGAATCCTATGATGCGAAAAAGAATTATATGCCTGTGCTGACAAAAGTGGCAATTGGCGTCTGTGCGCTGCCAATTCCACTGATTGGAATTCTGCCGAATCTGGTTGCAAAACCAGTCGCAGAATATGGATTGGTACAGTTTGGATTAAGTGCACTGTTAGAGCACCATCAGGAGAACATGCACTATTATTCTATGGAAAATCTTTCTGGGGCGTTGGTTTCTATTGTTGTTGGTGTGATTGTATATTTGCTGGTTGTGCGATTTTGGATGCTGGGCAGGCACTTTTCCAAAAACCACGAAAAAGGATATCATGAACTCTTTCCGGCATGGCTCAACCTAGAAAAATATGTATATAGAGCAGTGCTTTATACGGCCATGCCGTTTGTATTAGGGATTGCTGCAAGGATTTTGGACAGCATTGTGGATACCATTGTTGTATTGCTTCGGAAGACTATTTATCGTGACCGTGCATTGCCTTATGAACTGCCTGAGGGGAATTATATCACGCACACTATCGGGCTAAGTATGGAGCGTGTTCGGCTGTTGTATTACACAGTGATGCGAAAAGAAGGCTACACGCCCAAAAATTATGCGCATAAATTTGCAATGAAGAGCATTGAGCTTTTTGAGAATTTTCATATTATAGAACGCAGTTTATCATTTGGACTGTTTATGTTCTGTGTGGGACTTGTGTTGACTATGATTTATCTGTTGGTAGTGAATTAAGGAACTACTAAAATTTTTGGACTTAAAAATTATATTTTGTGATGTAAAATATACCAGATGATTCAAGGGAAATGAATTGTCTGGTATTTTTTTGCGCAGAGATTGACATATATAGATTATCGATATATAATAATATGCATAATATATAGATTGTCTATATATAAAGCTGATTCACTGTTTAAAGGAATTGTATTGTTATTTTGCAACAGTTCCAAAAAGAAAGGAGTATTGATTACAATGGACAAATCATTAATATCAGGAAGCACTTCTATGTTGATTTTACGCTTATTGGAAGACAGGGACATGTATGGTTATGAGATGATTGAGACGCTTGAGACAAAGTCAAACAATGTGTTTACTTTGAAGGCAGGGACGCTTTATCCCCTTCTGCACACGCTTGAGGAGAAAAATTATTTAACTTCCTATGAGAGTGAAGCAAATGGAAAAATACGTAAGTACTACAGCATTACAAAGGGTGGCAAAAAATATTTGAAGTCCAAAAAGGAGGAGTGGCAGGAGTACCAGACAGCAGTTTTAAATGTATTAGGTATGGTGTGATTAAAGGAGGTAAATAACATGGAGGAATTTATAAAAATATTAACAGAACAAATCCGTTGTGTCAGGGCGCGGGAAGGTATCGCACAGGAGATTTCTAATCATATTCTTGATCAGACAGAAGCATTTGAACAAAAGGGTATGAGTCATGAGCAGGCACTGGAGCGCGCAGTACAGGAAATGGGAGATCCTGTGGAGATTGGACTTTCTATGGACCGAATCCATCGGCCACAGATTGATTGGAAAATGATGTTGATTACATTTCTTTTAAGTATTGTAGGGCTTGTATGTATGATGCCAATGTTTGGTGTAACCTATGTGATTTCCAGACAGTTACTATTTACACTTGCAGGCTTTGGTGTTATTGCTGCGGTCTGTTTATTAGATTATAGTGTGTTGGGGCGCACAGGGATTGCAGCGGGAATTGTTTTGACAGTTGTTTTTTTAATAGGCAAGCGATACTATTTTCAAACGATAAATGGGCGTACACTAGCAATGTCGATTTTGGTATATTTGTATGTGCCTGTGTTTGCAGGAATTTTATATCAACTGCGCAAAAAAGGCTTTAAAACGGTGTTTTTGGTAGCAGGGATTATTGGATTTACCTGTGTGATGGCATTGTATTTGTCAAGCAGTTTAATGGTGGCAGGCAATCTTTTTCTGTGTATGATAATTCTGCTTGTTGCAGCAGTTATAAAAGGAATGTTTGGCAAGAATAAAACATATATGACTGCGTTTATCGCAGTTGTAGTGACGTTACCAACAATATTTTGGGGCTGGTTATTATGGTCAAATAAATATTCCTTTCGCGTTCAGCGGCTTACTGCATTTTTTAATCGAGGAAAATATCAAGAGGCAGAAGGATATTACTACAAAATAATTCGAGATGTTCTAAACAGTTCTAAATGGGTAGGAACTGGGAATAATGCGTATTTTGAAGAACTTTTGTTCCCGGGGCTTAAAGAAGGAGAATTTCTGCCATTGACCATTATCTATTATTTTGGTTTTATTGTTGGCATTGTGCTTTTGATTTTGTTGGCAGTATTTATTCTATGTGCGATAAATATTGTGCATCGTCAGAAAAATCAGCTTGGTGCTTTGGTATCCCTGGCATGTTTTTTGGTACTTGCTGTCAATTGTGTTGAAGGAATTTTAATTAGTGTTGGATTGTTTCCGGTTACGACTGCCGCAATTCCATTTCTGACGCGTGGAGGCAGCACTGCGCTTGTCTATGCAGTACTGATCGGGCTGCTTTTAAGTGTCCACCGCCGTGAAAAGATAGTTAGTTACTGTTCAGTTGTCAACAAAAGTAGTGAAAAACGTGCGTCAAATTGATACCCTTTACCAACTTGTGTGCAATATTTGTTATAATTTACACCTAAACTTTATCCTTTATGAAGGAAAACGCTTTCCAATCCGACCGACGGATAAAAATGAGAACTGCAAGATAAAGCGTAACAATCCGCCTGCTATTGATTATTCAAAGATCGGGGGTGAGTGCTGATGTTTCGTTCTTACTATGGACTGTCGTTTAATCCTTTTGATAAACAAATGTGCCGTGAAAAAGACCGCTTCCTTTTTAAGGATATCTCCGAGATGATGAACCGGCTTGATTATCTTAAAGATACAAGGGGGATCGGCGTTTTTACTGCCCGGTCGGGCATGGGAAAGTCCTTTGGTCTGCGCTGCTTTGCAAAAAGCCTTAACCCCAGCCTGTACCACATGGAATATATCT
>DEPD01000179.1 GCA_002358575.1 Lachnospiraceae bacterium UBA3401 | reverse complement strand
GGAAAGAAAAATTCTTCAGGAGCAAATGTTCGAAGTAGTTAAAGGAAAAAACGCCTGACGAGCAAGTTGCTTTGGAAAAGATGGAGGAATTGCTATGAGAAGTTTGTAAGCATAAGTGATGAAAAAAGGATTGCGAAGGGCAGTCCTTTTTTCGTAAAGAAATGTATTTAACAAAGTATTGGATGAAAACAATGTTGATTCTGTTTTGACAATATGCCGTTTTGTTTAAATATTATATCGAAAAAAGAAAATATATGATATAATGTCTGAGAGAGAATTAAAATAAACATAAAATTTTTAAGAGGAGCAAAATGGAAAATAATTATCAAAATTTACAATATACAGATGATGAAAAAGCAGTAGCTTATGTTAAGGCAATTATTAAAGCAGTAGATATGACACATCAGGTGGCAGAAAAATCAAAAATAAAAAGCAGAAAAGCAAGAGAAGCGATTGAAACTAAGGATAAAGAATTTATGTGGAATACGCTGCAGGAATACCTGCATGATTACAAAGAGTTTATAAATACGACAAATATCATGCGTATATGCAGCGTTGGAATGAACTTTTACAATCAAGTTACTGTAACGGAAATTGAGCGGCAGTTAAAAATGATGATTGGTGTTATTTATGACTATGAAGCGAAACATTGTCTTCGCAACGAAACAATAAAGCAGTGTCTAAAAAAATTGCTAAAGGTAAGCGGTGTATTTACAGACAAAGAAATAGAGATTCTTTTATTA
Organism: Lachnospiraceae bacterium UBA3401; assembly: GCA_002358575.1. Taxonomy (GTDB): domain Bacteria; phylum Bacillota; class Clostridia; order Lachnospirales; family Lachnospiraceae; genus COE1. The sequence continues at coordinate 9,501 of DEPD01000179.1, read as the reverse complement.
TAAAACCTTTTTATGCAATTTAGAAGGAGAGAAAGACAAATGAGTGGGATTTTAGCCAATATTATTAAAAAATCAGATTACAAATTGACACAGTTTGATGACAGCGCGGTAGATGCCATTGAACAAAATATTGTAGAGAAAAATGGAAAGGTGTATATAAAGTGCCTTGTCAGGAATAAAGATGTGAAACTGACGCCGGAGGAGATTGTCAGACAGTTATATATTTATAAATTAGTGCATGAATATGGCTATCCTATCGAACGAATGGAACTTGAGAGGGTCATTACATTTGGAAGGGAAAAGAAACGTGCGGATATTGTTGTCTTCAATAAAACCCACGTCACATCTGAAGAAATAATTGTAGAGTTGAAAAAACCCAAATTAAAAGACGGCAAGGAGCAGCTTAAATCTTATTGTAATGCAACGGGGGCAATTATTGGCGTATGGACGAATGGAAACCAAATTTCCTACTATCATAGGAAAGACCCAAATTTTTTTGAGGATATTCCTGATATACCGAAAGAAAACCAGAAATTAAAGGATATTTTGACGGAACGCTGGACGATTGATGATTTGGTCGCAAAAGATAAGCTGGTAAGTGAGAAAAAATCATTAAAAGGCTTGATTGAAGAAATGGAAGATGAGGTTCTTGCCAATGCCGGCGTTGACGTGTTTGAAGAAGTGTTCAAATTGATTTTTACAAAACTTTATGACGAGATGGAAAGCGGCAGGGATAAGTCAAGAACTTTGGAATTTCGCAATTACGGGGATACAGACGAGGATTTGAAAAACAGTATGCAGGAGCTGTTTAATAAGGCTAAGAAGAAATGGGCGGGCGTGTTTAATGACGATGAAAAAATTGCATTGACTGCATCTCATTTAGCAGTCTGCGTAGCCAGCTTGCAGGATGTCAAGTTGTTCAATTCCAATCTTGATGTTGTGGATGACGCTTTTGAATATTTGATGAGCAAATCACAGAAAGGCGAGAAAGGGCAGTATTTTACACCGAGATATGTGATTGATATGTGTGTGAAAATGCTTAATCCAAAGAGGCATGAAAAAATGATTGACACTGCAGCAGGTAGTTGCGGTTTTCCAGTGCATACCATTTTTCATGTATGGAAAAGCATTCTCGCAGAAAAAGGAATACCCCAGAGCCATCTTTTTACACTGGAGAAAAAGCCGCCAGAATGTGAAGATTATGTAAGGGATCATGTTTTTGCGATTGATTTTGACACAAAAGCGGTACGTGTCGGCAGGACGCTGAATTTAATCGCTGGTGATGGCAGGACGAATGTCATACATCTGAATACGCTGGATTATGACAGATGGGATGACTTTACAAAGGATGAGGAATGGGAAGACATTTATTACGATGGCTGGAAAGGTCTTCGGAGTATGCGCAGGACGAAAAACCAGAACAGGGATTTTGAGTTTGATGTCCTTATGGCAAATCCGCCGTTTGCGGGGGACATTAAGGAAAGCCGCATTATTTCAAAATATGAGCTTGGTAAAAATGCGCAGGGGAAATACCAGTCTAAGGTTGGCAGGGACATTCTGTTTATCGAAAGAAACTTATCTTTCCTAAAAGACGGGGGTAGGATGGCGATTGTGCTACCGCAGGGCAGGTTTAACAACGCATCGGACAAATATATCCGTGACTTTATTGCGGAACGGTGTAGGATACTTGCAGTTGTTGGGTTGCATGGAAATGTCTTTAAGCCGCATACTGGAACAAAGACATCAGTTCTGTTTGTCCAAAAATGGGACGATGAACTGTGCCCGAAAAAAGACGATTATCCGATTTTCTTTGCCACAATGAGAGAGCCGAGCAAGGACAATTCGGGGGATAAAATTTACCGTGTGAATCCGGACGGTTCTTATAAGTTGGATACGCATGACCACTTAATAGTAAAGCATGATTTGTATAACCATGACGGACTGACGGAAGATGGTATTGCTGAAGCGTTTATTGAATTTGCAAAAAAGGAGCATTTGAGTTTTTTTTAGATGACCCATCTGTGACGGAGTTTGATGAGGTTTATTACGAGAAGTTAATGGATGGGTTAGAGATTCAGGAAATAATGTATTCAGAATTAGAATTTTCAGGTAGAATTGATGCGGAGTATTATCAGAAAAACTATCTTGCATATGAGAAAATCATACATAAATGGAGGAACAATAGGTTGTGTCATTTGGCAGATTTCCTTATTGGTCCTTTTGGATCTGCATATGATACAAACAATTATACGGATGTGCCAGATTTCAGATATGTGAGAGGACAGGACATAAAGCCGTTTATATTAAAGAATACAGAAGCGAGATATATGACAAAAGAGGATTTTAATAGATTGTCGAAATATGCTTTAAAAATTGAGGATATACTGGTATCTGTTGTCGGAACGCTTGGTAATGCGTGTATTATCAGAAAAAAAGATATACCAGCTATTTTTAGCTGTAAAAGTACAGTAATTAGAACGAATGCTGTAAGCCCTTATTTTTTAACAACCTATCTTAATTCAAAATATGGCAGGAATTTATTATTACGTAAAGAAAGAGGAGTAATACAAAAGGGACTTAACTTGGATGACTTAAAAATGCTAGATGTTCCTTTGTTTTCAAATGAATTTCAAAATGTCTGTAAAAAGTTTATAAATGAGGCATTGGAACTCATGGATGCGTCAGCTGATGTTTATAAGCAAGCGGAAGAATTATTGATAGAAACATTGGGATTAAAGAATTTTGCTCCTCAAACTGCTGGATATTCTATAAGGTCATATAAAACTTCTTTTGGAGATACAAGAAGATGGGATGCAGAATATTATCAGTCTGAATATGATAATTATGATAACTTATTAAAGCAATATCATAATGGATATGGATTGATTGGGGATATATGTACGATCAAAGATAAAAATTACAATCCCGAACATAAGACAGAGTATTCGTATATTGAATTATCTGATGTGGGTCAACAGGGAGACATAAACGAATGTAATAAGATTTATGGCATTGATTTGCCAACAAGAGCGAGAAGAAAAGTTTCTGCTGGTGATGTTATTCTGTCATCAGTGGAAGGCTCGTTGTCAAAATGTGCGCTGATAACGCCGGATTGCGACGGGTATCTTTGCACAAATGGCTTTTATGTTGTGAGATGTGATTCTATCAATCCTGAAACGTTAATGATGCTTTTTAAGAGCAGACCTGTTCAGGCGTTGTTAAAAAAGGGCTGTTCGGGAACAATTCTTTCTGCGATTGGAAAAGATGAGTTATTAAAAATCCCATTGCCGATTATTGATATTGCAGTACAGGAAAAAATAATGTGTATGGTGGCAGAAAGCAATCTAGCAAGAAGGCAAGGAAAAGAATTGTTAGATAAAGCGGTTAGACTTGTAGAAACAGCTATCGAACAAGGTGAAGATGTTGCTTTGAGATTGTATGTATGACACTATATTTTTATGAAAAGAGGAAAGATAGTATATTTTTAATAATGAAAGGCGAATTTGTATGAAACAAAATGAAGATTTGGTTACATTTTTAAGAAGAAAAGATTATATCATGCTTAATAATGATTTGGGAGGAGGGGCTTTTGGAAAAACAGTTTTATTGAAGGATTCGTATATTGATGAACTGTTTGTTGCAAAAATGTATAAGCCTCGATATGAGTGGATAAAGGAGAAATTTTATGCAAAATTTTTAGATGAAATAAAAATATTGTATAAATTAAATCACCCTAACATTGTCAGGATTTATAACTATTATGCATACGAAGAACAATGTACGGGGTATATCCTAATGGAATACATTGATGGAAAAGATATAGGAGATTTTTTTGAGGATTACAATAAAGATTGTGAAGAAGCGATTAGTATTAATGGAATATTTTCACAGTTGATAAATGCGTTTACTTATATTGAGGAAAGAGGCATTATACATCGTGATATTAGGGAAGGAAATATACGAGTAGATACTAATGGTACAGTAAAAGTCATTGATTTTGGAATTAGTAAAATGCTTATGTCTAGCAAAGATATATGTGATAGTTTGGTAACAGATATTAATAGGGATGGGTCAGATACGCTTCCTAAAGAATACTTTGATGGGATATATACGTCTCGTACAGATATGTTTTATTTAGCAGAGTTATTTAATCGTTTACTGAAGAAGATTATCAATGATGAAATGATGCAATTCTCTTATTATGATATTTTAAATAAAATGATGGAGAAAGATCCGGAGGACAGATATAAGAATTTTCGCGAAATAAAAGAAATTATACAGCAACAGGATTTTATTCAAATGCCAATTTCTGATGAAGATAAAAGAATATATCAAGAATTTTCAAATTATATATTGAAATCTTTAATCAGCTATAAAATGACACAGAAATATAATCATGATACGCAGATTTTTATATCTAAACTTGAGAGTGCATTAGAAGAAAATATGTTTGAGAATTATATTCAAAATAATGCTCAAATTATTGGAAGCATAGTTACGGGAGGATATAGATATAGGACGGATATCAATATACCATGTTGGGTAGTAAAAGATTTTTTGGTATGGTTTAAAAAAACAACGAAAGATTCTCAAAAACTTATTTTAAGAAATATAATTGTTAAACTTTCCATAATTAAAGTAGTGTTTGAAATTGACGAGGAATTGCCGTTTAATTAGGATGTATTTGTTTGGTTATTTTTATGAAGCGTACTGCATAAAAGGCATTTTCACTAATATAACAAGTCAGAGAATCATTGATTTATAATTTGTATAAAACAGCGATTTTGGAGAACAATCCAAAGTCGCTGTTTTGCAGTATAGTTTGAAATTTGGGGAGTAAGTATGAAAAAAATATGTTTGCTTTGATGCCTTTTTAGATGAAAAATTATGTTGATTTTACAAAGCGATGGGGGTAGGGGATTTTCCCCTTATGCAAGTCAATTTTTGCAGATGTTTCGTAGGAAAAAGCTGTAAAAATTCTGCCTGTGGACGTCCATAGGCAGTGCTTGCTATTACGTCCTGCGTATATACGCAGGCAGTGCTTGCTGTTCCAAAAAGAACAGTAAGCAGGTTTTAGTCTGTATGGGCAAACTTCCCAAAACCATACGGGAACTGCCATTTGATTTTTGTTAAAAATTTTTGAAAATATTTTTTTAAATAGGAAAGGTTTTTGCCTATTTAACTTATACAATGATACTGGGGCTGACAGAAAGGAGGGAACGGAATGACCGTCGCAGACCGCAGAATGGAGATTATCAGTATTCTTGTAGTCAGCGGTCATGTTACATCAAGGGAACTGGCGCAGGAATTTGACGTTACAAGACGCACAATATTACATGATGTTGCAGTCCTTTCATATGGATACCCTGTCTATACAAAACCGGGGGAAGGCGGAGGGATTTTCATTATGGACAGTTTATAAGCCGTACTGCAATACCCTCACCTTGTTTGAGCAGGAAAAGCTCATGGAAATGTATACCAAAGCGGAGGGCGGGGACAAAGAAATCTTGAAGCGTGTCCTTCGGAAATACGGAGCGGACAAGCTGGAACTTTGACCAGAAGATTCCATGCAGGAGGAACAATTTCATACAGAACAATCCTGATTTTTTCTGAAATATATTTCCCGACTACAGGCAGAAAAAACCATAAGGGATTTTAAGGAATCATTAACACAGCGTAAGGGCAGATGCAGACCGCAGGGAATCGGTCGGCACTGTCCTTTTTGTGCGTTTAAGGAGGCATTTATGGCAAAAAGATATTACTGGCTGAAACTGAAAGCGGACTGGTTTTCAGACAAACGAATCAAGAAGTTACGTTCCATAGCGGGCGGCGATACGCACACGATTATCTACCTGAAAATGATGCTGCTTTCGCTAAAGGACGAGGGGAAACTTTACTTTGAGGGCATGGAGGACAACTTCGCTTCGGAGATTGCCCTTGCGCTTGACGAGGACGCAGAGAATGTGAAGCTGACGCTTGCATTTTTACAGCGGCATGGGCTGATAGAGATTGGTGATGATGACGAGTACCAGCTCACAGAAGTGCCAACAATCATTGGCTCGGAAACAGCGTCAACCATACGTTCAAGGGAGTGCAGGGAACGGAAAAAACAGCTTGCATTTGGACAGGAAGTGTTGCAATGCAACACAAATGAAACAGACTGCAACAATCTGAAACAGATTTGCCGCGTAGAGAGAGTTAGAGATAGAGAGAGATAAAGAGATAGAGAAAGAGGGAGAGGGAGAGAACGGAATCCCCGCCCCCGCCGCTTATGGGAGATTTAATAATGTTTTTCTTTCTGATGCGGAGATTAACGATATGAAATTGGAACTGCCCGATAAGTGGGAATATTACATTGACCGCCTGTCTTTACATATTGCTTCAAGCGGGAAACAGTACCATAACCATGCCGCCACGATTTACAAATGGGAGCAGGAGGACGCTGAAAAGGCAGCAATCACAGGAAATGCACTGAAAAAGGGAATACCCGATTATTCATACAATGAGGAGGACAGCTTATGAATGGTTTAACTGATACGATACTGAATATGATGGACACCACGCAGGAGCCGGAGGATTACATAGGGGAGGACGGTTTACTGCACTGTGGGAAATGCCATAAACCGAAAGAAGCCTATTTCCCACAAGGCAAGGCATTGTTCGGACGTGACCGCCACCCGTCTGAATGTGACTGCCGCAGGTCAGAGCGTGAAAGGCTGGAAAAAAGGGATGCGGACGAAAAGCACAATGCCGAAGTGGAACGTCTGAAACGGGAAGGCTTTTCCAATCCGGCTATGCGTCAATGGACTTTTGAAAATGACAACGGGAAATGCCCGCAGATAGGGAAAGCGCACTCCTATGTGGAGAAGTGGGAAACGGTACGGGCTGAAAACCTCGGCTATCTGCTGTGGGGGAATGTTGGATCGGGGAAAAGTTATTTTGCAGGCTGTATCGCTAACGCCCTAATGGAGAGGGAAATACCCGTCTGCATGACGAACTTTGCAACGATACTGAACAACCTTTTCTACGGGGCGGAGAACAGGAATGAGTATATCGTAAGGCTGTGTTCCTATCCCCTGCTTATCCTTGATGATTTCGGCATGGAGAGAGGTACAGAATACGGACTGGAACAGGTATACAACGTGATTGACAGCAGGTATATCAGCAAAAAGCCGCTGATTGCAACGACAAACCTTACGCCGGAGCAGCTTAGGAATCCGGAGGACGTGCCGCACGCACGCATTTATGGCAGGCTGCTTGAAATGTGTGTGCCTGTCCGCTTTACGGGCGGCGATTTCCGCAAAATGACAGCACAGCAGAAAATGGAACACCTTAAAAAGCTGATGGAGTGAAAGGAGAGCCTATGGAAAAAGAGAAAAACAGCAATGCCACTGCCGCCCTGACTGTGTGACGGAAACACGCATGGGGAACACCATTCTTGTCGTGTCCGGCTTTTTTAAGGAAGATGCCGTTTCCACTGCCGCCGACAAGATGATGCGTGTGCTTGAAGCGGAAAGCATGGCAGGGCACAGACCGGAATACACTGCATAGTGCGATATTCCCTACAATGAAATTTATTGAATTTAATGATTATAAAGTAGCAAAAAGAACTGTACATACAGTCTGAAATATGTTATGATAGCCATACGGAATAGTGGGTTTGGCTGTCGGAAATGGAGAGAACTATGGCAAGACAGACAGCACAGAACCTTATCACTACCCTGTATCCGAGATTATCACACGAAGATGAGCTGCAGGGGGAGTCCAACTCCATAAGCAACCAGAAACGTATCCTTGAAAGCTATGCAAAACAGAACGGTTTCGCCAATATCCGCTGGTATACGGATGACGGGTATTCCGGCGCAAACTTCCAAAGACTTGGCTTTGAATCCATGCTTGCCGACATTGAGGCGGGCATTGTGGGTACGGTAATCGTGAAGGATATGTCAAGACTGGGGCGCAATTATTTACAGGTGGGAATGTATACGGACATGATATTTCCGCAGAAAGGCGTCCGCTTCATCGCTATCAATGACGGGGTGGACAGCGCACAGGGCGAGAATGACTTTGCTCCGCTGCGCAACATTTTCAACGAATGGATGGTGAGGGACACGAGCAAGAAAATCAAGGCGGTTTTCCGTAGCAAGGGCATGAGCGGCAAGCCTATCACAAGCCAGCCTGTCTACGGCTATCTGAAAGGTGAGGACGGGCATTTCATCATTGATGAGGAAGCCGCACCCGTTGTAAGGCAGATATACAGCCTGTGCCTTGCGAGGAACGGACCGACTAAGATTGCCCGTATGCTGACGGAGCAGGGGATACCCACGCCGGGAACGCTTGAGTACCAGAGGACGGGCAGCACACGCCGCTACTATTCTGATTATCCCTGCAAATGGGCAACCAATACAGTTATACACATTTTGGAGCGCAAGGAGTATTTAGGGCATACGGTAAAATTCAAGACAGAAAAAGTGTCCTACAAGGTAAAATCAAGCGTGGACAATCCCGAAGAAAAACAGGTGGTGTTTGAGAACACACATGAGCCAATACTTGACGCTGAAACTTGGGAGTGTGTGCAGGAATTACGCAAACAGCGCAAACGTCCGAACAGGCAGGACGAGGTGGGGCTGTTCTCCGGCATACTGTTCTGCGCCGACTGTGGGAGCGTCCTTTACCAGCAGAGGTATCAGAACGACAAAAGGAAACAGGACTGCTACATCTGCGGCAATTACAAAAGGCGCACAAAGGAGTGTACGGCGCACTTTATCCGTACAGACCTCTTAATCGCCGGAGTGACCGAAAATCTGCGCAAGGTAACAAACTATGCGTCAAAGCATGAAACACGCTTTATGAAGCTTCTGATTGAGCAGAACAAGGACGGCGGGAAACGCAGGGATGCGGCAAAACGGAAAGAACTGGATGCGGCTGAAAAACGGATTGCGGAACTGTCAAACATCTTCAAAAGGCTGTACGAGGACAGCGTAAGCGGGCGAATTTCCGACGAGCGTTTCATGGAACTGTCGGCAGATTATGAAGATGAACAGAAAAAGCTGAAGGAACGTGCGGCGGAACTGGAAAAGGAACTTGCAAAGACAAGGGAGGAAACAGCCAATGCGGAAAAGTTCATGAACGTAATCCGTAAGCACACAGCCTTTGAGGAACTCACTCCTACTCTGCTGCGGGAGTTTGTTGAGAAAATCGTTGTCCATGAGGCAACAGCCGCTGACGGGTGTATGCATGGGAATCTAAGGCGGCAGGAAATAGAGATTTATTACAGTTTTGTCGGCAGGGTTGACCTGCCTGAATAAAAGCCTGACCTGTCCGGCACATGAATATGGTGCTGGACGGGAACGGCAAAATTTTTTACACTTCTAATGCTTCTTTATCACATCTGAGCAAAGTCGCCAGAGTTATTATTGTTCCAAACGATACCACAGTATTTTGCGAGAGCATTGGCATTAGGAAAAGCCTTAATGGAATCCATTTCGGATAAGATACCGG
>DEPD01000021.1 GCA_002358575.1 Lachnospiraceae bacterium UBA3401 | reverse complement strand
AAGCAGGCAGACGGGAGTTAGGGTGAAAAATAGTTCTAAGGCAGCAAAAGACACTGCCTAAGAACGATTAAGTTTCACATTGTCTATTTGAGCCGCCAAAGGCGGCAGGGAGGGTTAAAATGAAACAGGTTAATATAAAATCCTATCTGATGCGGGGACTAGCAGTAGTCATTGGTATTTTTATGGTGGGAATTGCAGTTGGGTTTTTTAAGATTGTGGAGATGGGGGCAGACCCATTTACAGCGATGAACACAGGGATTAGTGGAATGATTGGAATGCAGTTTGGCACATTGCAGTTGATTGTGAATGCCTTGATATTGGTTCTTGTGTTTGTATTCAAAAGGCAATTTATTGGATTTGGAACAATTTTTAATATGGTTTTTGTGGGATACACGGCAGACTTTATTATGTGGTTACTAGCGAAATTTCAGATTACATTTGACACGTGGCCGGTTCGGATGCTTTTGTTGATTTTTGCAGCGCTTTTAATTTGTATTGGAGATGCGCTTTACATCTCTGCGGATATGGGAATGTCACCTTATGATGCAGCGGGGTATATTGTAGAGACACTGACTGGAAAGAAAATTTCATTTCGCATTGCAAGAATTATTCTGGATATTGTTTGTGTTGGCATTGGATTTGTGACAGGAATGCAAGTGGGAATTGAGTGGAAAATTATTGGTATCGGAACAGTAATTCTTGCATTCTGTACAGGACCATTGATACAATTTTTTCGCGTGCATTGGAGCGATAAATTACTGGCGCCATACAAGAAAACAAATTAAAGTTTCTGTGATACGTAAGACATGCTTATTATGTAGCGGGTGGGGGAAAACAACTTCCCTTACTCGCTTAATTATTATTATAACAAATTATTTAATAATATATTGTTATTGTGCTATCGCAGATTATCGTAGCGACTACAATACATTTTTTCACTTTCATAGAAGATTAAAAATTTAGTTTCTGGTATAGTACCAATCAGGCGATATAGCAATACATAAAGATAAAATGACAGATACTTCCGCCCATTACAAACAGATGAAAAATCTCATGCGAACCAAAGTATTTGTGAAGGGAGTTAAACACAGGCAACTTGAGTGCATAGATGATGCCGCCGATTGTATAGATAATTCCACCTGCCAAAAGCCAGCCAAATGCCGCGTGTGGGAGTGTGTCCCAAAGTGTGCCAAAGACAAGCAGACACAACCACCCCATCGCAATATAGAGAATAGAAGAAAACCATTTTGGGCAGGTAATCCACAATGCTTTTACGAACATTCCAACAATGGCGACACCCCACACAAGCACTAAGAGTGAATAGCCCATAGTGCCGCCAAGGACAATCAGACAGACTGGAGTATAGGAGCCTGCAATCAACACAAAAATCATCATGTGATCAATTTTTTGAAAAATCTGTAAAATCCGCCCAGTGACGTTGACGCTGTGATAGAGTGCACTGGCACCGTACAATAAAATCATACTTGCAGCAAAGACTGCAAGCGCGAGTGTTGTCAAACCACTGTGCGCCTTCATAATTAATGGAGAGGCGGCGATTGCCGCCATAAGGCAGGCAATAAAATGTGTGATGGCGCTTCCGGGTTCTCTGATAGTTAACTGCATAAATTACTCCTCCTTTACATATCCAATAGACACTCGGAGTCTTCCTGCATCTAAAATAGTAAGAAAGATTTCAAGAGGCTATTCATTAGCCCTTCTGGAAAATGTCTGCATCCGTGTACAATGCAGACATTTTCCAGAAGGTAGATTGACAATGAAAATAGTTTATAAATAGAGTTTGATAAAATATAACATAGTATTTAAAACTACATCTTATTAAGAACTATACTACTTATAATATCCGTTGTCAACTAATTTATGTAAAAGATTGTCAGATCAGTCTTCTTCAATCACATGAATTTCGAGATAGTCAAAATCAATATCTTCTACAAAATTATCAGAAAAGAAGCGGGTTTTATCATGTTTTTTGAAATCCGCAATATTAGAATCCAACCAGATTGGTTTGCCGAGGTCAAACGCATAGCAAACCTTCTCGAGCGCGTCAAATACCTTATGCGTGCGCGTTTCAGAGCGGTCGTCACAGATGATAGTATCTTGAAGTAGATGGTTGTCCTTAAAGGTTCTTGCCCATAATCGAAACATCTTAAATTCTCCTTGTGGTAATTTTTTGTTGATTTATAAAAAAGTCCATAAAATGAGGAGTGCCCCGATATATTTTTAGAAAATATACCGAGGCTATTATGAAAAAATTTATCTATGTGTAATGAAAACACTACGTTGTAATTGATTTGATAATAAAATATTACCATTGAATTATGAATAAAATATGAATAAAGTGTTAGAATATTGTAAATATGTATATCAGAAAAATAAAATAATTTTGCTGAGTATACAAAATACACAAAATTAGAATGCAACGAAGAATTTTTAGATTGGTTTTCAAAAGCTTTGGTTGTAAGCAAAGGGATTTAATGTTATTATAAACAAGGAGAATATAGAAGGATTGAGAAAATGGTTCGTTGGAAAGGTACGGTTTAAAGGATGGACAATTTTATGGATAAACTTGCACAAAAGTTCAGTGCACAGGAAATGATTAGGGCAAATTCTCAGGCGGAAGCGGAGGAGTTAGAACGACTACAGCTGCAAGTTTCAGAGTACGAGAAAATTTTGCAGGAAATGAGAAAATTAAACTATAAAAATACGGAACTTGCAGAGAAACTAGAGTTGATGATCGGTGAAAATGCCGAAAAAATTCAGAGCATGAAAGAAGATGAACAGCAGTTGATTGCGGCGCTGCGCGATTTGACGGACGATCAGACGAGAAATCGGGAGGCAGAGATTGCAAGAAAGGCAGAGGAGCAATTAGAGCAGGAACAGGTACAGAAGATTCAAAAACAGACAGATATTTCGGCATTAATAGACCTATTGGAAAATAAATTTCAGAAATCAGACGATTTTGTACATAAGGAGAATGTCAAAGTGTACCGAAATGTACAGGCAGTTGTCGTTGATGAGATGAAGCGTTGTGTAGAGAGCTTGCAAGGCGAGCGGGACGAGTTAAAAAAGATGCTGGATGCAAAGCTAAAAAAGATTATGATTCTGAGTGGGATTTCTGTGGTAGCAGCTGTGACGAGTGTTGTTTTGTGGGCTTTGATGATGACAGGTGTGATAAAGTAAGGAGTGAATATGGCGAAGATTTCATTTAAACCTGGGAATATGCTTTATCCGCTGCCTGTGGTGATGGTGAGCGTGGCAGATAGGCAGGGAAATTCCAACATTATCACGATTGCATGGACGGGGACAGTGTGCACGAATCCGCCAATGGTCAACATTGCGCTGCGATCATCGCGATATTCGTATCATATGCTCCAGGAGACAGGAGAGTTTGTTATAAATCTGACCACGAAGGAGCTTGCATATGCGACGGATTACTGCGGGGTGCAAAGTGGTAGAGACGTTGATAAGTGGAAGGAGACAGGGCTTACACCAGTCGCTTCTAAGATGGTAAAGGCTCCGGGAATTGCAGAGAGTCCTGTGAATATTGAGTGCAGCGTTGTAAAGATTGAAAAACTTGGTTCGCATGACTTGTTTACAGCAAAAGTGATAGCGGTGCATGTGGACGAACGCTATATGGATGCGCGAGGAAGTTTTCATCTTGAGTGGGCACAGCCAATTGTGTACAGTCATGGGTCTTATTTTGCCCTTGGTGAGAAATTGGGTAAATTTGGATATAGTGTTCAGAAAAAGTCTTGACGAGGCGAGCGAAAGACTTTATGATATAGAAAGAGGCCACAAAGAGGTAGCATCAGATTTTTCTTTAGGGGAAAGTCTGGTGCTTTTTTTGCACATGGACGTCCAAAGGAAGAAAGTCAGCAAGTTGATGGGCGCCCAGCGCAGCGAGCAAGGAAAAAATTCCCTTGCTCGATTTATGCAGTCCGGTGCATAGGAAAAAGCGTTACAATTCACACTCATGCCAGATTTCGGATTGATTTATGATGA
>DEPD01000157.1:8631-8843 GCA_002358575.1 Lachnospiraceae bacterium UBA3401 | reverse complement strand
AAATATTTGTGTCTGTTTTTTTGATTTCCATGTCCCCATAGCGAAAGTATAGCACAAACCGCTACTTTTGGCTGCCTTAACCCACCGTCTAAAGCCAGTGGGATTGCGGTAGCCTTATTTTCAAAAATAATTTATACATCTTGACTTGTCTATTTCTCCGATTGCACATATCAAAAAGCCTCTCCTCAGCCCGCTACGACTACGTTTTTTGA
>DEPD01000157.1:0-8307 GCA_002358575.1 Lachnospiraceae bacterium UBA3401 | reverse complement strand
CCGCTACGACTACGTTTTTTGATATGCACCCTCAAAGAAATATTCTGGGCAAGCTATACATGTTATTTCTGAACAGTTCCTAAATTGCTTCTTGCAATCTTTTATACATCTACCTCTAGGACACACTTTTTGTTAAATGCATAAACGTTTTATCAATATACATTTCAGTATCCAGTCAATCTTTGAGCATTTGGAAAGGAATATAGAAATTTATTGCGGGCGGCAAATTGGTTCTATAATGAGTGCAAAAACTATATGAAACAATACTCATAATATGCACATTTCTTACAGCCAGCCCGTTCATCAGCTTCTGGGATAGTATCCGATTGAAGCAATTCTTCTATCTGTGTCTGAATCTGTTCTAATTGTTTTTCTTCTGCATCTCCCAGTTCAAGAATCATTGTCGCTTTCTTAGATTTATTTTTTTCTTCAAATTCAAGTTTCCCTTTTCTAATAATTCCTTTCTCTTTTAGGATTTTGAGATAATAATAAAGCTGCCATTTGCTGGCTTCAATATCCGCATCTGATTTTTTTAGCTCCGTCAAGTATTCCGCAGTCAATTTGTCCAGCCGAATATTTTCAATTGCAATCTCCGCATTTTCACTTTCTCCTGCCTTCACTTCATGAATTGCACGTCCAATCTGAACCAATTCGCTATTATCCTCAAAATTTAATCGATTTCCATGTAGATAACATTGCCTCTTACAATGAAAAAAATAGTTGATAAGGGTTCCATTTATTCGTGTATGATTAGATGTCAATGAACAGACCCCCTTTTTCTTCGAGTTTCTTTTTATCCAACCTACCATCAGCGAAAAAGTCTTCTCCATTTTCCATACAATAAATCTCACCCACTCTGTCCGTATAAGTGATATTTGAATTTTTCTTTATCTGATAAATAAAAAGATTGAGTTTGCTACTGATTTCAGATAGTTGAACACGAAATTGCGCATAGTCTTTGGGTGGACTAGCGAGAATTTGCTTATATTGACTCCACAGTTTCCTGCCATCAATAGTTTTCCCATCTGACAGAATAATTGTCCGTGCTAGGAAGACAGACATTTTCCATTGATCCGCCTCTATCAATTGCATCCTTTCCATAATTTTCCGAAAGTTTAAAGAACCGACATCTTCCATAAATGTTTCAATTCCAATAGAATCCGATGCATTATTTCGATTATTTTGAATAACCTTCATAACTTGTCCATAATACTCTGAAAAATTCTTTTCTATTAAAAGTTGCTGCATTTGGATATTTTTTAATGTGAACTGTTCACTGACTCTGTAGTCATTTTCACCGTAAATGCGCTTTGCTGGATATAAGTCAAAATAAAATACAATGCCATCTCGATGCGCATTTCTATTAATTCTTCCTATAAATTGTTCTTCGCTGTCCAATGTACTGATATCTTTGTATCCAATATCCATATCGATATCGATTCCAGCTTCCACAACCTGCGTTGCAATCAAAATATATCCACTTTGCGCAAATTTTTCTGTCTTAATACGTTGTAATATCTTTTCTCTATCAACCGAATTGTCATCGCCAGTCATGCGGTCCACTACAGCCTTTATTTCTATGTCTGATGCCAGTTTATCAAAAAATCGATATGCCATTTCCTTTTGAATAAATTCAACCAAAATCTTTTTCTTTGTTTTTGCCTGTTCTTTTATGTGCAAATACAATGCATTTTCATCAAAATTCTGTTCCTTTAACAATTCATAGGAAATCTCAACACGATTTTGAAATCTTTTGTCACGAAAGTAAAATTTCCGATTTTCAATCAAATGTATAACCCCGTCTTTTTTTCCAGTCAAGACAGTCAGATTGGGTAATGTAGCAGACATAATGAGCACTTTGCAGTGTAAATATTTGCAGAAATACTGTAAGAACATCATAATTTCTGTCCAGATAGCATTCTTGTAACTTTGAATTTCATCTAACACAATCACGCTTCCCACAAGCTGATGAAATCCAAAGATAGCCTCCCTTTCTGTTCCAAACATTGTTTGAAAAAGACTTACATGTGTTGTTAATAAAATTGGATAATTTAAAAATTGTCTGTCTAATAAAGACTTACTCCAATTACACTCAGACCAGTTTTCTTCAAACTCTTGGTGATTTTCTGCTAATTTTTCATCGCGTTTAATTGGTGTTATTGAATTGACAATGGCAACCCTTTTTAAAATATCCTCTCCCTCAAACATTTCCTCCAAGCTTGCCTTATTCTGTTCCACTAGATTATTAAAAGGATAGACATAAATAATTTTGCCCATACCACGCTCTGCAAGATGAAAACTGCAATTAAATCCAGTATTACTTTTTCCACAGCCTGTTGGTGCTTCGAGATAAAAGATATCTTCATGGGAATTTTTAATAAGATTTTGTTCTGCCTCATAGAAAAGCATTGTTCTTAGATAATTGATGTCTTTTCCATCATCTGTTACATTTTTAGGCTGAAATGCTCGAATTGCTTGCATTCTTTTTGTTTTTTCAAAAGATTCTCTCAGATTTGTTAGTTCTCTGACAGAACCAAAGTTTTTGACTTCTGTCCCTGTCATATATTCATTTGTCGCATAGTAATCACATGCCGTCAACAAAGAAAACAGCAATTTTGTATAACAAAATTTTGCAAATTTACGATCTTCTGTCTCTTTCTTTGCCCTGCACAAAATTCCTACATAATTGTCAACAGAGCGTTTGGAATACTTACCCTTATAAATCTGATGATAAGACTGTTGCATCATCTGTGTGTCTATATTACTGAGTTTTCCACCCTGCTGAATCGCAGCAACAAACTCATTGAAATTAGACAAATTAGAATGATGTTTCATAATAATATACGCATTAATACAGAGAAGCTCATAAAGTCTTATTAATCCATCACTTTTTATTGTCTTTTTTTCTAACATTTGTTCTAATTGCGCAGTATGATAATCCAGGTAGATATATGCCGATAACGCAGCATGATTTTGTTCATACAATCCAGGGACCTTTATTTGGTCAAACTCTTTATTCTGCATTGCTTTTTGTTGAAAAACAGGGTTTATTTTTCCAGTATCATGAAATAAAATCACATCTTGCATGGATTGCCAAAACCAATCTGTATACTTTTTCTCTGTGTCGTCTGTCAACACAGGCTCGATTGCCTCAAATGCCGCACGCATTTTTTCTTTATCTAACAGGCGCATAAAATACTTTTCACAGCGGTCTGTATGCTCCTGTAATGTCTCCTTTTGCATCTCTACTTTTGAATCCCTATGCGCATATACTGGTAAGGTCAATTTTAATATTTCTGAAAGTTTCACTTTTTTATCCTTTTTATATTAATAGCTTCGCTTTGCTAAACTATTATGAATCAATCGTGTCGCCACACTTTTACGTCTGCTAACGCCACCGTTTTTTGTTCATTATGGAGTGAATTATTAATCCGATAGAACACTTGTATTGCAATCAATTGCATATAAAGTGTTTTATCGGATTGCAATCACACAGGCAGAAAAGTTTTTATATTATATGCAGCAGTATATCTGCTCCAAAAAATTTAATAGAACACCACCTGTTTTCCATCCACTTTCCAGACAGTATTTTTTATATTGCTAAGAATCATATCCGTATAGACAAACCGTTGCAATTGATATTGATTTGTCTCCTCATCAAGTCCGATAGGAAGTGCTTCTTCATATTTAAAACCACCAAATAGATTTTCATCCGCATCAATTTCTGCCATATCTTTTGGAAAAAGACAATCGAGTTGTTCTATATTTTCTTGGACATTCCCCTCAACAATTGATTCTTGTGTGATATCTGCCAGATGATCATTTTTGCCAAGGTACGGAATATAGATACACCTTCGTTCCATAATACTAGCTGCCAGTTTATTTGCCTCATCGCAATCTAACAACACCAAAATATCCCACGATGGATACTCAAGCCACTGCTCTTTTACAATCAGATTCCCTCCCTGTTCCCGCGATGCATAGCCAACAGAATTATTAAAACAACTAATTTTTTTGGAGAAATATCCTTTTTGTGCATTGGGCAAAATACTGATTTGGAGTGATTTTAAGGTTTGATAATACGCCGGATACTTGTCTGATTTCTGCATCTGATTGTATCCTCCATATCCTAAAATCGCGCCAAACATTCCTAGAAGCGCGGGCTTATGAATCTGTCCATAGGTATAGTAGTAGATTGCGTTGACCTCTGGCTTTTTGAACATTGCCTGTTTTCCAGACAAAGTAAATTTCAAAATTTCCATACGATTCTACAATTCCTTTCGCGTAAAAATATGATACATTTTTACATCTGAAATATCCGTTTCCAACTTTGTTGTAAATGGATTATAATAAATTTCTACTGCGTTTATTCTTGTGGCAAATTCCTGTAATAGATTACTACAATTCACTCGAATAATATTCTTTTCTTCATTGTTGTGTTCAAACTGGATATATGTGGCAAGATTCGGCAAGTACACATCTTCTTGTGTTTCAATAAACAGTCCAAATTCATTCTCACAGCCTACTTTTGCATTGGTTGCAAAAGAAGTTGCCGCACACAGCGCAGTCTCTTTAAATTTTTGATAATCCTCTTGTGTATATCCTTGTGTAACGCCTAGTTCAACATATTCTTTGTATGCTTTTGGATTAATGCTAAACGGATAAAAATAATGTGCCTCGTCACTTACAATTTTTGTGCCTAGAGATGAATTTTTTGCTTCCTCTCCATCTTTTGCTTTTTGTGATGCTTTTGCATCTCGAAATGGGGAGAGAATTTGTTGTTCCTGCGGCGCACTATCTGCATATTTATTAAATCCTTGACCAAACTGTACAGCACCTGTTATCGAAATATTACAGCCCTTCTCTGCAAAAGTGGCACCAAAATTTTTAACATCAATCGCATCAAACAAGTTTGCCAGAACTTTGTTTGCATCTGTTGTATCCTCTGAATGAAAAAGTTGTTTATAGCGCTCCAACAGTGTTTTTGGAATAATATTATTGACTGTGTTTTTTTTGTCTGGAACGATTTCCATAGATTTTATGTATAAAACCTTTTCTCCACTTTCATCCCACATCTTTTTCATTGGATACTTAAACGCTTTGTCACTTCCAAAAATTTCCCCCTTGGAAGTTGTCTTGGGATATCCGCTAAAATCGGCATTCCAATTTGCCATAATTGATGAGATTCCCATCACGCCATACACTCTTTGTTTCATCATTTTTATTTTCCTCCATTTCCTGTTTATAGACGCACAACGTCTATACTATTTTATATTATTTTGTTCAATACCTTCCAAAAAAATCCCCCATGCCGCCTTTTGGCGGCTCAAATAGATATGAAAAACGCTGTCTTTTGCGTTTTTCTCGTGTGAAACTTAATCGTTCTTAGGTAGTGTCTTTTGCTGCCTTAGAACTATTTTTCACACTATTCTTCTTTTTTTACATAAAATGCATTTTCTGCTGTCAATCCAGCAATCAGTTCCCGCTGCATCACTTTTTTACCTTCTGGTTCATACATTAAAACATGATGAATCACATTTTTTGCTCTGCTGTCCTTCTCCAAATCGATTGCATGGTCATAGCGCTTAAACATCTGACAAATTTTGTCTTTGATAAGCTTATCATTGTCTGCATTCAAGAACTGATTTGCCATTGAAAGTGGTTTCTTAGCAGATTTGGATTTTGACAGAAAATAATAAACCAACTGGCCTACTGCATAATAATACTCCTCGTCATTAAAATTCCATTCCTCCTTTGAATCAATATGTTTTTTAAAATTATCTTGTACAGTTCTCATAAGCTCCTCCATTTCATCATTTTCTTTAAAATAATCCTCTAAAGAAAGCAGCAAGTTTAGCTGCTCACAAGCGCGGCCATAATACCCATTTGCAATTTTATTCTGAATCAATTTCATTGCCATCTCAGATATAACCGTTTTCATATCGCATTGTGGTGTTTTGTACAGCCACGAGAAGATTCTGCTGCGATAGGTAAGCAAAACATACTTTAATTTGCCATCCATCTGTGGCAAGTCTTGCGCATCTGTAAAATAGTTAAATCCTAAACATTTATCAAAAAACACCTCGTCAATTACCGCGGACAACTCTGCTGTTTTATTGCACTGACCATAGTTTTTTCCCTCTGCCGGAGCTTTGACAATCGGTTTGAAGTAAAATGTTTTTGAAAGATTCGGACTTACATCCATCACAATATCCCAATCTAATATCTCAAGTTCTTTTCCCTTTTTAATCCGAAGAAACAAACCGTTTTTTATCAGAGGAATATTTTCGTCTTTATCTGAAACTGCATAAAGTTCTTCCTTATCCAAGTCAATGTACACATTCACATTTCCTTTACAGGCATGTCCCCATAGATAATCAAAAAACTGGCTTTGTAATATAACTTGTTCTCTGTCAATAAGGTATGGTGCTGGCGTTTTTCGCTGTTTGTTTTCCAAAAATGGTTTTTTTGCATTGAGTCCCAAATTGTTACTTGGCATTCCCAAAATAGTACCATTCACTTCAATATTATAATCATTGCTGTTATAAATATTGGGAATGACATATCTTTGATTTTCTTGTTCAAACAGCTCTTTAGTACGCTTTTCATCGGAATAGACAAAAAATAGCTTTAAGTAATCTTTACCTGTATAATCTATTGGCAGTTGTTCAGGATTTGCAAGCCAGTCTTTCATCCACGCGCGTATTTTTTCTAATGCCTCACTGTCCGGTTCTCCAAGTTCTTTTGCTATCTGCTGATACAATTTTTTTCCTTTGCCTTTATACTTGGTTTCCGGCGCGGACAACGTGTTATAATATCCATCAACCACATCCACTGTCAACTTTTTTCCAGATATGTTTTCTTTCTTGACAAAAAAAGCATATACCTGATTAGAATGAATTATCTTTTTCGTATCAATTGGTTTGTTGATATTAATTAGTTTACTGTTATAATCCAAATAACGCACATAATTAAAACAAGGCTCTGTGCTTCCCTTTAGTTCATTGCTTTTTTTGTCATACTTCACTTCCAAAGGTGTTTCTGGTCGAAAATCTGCATCCATTGTGATTAAAATGTAAGTCC
Organism: Lachnospiraceae bacterium UBA3401; assembly: GCA_002358575.1. Classification (GTDB taxonomy): domain Bacteria; phylum Bacillota; class Clostridia; order Lachnospirales; family Lachnospiraceae; genus COE1. The sequence continues at coordinate 1,224 of DEPD01000157.1, read as the reverse complement.
CATCACTTGGAATATAATTGTCAACCAACAATTTTGTCCTGCATTCTAATGCAGTTGCTTCCTCTGAAAAAAAACGTTCCGCGACTGCATTTTGTTTTTTTTCAAAAACTTTTATTGCATCATATAACACACAATCCCTCCATTCTTAAATAATAATCTCTGAATATTTATCAATTTACAAATCGGAATCCAAGAAATCCTTGTCCCCTTGGACCCATTCCTATCGCATTTGCCAACGCAAAATAAAAAACTTTTTGTGCGGTTTCATTATCTGACACTTGCATAGCAATCTTGTCTCCTAACAGTGTGATCCCCTTGTACGACACGCTAATAGCACACTTGCTTTTTAGCTCAATTTGGTCGTAGAGTGCAACATCTTTCTCCACTTTCTCGCTCGTGTAAGATTCATATTGGTGAATTAAACTTGCACAGAGCGCTTGTTCAAATTCTTCAAAACGCATATAGTCTCTCCAATATCCTTTAGAAGTTTTGAAAATATACGGGGTGAGCGTCCATACAGATGCAATGGGTTTGCGTGGTATTTGCCTGACTGTTCTTGTAAGTCCCTTAATTGCCCTTGTCTTGTGATCTGCAATTCCTCCCATCAAATAGGACACCAAGTCCCGATTTACGGTCCTAATACGAAACTGATAGACTTGGTCACGCTTATATACTTTCACACCCTTCTCAATCTTAGACAACATATCAAAGCAGTAACCTTTCGCCGAGTTCTTATAATGTAATTCCGCAAAGTGTGTATCCTTTACAAGATAGCTATCAATATATTGCGCTAATTCTGCACTCACTAAAGGCACTGGAATTTCTTCTAGCAAAAAAATTTTCACTGTTATTTCGTATACTACCATGTTTGTTTTATCCTTTCTGTTTGTTTTATCCCTATAAATAGTTTTTATATTACCTATGCTTATTAATTGAAAAATACTAAATTGCACTAAAAGAAAAAACCTGTGCTTGTTACTATTTCAATACATAAATGTTTCTATTAATGATTATAATCCAGATTTTTCCTTCGACATTGATATAATACAACAAGATATTACTTTTTGCAAGTACTTTTTCTTAATTTATTACAATTTCTTTATACAAACTTGAAGATAGAAAGTAATATTAGGAACTTGCTCTCATAAGTCATTTTCTATCTTCAAGTTTATAAGACAGACATACAACAAAAAATTAGTTGTTTTAAATAAGGAATTGTAGGAA
>DEPD01000102.1 GCA_002358575.1 Lachnospiraceae bacterium UBA3401 | reverse complement strand
TTTCCTACAATTCCTAAGTAAGAATACGAACCATCAAAAGCGCTATTCTATATATAAATTTATTTATAAAATGAAAAGATATCGATTAAAAATATCCTTCTTCATCAAACTAATAATTTCTCATCTCAGTCTATCAAAGGCCTCGTCAGAAATCACATTCCCATCTGCTGTATAAATATTGGGATTTACTTTCTTTAGAAATGTAATTAATTCTCTACCAGATTCCTCGGAACATTCCGCTATGGCACGACTTCCATTTCTGCTCAAAAGCATGACTGTAAGAAAATCCTGCTTTTTATGTACTGGCATACTGTCTACTGATATGGTCTGCTTGACTAGGCAGGCCGCCGAAAGATCGGAAAGCTTCAGAATCGAATAATGCGCGTCTGCCAGATAAATGTAATCCTTTGTCAAAATACCGTCTGACTGTCCATTTGCTAGAGCTTGCGCTGTGCCAAGAAGCTTAACTACACGACACTCCATTTTCATTGTCTGGCGCTCAAACTCATCCATATCACTTACAGTATATCCATTGTCCTTTGCGCATTTTTCTTTCCATTTTTTCGCCCCGCGCGCATGGCGAATGATTGTAATAATAATGCATGCCAAGCCAATGACAGCAAAAAATGCAAAAACACCCATTATTACATAACCAGCGCTAATAAGATCATCTTGTCCATCGAGACGATAATCTTCTATCCTACCGCGTGCCCAGTAGACACCATATGCGCCCCCCAAAAACACAATCCCGAAAAAAATATAAATTCCAAAAGAAATCTTTGCCGTTTTCTTTCTAATCGAACGAAACACACCCTCAGCATAATGCTTCCTCTTGTAATCCTCGTTCATGACAGGTAAATACCTCTCCATCTAAAAACTCCTTTCCTAAACAAAATATTAATATTTTTCTCTACCAATCATGAATATTTTATCATAGGACCAATTAGATGTCATTCATTTATCTATAAAAGTTTACTTTATTTTAAAGATAAAATATGGGATTCTCTGTCTACTATCTATATTTTATTAGTAGCCTTGTACTGTTTTTATATAATATTTCAATCACAATAACCACGCGAAATGTTTCTTACAACCATTGAGAAATATATTTCTTATCACTTAATAGTACTGACTCTCCTATTCCTCTAACGCGCTAATTATATCCTGTATTTCAAGCACAGCATCTTCCACGCGCAATCCAACTTCTTCACTCCAAAATCTATTTCCGCCGGCCAATTCATCTATCAAGTTAAAAATAGACACCACATCTGTAACTGGTATGACTCCATTTGCTTTCCACTCATCTAAATGTGCATTCAGATAATTTATGATATCTGCAAATATCTGCTCATTAAAAGAATTATGTACACGCAACTCAACCAATAATCCATTTTCGCCCACAGTCAAATCGAAAAGACTCATTCTAACACCTCCATTCGTAAAAAATTTTACACGATTCTCTTCCACTTTACAACAGAATAATCCTATTTTGCCACTGTCAGCAGCACTAAAATTATATCACACACCCAACTTTGTTATTATACTAAACTCGCAGAATTTATGTTATTGTTCACACCATCTGATTTTGGTACAATTTCGTTCATTGAAGACGTAAACAACAACATATTTGCACGCAAAATGTGAAAGGGTACGCATATTGGCACACGATTTTTACTACTTTGATGAACGAGTGAAAAGTCATGAATTTATTAAATTTAATTTTATGTGCTGAAAGTGTATATTGCGAACAGAAAACCTTTACTGGTATAATAAAAGAAAAAACAAATTAAGGAGTCCTTATGAATTACATCCATTTTACTGGCTACGATGCCCAGCATCCTGATGACTTTATCTTTGAGGTCACAGAAGGCTACAACTGTTATCTCCTTCTGCTTACCCACACACCCGCACGCTTCTGTATTGATGGCATGACAGAAGAATATCCTGCGCACTGTGCCATGCTATACCCACCACATACCCCCATCTGGTACAGTGCCAGCACAGACTGCTACAGTGATGACTGGGTGCGTTTCTCATCAGACGAAACCTTTGTGCAAAATTTTCCGCAAACTAACCGCCCATTTCTTATCTCAGATCCAGATTACTGCCATAACCTCATACAGCTGCTTACTTGGGAAACATCCCTGTGGACAGGCACTTCCCGCTCTTTTCACCACGCAAAAGCAGATGACTGCGCAAATCAATCAAACGAAAGCAATAGTCCTGTTATTTCCCAGTTGCTGCGTATCTTATTTCTGAAATTGCGTGACGATGTGTTACACCATGCAGTCTTTCCACACGACCATGCCCTTCTGATGCTGCGCAGACAAATTTCCAACAACCCACAGCTTCCATGGACAATACAAAATATGGCAGAACTGCTACATATTAGCTCTGGACATCTGCAGTTGCTTTACAAACAACAGTTTGGTGTTTCCTGTATGAATGATGTCATTGACTTTCGACTCCGCAAAGCAAAGGACTTGCTTGTCTACACAGAACAGAGCATCACGCAGATAGCAGAACAATGCGGCTACAAAAGTGCAGAACACTTCTGCCGACAATTTCACAAAAATATTGGCTCGACTCCCGGAAAATTTAGGAAAAGTATAGCCTCTCGCCAAAACTTTGAGCGATTCCCTTTTTCTTGATCGTTACTGCTCACTTGTTCATCAAAGTAGTAAAAATCGCGTGCCAAAATACGCGTCCTTTTGCACTTTGTATGGAAGTATGTTGCTGTTTACGCCTTCAATGAACGAAATTATACCAAATTCAGATAGGGTGCAAACAGTAACTTTTGATCGATTCCTTATAATAATTTACTACAAATAACTCTTGTTTCCACTATTATTTTTATGCTATCATAGAAATAGTAACAAACCAACGCTCTTCTTTGTCTGTAATTTTGTAAAAATTACAGACAATCGTACTTTAGCATCTGCTAATGCAGTCACTTTTTGTCCATCAAAAAAGAATTTCCAATCTGGCAGATATATCGCAATTGCAAAGAACGTGAGCGAAAAATTCAAATAAAAAGAGGTGTAAACAAATCATGCATGTAGCAATATGTGACGACAATGTGGCAGACCGCAAACACCTAGAGCGACTACTCTCTCGAGAGTCTGACAAGCGTGCAGGTACGCCAAATATTCTGTATGTTGACTCCTATGGCGAAAAAATGCACTTTCTCGCCAATCCTTTGAAATATAACCTAATATTTATGGACATGAGTTCTGAGCCGGGTATTGTAGAGTTTATCCTTGAACATCTTGATGAGATGGGCTACCACGCCCCACTCATTCTGTACTCTGACAAGATTGATTATACCAAAATCCCCAATTTGCCAGACTATGTGGTGCACGCAAAAAAGCCCTACATACCAGATCCGCTCCCCGATTTTCTGGCGCTGGGTGACGCCAATGTCGTCGGACATGTTATCTCTGTCAATGTGCACACAAACTCCGTCGTCAGCAGTATCCCAAAATATATGATTATGTATGCTGTCGAGGAAAACAATACCTGCACGCTGTATCTGACAGATGGTACCTCAATGAAAGTTGAGGAAAAAATAGAGGAATTGCGCCAGATTTTTGAGCCATTTGAAGAATTTGAACGTGTCAACACCAAGAGCATTGTCAACTTTAAGTATGTCACCGCTGTCATGCCCATCTCCGTAATGATGCAGGACTCCAAAGAGTTTAAAATATCTCTCCTGCGCTATCGAGAATATAAATGGCTAAAACAGGAAATTGATGAACAAAACTAAATATTACACACCAGATGAAACTTTTTCAAAATATAAATACAAACTCAATCTTTTGGAGTATCATACAAGCGTCAACAAAATATATACGAAAAGAGAGGAGTTTGTATTTATCGTTCTCTTTTTTTCTTAACATAGCCACAAGTAAAAGAAACAAACGCCAATATCAGCAATATAAAGATAGACATTATATCTCATACATCACAAATTGGCTCTGCTATCATTTTCGATAATATTCCATTGATGATAAACATAAATGGAATCGCTCATAAACAAATGATGCCTAAACCTACTAATTTTCTTGTTTCCCAATACAATTAAAAACAGCCACCTTTTTTGGTGGCTGTCTCTACACATCATAGGGAATGTTTCTTCTGCCTAATCTATATTATGTTTCTGCTTGCATCATTATATTGTGACAATTACACCGCCTTCATTGGCGTACATACTGCTCACCCCTGCTGCATCCAGAATCAGTGTCTCCTTAAAATGCAGTTTTTCCTCAATGTGACGCCGAACACACTCTGCCGCTTTCAAATTGTTACAATGTGTGATCATCAATCGCTTTTTCCCTGCCTCCACCGCATGTTCAATCGCTGTTTCTGCCATTTTTGCCAGCGCCTTTTTCATGCCGATGCCTTGACCAAGCTGAATAATACTACCATCGTTTGCCCCCATCACTGGCTTAATGTTAAGCGTGGACGCCACAAGTGCCTTAACACCGGAAAGTCTGCCATTTTTCCGAAGCGTATCCAGATTTTCCAGCACAAAATATGTGTTCATATCCTTTACAAACCGCTCAATCTGCTCTGTAATCTCTACAAATGCAAGTCCTTTTTCCTCCAACTCCATAATCTTGTAGACAATCTGTGTCTCACCACAAGCCGCTGATTTGGAATCCACAACGTAAATATCCTTTTCCCCATATTTTTCATGATATAAATTTTCCCCAAGAACCGCGCTGTTATAGCTGCCGCTAAGCTTTGACGACAGCGTAACCACATAGACGCGCTCTGCCTCTGTCTCATATGCTTTTCGGTATCGTTCTGGGGAAGGGCAGGCTGACTTTGGACACTCTGGACATGCTGCCACCACATCAAGAAATTCCCGCTGGTCAAACTCCATGTTATCTTCCTTTTCATAGTTGTCTCCCACAATCAGCGTAAGTGGCACAATTTCAAACCGCATATCATTTTTTAAATCCTGTGGAAGCTCACAGCAACTGTCAACTACTATCTTATATTTCATCAGTATCTACCTCTCATTTTTCACAAAACCATTATATCTAGTATCGATAACTATGTATAATCTTATCATATATCACATCATTTGAAAAGCACTTTTTACAAATACTTGCAGTTTCCTAAAAATACCTTTATACTAATACAGTACCTTTGCTCTATTTTTTTGTTGAAACAATAACCCAGTTTAAAGGAGATAACATGATTGCATTAGAGATTAAAATCACAAAAAATATTATGAACGCACTGCTCTTGTCGGAACAGTTCGATTCTTTTCTGGTGGAAGAAGCTATCATTACTACCTACAACACTTTTCACATTGATGGTCATCTTGTTAGGGATTTCTATACCAACGAGGAACTTGAACTGCTTGAGAGCGAAGAAAAGTCCACCTCCTTTTCCTGCTGGAAAGACCTCCGTCCGTTTTGTTTCCAGCTCATCAAAGGAAAAAAGACTCCTGTATCGTTTAAAGTAGTCCTCCATGCCACGCCGCAGCTCATTGAAAAAATAGCTGCAAATCCAGAGTGCGGAGTTGCAGCCAATCTGATTCGTTCCCTTGTACTTAATATCCGATATGACAACGGAAAAGTGACTTGCATCACTGGCAGCGCATTTACAACATTTGTTATGGACAAAAGCGTTGATAGACTGTGGGATTCCTATATGCGCCAGCTACTCTCCGATTTCGGACTGGATTTTGAGGAAATATAATTGAATATGGTTATGCTTTGGTCACTTTAGAGTGGAATATCAAACTTGCAAGATAACCGAAAATCAGCGCGGCACTGCATCCAATTGCACCGTTTGTAAAACCTCCCTTAAACAACCCAATAAATCCGTCTTGGTCCACTGCCTCCTTCACGCCTTTCATCAAAATATTTCCATATCCCAGCAGCGGTACATTGGCACCTGCCCCTGCATATTCTGCAAAAGGCTCATACCAACCGAAAAAGCTTATAACTGCCCCTGTACAGACAAGAAGTACCATCACACGACCATGAAGCATTTTTGTGCGGTCTAAAAATATCTGTGCGAGGGCGCAGACCAGCCCCCCAACCCAAAATGCATTGATATAATCCATCATATAAAAATCACATACCTTTCTATTAATTTCGGAACTGTTCGCAAATAGTGAAATTTATCTGATTTGTCATTTGAGAACAGTTACTTATATGGTAATTAGTATGTGGCTTTTTCTGTATTTTATGAATAATATTGTTTTTTATCCTAGGAACTGTTACAATTTAAGAAATCCAATATTTCAGGAGGAGAATTATATGAGCAAAAAGAAAGTCGTTGTTGCGCTGGGACATGACGCGCTGGGATCTAACACATCTGCACAGCTTGACGCAGTGAAAAAAACGGCAAAAGCGTTAGCAGATCTAGTGGAAGCAAACTACCAGCTAACCATCACCCACAGCAACGGACATCAAGTAAGCATGATTCACAAGGCAATGACAGAACTCCGCCGTGTCTATCCCGATTACACCCCTGCGCCTATGTGTGTATGCTCTGCAATGAGTCAAGGTTATGTAGGATATGATATTCAAAATTCGCTGAAATCCGAACTTTTAAGCCGTGGCATTTCTGTTCCAGTCAGCACAATTCTAACCCAGGTAACAGTGGACCCTTATGATGAAGCCTTCTATACCCCTCAAAAAGCAATCGGCCGTTACATGGCCAAGGAAGATGCAGACATAGAAGTAAATAAGGGAAATTATGTTGTTGAAACGTCTAATGGTTTTCGCAGAGTCATCGCAGCGCCACAGCCCATTGATATTGTTGAGATTGCTGCTATTCAGACTCTCTCTGATGCGGATCAGGTCGTTATTGCCTGCGGTGGCGGTGGTATTCCTGTAATTGAACAGCAGCATGTACTGAAAGGCGCCTCCGCAGTGATTGAAAAAGATTGCATTGCCGGCAAGCTTGCTACAGATCTTAAAGCCGACGAGCTTTTAATCCTTACCAGTGTCGATTATGTATATCTCAATTTTGAAAAAGAAAATCAGGAACCGCTCAAAACTTTGACTGTCGCAGATGCAAAACGCTATATTGCAGAAGGACAGTTTGGTGAGACAGACATGCTGCCAAAAATTCTGGCTGCGATATCCTATCTCGAAGCAGTTCCAAATGGAAGAGTCATTATTACTTCCTTAAATAAAACTGCTGCCGCTATCGATGCAAAAATTGGAACAGTTATCACTGTATAATATATGGATGCATCTTAGCATCTTATTTCCTCTGCATCGGCATACGCATAAAACGGCGGACAGGTCACTCCTGTCCGCCGTTCCATTCACTCATAACAAACAATATGGCTCCAATCATAATCCCAAAATCAGCAAGATTAAATACCATTGTATTGATTTTGTTGGCAAGTTTTTGCAAAAAACGATTTTTCATATTTTTTGTTTCAATCGATACAGAGAAATAATCAACCACGTACTTTCTTTTAAGACGGTCGTATGTGTTGCTATAGGCACCACCCAAAACCAATGCAAGTCCCGTTTTCTGTATACGTGCTCCTTTTCTTTGCAATACCGCAACAAATATTCCTGACACAAATGCACTGAGTACCAAGGAGAGAATCGCAACCAAATCTTGGCTCTTATCACAAAAATTAAACATAGCTCCTTTGTTGTGATATTTTTTAATTACAATCCTATGCTTGCATGTTTGATTCGCAGCCCAATTCTTTTCAATCCAGCTTTTTATTATACTGTCTGCTGTAAAAAGTGACACAAGTGTCATAATATATGGCATATCTCCACACCCTTCTAATGCATATTATTATTTAACGCTATCACAGGTATGCATAATTGTCAATTATAAAAAATCAAAAACCATCAAAAATGGTAACAGTTCAGCCTTCGGCTTCCTGCTACAAGCATCAAGCCATGCAAA
>DEPD01000173.1:58327-69320 GCA_002358575.1 Lachnospiraceae bacterium UBA3401 | reverse complement strand
TTAGCAGTAAATGCTAAGTCCTGTCTGAATTGTAGTTACAATTCACACCCACGTCAGATTTCGTATAGATTTATGATGATTTGGTGTGAATCGCAACAAATGATGCACGCCAAATGCCACAAAGCAGGTATTTTAGCGCCGGATCCGACACCATGCAGCAAGTGCATGGTGCGGGGTGTGAAAAGTAACGAACGATAACAGCAAGACTATAGAAAAGTTAAAAAACAGTTGAAATGTGCAAGAATGTATGATAAACTAAACTTTGTTGTAGGCTTATTGGACAAAAGTCCATAGGCTGTCGATAAGGAGGTGTGAAGATGGCGGTATTAAGAATTATCCTTACTATTATTTTAATAGTGGTTTCTATTGTATTTACAGTGATTGTTTTAATGCAGGAAGGTAAATCCGCAGGACTTGGTGCAATCAGTGGAGCTGCTGAGACTTATTGGGGCAGAAATAAGGGACGGTCCATGGAGGGAGCACTCGTTAAGCTTACCAAGATTTTGGGTATTGTATTTATGCTGCTGGCAGTTGTTTTAAATATTAATTTTTAGATATATTTAAGATAAAACCTTGAAACACTCTTGTAAAAGAGTGTTTTTTGATATGCACACGAACGCGGAAAGGAAATATGCAGCTAAATTATTTTTGAAAGGGGGATTTGAATGTCTGATAAAAGGAAAAAAGTGATTATGGACCTGGTGACAGCAGAATTTTATGTGCCAATGAAGGAAAAGGAACTTGCAGTGATGTTGCAAGTGTCAAAGGAGGATAGGGGTGAACTGAACCGTATTTTAAATGAGTTGTTGGCGGAGGGCAGGCTCTCACTTACCAAGAAGGGAAAGTTTATCAAGGCGAAACACTCGGACAAGGAACTGATAGGAACTTTTATCAGTCATCCAAAGGGTTTCGGATTTGTTGAGATTGACGGCAGGGACGAGGATTTGTATATTCCCGAGAATTTTGTAAATGGGGCGTTTCACAAAGATACTGTCAAGGTGGCGCTTCTGTCAGGCCAGAATGGCAGGAGACAGGAGGCACAGGTTATTGAAATTCTGTCAAGAGGTATGCGGCAGATTGTGGGCATCTATGATAAGAGCAACAAAAATTATGGCTTTGTCATTCCAGATAACACAAAGATCAATGATGATATTTTTGTGCCGGTGGAGCGTTCAAAAGGGGCTGTTTCTGGGCATAAAGTGGTCTGTGAAATAACAGACTATGGCAAAAACAATCGCAAGCCAGAAGGAAAGGTCACAGAAATTTTAGGGCATGTGAATGATCCAGGTGTTGATATTATGTCGATTGTGAAGGGGTATGAGCTTCCAACTGAATTTTCGGAGAAGATAATGAATCAGGTGGAGCGTGTGGCAAATGAAGTGTCTGAGGCAGATATGGCGGGGCGGCGTGATTTGCGCGACTTGCAGATGGTAACAATTGACGGAGAAGATGCAAAAGACCTAGATGATGCGGTCAGTCTTACAAAAGATGGAGGGTATTATCAATTGGGAGTACACATTGCAGATGTGACCAATTATGTGCAGGAAAATTCCGCATTGGACTGGGAGGCACGAGAGCGTGGGACAAGTGTGTATTTGGTGGATAGAGTGATTCCTATGTTGCCGCATAAATTGTCCAATGGCATCTGTTCGTTAAATGCGGGAGAGAACAGGCTTGCACTTAGTTGCCTAATGACAATAGATGCAAAAGGCGAAGTAGTAAGTCATGAGATTATTGAGTCTGTCATAAAGGTTGATAAACGCATGGCTTATACAAGTGTCAAAAAAATTCTTGAGGACAAGGATGAGACAGAAATAGAATTATATCAAGAACTTGTTCCAATGTTTGAGTTAATGCAAGAGCTTGCGAGAATACTGCGTGAAAAACGTAAAAAGAGAGGTTCTATTGACTTTGATTTTCCAGAGAGCAAGATTATATTGGACAAACAAGGGCATCCAATAGAGATAAAGCCCTATGAGCGGAATGTGGCGACAAAGATAATAGAGGATTTTATGCTGATTGCAAATGAGACAGTGGCAGAACATTTTCACTGGATGGAATTGCCGTTTTTGTATAGGACACATGACAATCCTGATTCAGAAAAAATCAGTAAACTAAGTACATTTATCCGAAATTTTGGGTATTCCATTAAAAGTAAACAGGAGGAAATTCACCCAAAAGAACTACAAAAGTTATTGGCAAAAATAGAGGATACACCGGAGGAAGCACTGATTAGTAGATTGACGTTGAGAAGTATGAAACAGGCGAAATACACAATAAACTGCACTGGACATTTTGGGCTGGCGTGCTCTTATTACTGTCATTTTACGTCGCCGATTAGAAGATATCCAGATTTGCAGATTCACCGCATTATTAAAGAGCAAATTCGCGGGCGTTTAAATGACAAGCGGATTGAGCACTACAATGAAATTTTGCCGGAAGTGGCAAAGCATTCTTCCGAGATGGAGCGGCGCGCCGACGAGGCGGAGCGTGAGACTGATAAGCTCAAAAAAGTTCAATTTATGGAGGCGCATATTGGAGAGATTTATGAGGGCGTTATTTCTTCCATCACGACATGGGGGGTATATGTGGAGCTTCCCAATACGATTGAGGGCATGATTCATGTGTCTATGTTGCCGGGAGATTATTTTTATTATGATGAGGAAACTTATGAGATGGTTGGTCAGGCGACAAATATTCGTTATAAGTTAGGGCAGACTTTGAAAGTAAAAGTCAATGCGACAGATAAGATTTTGCGGACGATTGATTTCGTCATTCCACAGGAGGGGGAGGACAATGGCAAAGAATGAGATAATGAAATTGGTTGCAAATAATAAAAAGGCATATCATGATTACTTTATAGAAGAGAAATATGAGTGTGGTATTGCGCTTCATGGCACAGAGGTAAAATCTCTGCGCATGGGCAAGTGCAGTATTAAAGAGGCATTTATCCGTATTGAGAATGCGGAAGTGTTTGTGTATGGCATGCATATTTCTCCCTATGAAAAAGGGAATATTTTCAATAAAGACCCACTGCGCATAAAAAAGCTTTTGCTGCATAAACAGGAGATTAATAAACTTTTGGGAAAAATTAAGGAGAAGGGATACACATTAGTACCGCTGCAAGTGTATTTTTCAAATGGTAAGGCAAAGGTGGAAATTGGGCTTGCGCGTGGTAAAAAGATGTATGATAAGCGTGAAGATATTGCAAAGAAGGACGCAAGACGTGAGACAGAGCGCGAGTTTAAGGTAAAAAATCTATATTGAAATACAAGATGAAAAAGGATTTTTTGTAAAGTGACAACAAGACAACTTTATAATAACCTATGATATATTATGGGCTGTCAAAAAGGATATTTTGTAAATACAAATCTTTAACGACAGCCCATTTTGCTTTCTAAAAAAAGACAAGCAATTTAAGGGTTTCTTAGTCTTCCCGACTCCTTGCAGTGATAATCCACGGTGCAGGATCAAATTTAAAAGTATTGTTGCTGCGCAATTTTGTCACAGAAACTTGTATTGTTTCCACATCAGCGAGCCCAAGTTCATGCAGTGTGTCAGGCAATGCGGCTGCGGTTCTAAAATCCAGCGTATAGATGACAACATTCATGTTGGGATTGATGCTTAGGAGACACTCAAGTTCCTGCTCTGTACTTGCGGAAGCGACAAGAAATACCAGTGAGGGTACAGGGCATTTTGCCATCGTTTCCTCGTCAACATGGTCAATAATCTTGATATTATGAAGGTCAAAATGTGCGACATTATCCTCTAATGTCGAGCGGTCAGCTTTGCTGTATTCAACGGCAATAACGGAGCCTTCCGCCGCGATCAAGGCTGCTTCGATAGCGATGCTCTCGCCGCCAATCACGCAGATATCGTCCTGTGGGTCAACCATCATTTTGCTGAGAATAATAGAGCGGATTTCACTGCCTACATAATGAATGGAACCGCGTTGAAGTTTTTCATTGCTCAGTCCAATACGTGTGGAATTTCTGGCGTTTGGATTGATGATAAGCATTCCAGCCGAAGCGTTAATACCGCGGTTAATCATATCCTTAATCTGATTATGTAAGATTTCTCCGCTTGGGTCAGAACCCTCATTGTACCATACTTCACACTCACCAAGTCCGGCATTCCACAGGCGATAGAAGATATCGTCAATCCCTGCATTGGTAAATACAAGCGTTGTTTTGTGTGCCTCAACAGTGGGAATGACATTTTTGTTTTTCTTGGTGATGTCAATAATTTTGACATGCTCCAAATCAATTGGCGTAGTCTGCGAATAGTATTGCAGCCAGCTTAGAATAATGTCGTTTGTGAAAATTTGTTTTTCCATACTTATTTGCTCCTTTGTTATTATTTTGATGCGATTTGTTTTTGCAATTGTTTTTGTTATTTTAGTATTTCTATACAGTTTCTGAATGCAGAACATGTCTGGTTAAAATATTTTCTCTAAGAAATATTTTAATCGTTCTATCTTGGAAGGGCGAGGCATATATGGTTTTTGTTTTAAAATCTCTGAGTCAATTTCTGACGTTATTTTATTTTGTTTCAAGACAATAGAGCCGATTTTATCTTGTGCTTTGACTGAAAAGTCAATGCTAGAATCCTGTTCGTAAAAATCAGAAGTAACGCTGTTTACATATAAATTTCCATCGGTATCCATGGTCAGCATTGTGTCTGAGAAAAAAATAGAATCGTCAAATATTGTTACTTTTTTCGTGCTTGAATTAAAATATCCAATTTGCGAACGGTGTATGCCAGACCCCCAGGAGAAGGTAAAATAGAGTTCATACTGTGCATCTTTGTTAAGATCTGCAAGCGCCATGCTTGTAATGCCATATCCTCCCATGTGGTCGTCAAGCAGATAGAGTTCATCATCGTACATTAGGAAGGAAGCGTTAGATTTTTCATATTTAAATATGGAAAATTCAGAATTATTTGTTATAAAGTCAGGAGTGATATTGTAACAAATATCTGCGTCATAACTTGATATGTAATCTTTGTTTTTGGCTTCAGCTTTTGAAACTAGCGTCTGAGTGGAAGTAATTGTAATCTCAGATTCTGGCGCACATGTATCAAGGGCTTTATTTCCTGGCGTTGTTGCGCAGGCTATCAAAATAAACGGAATGCAATATATAATGTATATTGCACCTAGTGTTCTTTTCATTTTTACTTTTGGCTCCTTATTCGATTCTATACTATCACTATACCACATCAGACACAAAAAAACAGTATGGTACAATAAAATTTATCCTAGTTTTTTTGCAACAAATTTGTTACACTATAAAAAGTGCGAAGATAAATTTTTTGTAACAGTATTTAGGAACTGTAAATTAAGGAATTGTTCAAAAATAATATGTATGAATTATTTTTGAATGGTTCCTAATGAAAGGAAGGTTATATATACAATGGGAAAAGTATTTAAGTTTGGGCAGGATGTGGATACGGACCAGATTATCGCGTCGCAGTATATTATATATCCTACAATTGATGAGATGAAAGTACATACTTTTGAATCGTTGGATACGAATTTTGCATCGCAGGTACAGCAGGGAGATTATGTTGTTGCGTCAGAGAATTTTGGCTGCGGTTCCTCGAGAGAGCAAGCGCCAACAGTTTTAAAGGCATTAGGGGTCAAGGCAGTTGTGGCAAAATCTTTTGCGCGTATCTTTTATAGAAATGCAATTAACATTGGACTTCCAGTCATCGTCTGCAAGGAGTTGTATGATAATGTTGATGCAGGGGATGAGATGGAACTTTCAATGCAAGAGGGTGTGGTGCGTGTGAATGGAAAAGTGTACGCTTGCACAAAGTTGCCGGAGTATATGCAAGGGATTTTGGACCAAGGCGGGCTGATTGCATCGCTTGACAGAGATTAGGAGGGGTTGAATAAAATGGGAATGACAATCGCAGAAAAAATCATCGCGGCTGCGGCGGGGGTGGAGTTTGTAAAACCAGGAGATATTCATACAGTGGAGCTTGACCGGCTAATGAGCAATGACGGAACGACACATCTTACGATTGATATGTACAATAAACTGAAAAATCCAAAGATAGCAGATGTTAGTAAATTGGTATGGATTGTAGATCATAATGTGCCATGTGATAGTGTTAAGACAGCGGCATCACACAAGAAAATGCGTGATTTTGCGAAGAAACATAATATCAAATTTTATGAGGGTGCAGGGGTATGTCATCAGGTGATGATGGAGAATTATGTTACAAGTGGTGAATTGATATTTGGTGCGGATAGTCATACATGTGCTTATGGTGCTGTAGGTGCATTTGGAACTGGTGTAGGCTGTACCGATTATCTCTATGCAATGGTGACAGGCAAATCTTGGCTTTTGGTGCCAGAGACGTTGAAATTTAATTTGACAGGGAAACTAAATGATGGCGTCTATGCAAGAGATTTAATTTTGTCCATTATTGGTATGATAGGCGCAAACGGCGCAAATTATATGGCGATGGAATTTGGTGGCGAAGGATTAAAAACGCTGTGTATGAGTGATAGAATTTGTATTTGTAATCTCTGTGTGGAGGCAGGAGCAAAGACTGCATTGATGGAGGTAGATGAGATAGCACTGGATTATTTGAAAGAGCACAGCAGAGAACCAAAGTATGTTTTTAAGAGCGATGTGGATGCGCAATTTGCAAAGGTATATGAGATTGATTTGACAACAATTAAGCCAATTGTAGCAAAACCGCATTTTGTGGACAGTGTTGTCGATGCAAAAGAGTGTGTGGGCACACAGATTGACCAAGCGTTTTTAGGCTCTTGTAATAACGGACGGATAGAAGACTTGCGGGTTGGCGCGCAGTTAATTCGAGGCAGGAAGGTGCATCCGCTTGTCCGATTTCTGGTGGTTCCAGCAAGTGCAGCCGTATACCGACAGGCATTGGAAGAAGGGATTATTGATACTTTTATGGAGGCAGGTGCGATAGTAATGAATCCGAACTGTAGTGTGTGCTGGGGAAGCTGTCAAGGTGTTATCGGTGAAGGAGAAGTGCTGATCAGTACTGGAACGCGTAACTTTAAAGGGCGTGCGGGGCACAAGGATTCTTTTGTGTATCTTGCATCGGCAGCGACCGTGACAGCGTCCGCGATAAGGGGTACAATTGCGACAGCGGACATGTTATAACTAAAAAAGGAGTTTAAAATAAAGAAATGGATCAATTTACAGGAAAAATATGGATTTTGGGTGATGATATTGACACGGATATTATAATTCCGACAGAATACTTGGCGTTAAAGACCGTTCAAGACATGGCGCCATATGCGTTTTCGCCGCTGCGTCCAGAACTTGCAGGACAGATAAAGGAAGGCGATATAATTGTTGCGGGCAAAAATTTTGGTTGCGGTTCCTCAAGAGAACAGGCGCCGGAAATTATAAAGGCACTTGGTATTCAGTGTGTGATTGCAAAATCGTTTGCACGCATTTTTTTCCGCAATTCTATCAATAATGGTTTACTCTTAATTGAGAATGATAAGCTTCAAGAGGATGTAAAAGAAGGTGAGAAAATAACCGTTGAGATTAACAACGCGATAGAATATCACGGAAAGCAGTATCCAATCACGTCTCTTCCACAGAATTTAGTTGATATTCTCAATGCGGGCGGATTGGTAAAAGCAATGCAGAAATTAAACAGTACAAAGGATTATGCAGTCTAAGGAGGAGATATGGGTTTAACGATTATAGAAAAAATTGTGCGAAATAATATTGGCAGAGAGGTTCACCCTGGCGAGATTGTGACAGTGAATGTGGATCGTATAATGATTCATGATATTTTTATTCCGTTTGTAGCATCTAAATTTGAGGAGATGGGATTTACGAAAATATGGGATGCGGACAAGGCAGTACTTATTTATGACCATTTAGTGCCTGCAAGCCAGGTGGATGACACCAGACATTTTCGTATTGGCAATGAATTTGTTGAGAAGTATAGTATAAAAAATATTCATCGTTCCGATGGAATTTGCCATCAACTGATGACAGAAGCAGGTTATGTCAAACCGGGGAATATTGTGTTTGGCACAGACAGCCACACGACAACTTATGGATGCGTTGGTGCATTTTCATCGGGGATTGGATACACAGAGATGGCGAGTATTCTTGGCACTGGAACGCTCTGGATTCGTGTGCCAGAGACAATCAAGGTCATTATCACTGGAAAATTGCCAGAAAATGTTATGGCAAAGGATATAATCTTAAAATTAATAGGTGATTTGGGAGCAGATGGTGCGACCTATAAGGCATTGGAGTTTACAGGGGATACTGTTGAAAATATGACAGTGGCGTCAAGAATGTGTATGTCCAATATGGCAATTGAGGCGGGCGCGAAGTGTGCACTTTTTACACCAGATGAGAAAACAGCAGAATACTGCAAAATAGCACTGACACAGAAAGAGCGTGATTTGGTTGGAGATGCGGATGCACAGTATTGTAGGGTGATAGAGTACAAAGCGGAGGAATTTGTTCCAGTGATGGCATGTCCATCGAATGTGGACAATGTAAAACCTGTCTCAGAACTTGTGGATAGAGAGATTGACCAAGTATTTATCGGCTCTTGTACAAATGGAAGGCTTGAGGACTTAATGGCGGCAGCAGAAGTATTAAAAGGAAAGCATGTGGCACCTTTTGTAAAATTGATTGTCACGCCGGCAAGTCGTAAGATTTATCAGGAAGCTGCCACAAATGGTACATTAGCAGTGTTGGCGGAGGCAGGTGCGATTATCACACATCCAAGTTGTGGTCTTTGTTGTGGCAGGGCAGGCGGCATCTTGACGGATGGAGAAACTGTCATAGCGACAAATAATCGTAATTTCCTCGGGCGTATGGGAACTTCAAAGGTAAATATCTATCTGGCATCGCCAAAGACTGCTGCGGCATGTGCGGCAGAAGGGAAAATTATTGTTCCATAAAAGTTAATCGCATTCTCTGAATCGTTTTTGAAATGTGTGGACCATTCGGTCAATGACAAAACGCTAAAAGTTCGATATCCTTTAGTAGGTACAAGTCTGTGTCAACTAGAGGATATTTTTATATGCACAGATATCTGGATAGAAAAAGATAAAAACTGAGATACGAGGAGGAAGCATAATGAAAGCAATAAAAATTGGAACAAAGGTTGAGATTTACAATGATACTGTAATGACGTATAATGAGCTGCCAGCCAGAGCATATATTGTAAGATTTGAGAAAATGTCGGGCTTTTATCTGGATGAGTATGCAGATGTTCGTTTAAAAGAGAACAAAATATATGGTGAGCATACAAAGAAAGTGCAGAAAGTTCTGCGGACTTATGAAAAGTTTGACAGAAATCTTGGAGTGATTTTGAGTGGTTACAAAGGCATAGGAAAATCTATGTTTGCAAAAATTCTGTCTGTAGAGGCAGTGAAAAAAGGGATTCCAATCATTTTGGTGGACCAATATATTCCAGGGATTGCCTCCTATATAGAAGCGATTGACCAGCATGTTATGGTTCTTTTTGACGAGTTTGACAAGACGTTTGCCGATATCAAGGCGTCTGATGGTGAGGTGGAACCACAGGCAGCTCTGCTGGGGTTGTTTGACGGAATGTCGCAGGGAAAGAAGCTTTTTGTCATTACATGTAATGATATCAGAAAGCTCAACGATTTCATTGTCAATCGTCCAGGACGCTTTCATTATCATTTTCGGTTTGAATATCCATCTGCAGATGAGATTAGAACATACCTCTATGACAAATTAGGAAAAGAGTATTATCACGAGATTGAGCCCATTGTCTCTTTTTCCAGAAAGGTTGATTTAAATTATGACTGTCTTAGAGCAATCGCGTTCGAGGTGAACAGCGGAGAGAGTTTTTGCAGTGCGATTAAGGACCTGAATATTATCAATTTAGCGCAGGAAAATTATGATATAAGCATCTACTTTAAAAATGGTGCGCCAATGCTCGTCAAAAACAGAAATATTGATTTTTTTAGTGGTGAAGAAATTAATATCTGTTTTGCAGAAGATGATTACAACGAAATTTTAACAGTGGGATTTCATATGGAGGACAGCATCTTTGATATAGAAAAAAACTGCGCTATAATCAAAGCGGAGAAGCTGCGGATTACTTATGATGAAGATTACAGCGAAGAGAAAGTGCAGAAAATTAAAAATTTGATTGTAGACCATTTGGAAATTAAAAAAGTGCGGGAAAAGAATATGCACTATGCAGTCTAAATTATTTAGCACGCTCCATTAAATATTTGAGAAGTGCCGTGCATCCTTCCTTGATATCTGTATAAGTTGTGTCAAAATCTCCTGTATACCAAGGGTCAGCAACATCTCTGCCAGAATTGGCAAAGGTAAGGAGTTTATAGATTTTACTGTCCTGATCACCGCCTGCAATGCGTGTCATATTGCGAATGTTGGCGGTATCCATTCCAATCAGATAGTCATATGCAGTGTAATCCTGTGGTGTCATCTGGACTGCACGGTGCGGAATTAGCGGTATACCAACGGCTCTAAGCTTGTTCACAGTGCCATAGTGAGGAGGATTTCCAATCTCCTCCCGGCTTGTGGCAGCAGAGTTGATATAAAATAAATTTTCTAGTTTCTTTTGTTTTACAAGATGGGTCATAACACTCTCGGCCATTGTGCTGCGACAAATATTGCCGTGGCAGACAAATAATATTTTAATCATATCTTTTATATCCTTGAAAATACTGTATTTTAGCTATTTACGGGCATTTTTTGTCTTTTCTATTTTATTAATTTTTCTCATAATTTCTCATAGATTTGTGCGAATTTGAGGTAAAAAGTGAAGTAAATTTAAAGTTTGTACCTCAAAGCATTTATATGATAAATATAATTTTACAACTTAAATAGGAGCATTGCAAGCAAATATTGTACATATTAAAATTTATTTTTAAGAGTTTTGATACATCCTCAAATTTCTTTTTTAATTTGGGGACCTAGTACACCGTTTTTTAATTCCTCATATACCAAGCACTCGCTATTTG
>DEPD01000173.1:54269-57976 GCA_002358575.1 Lachnospiraceae bacterium UBA3401 | reverse complement strand
GTCGTCAGTCAACGATGCCACTGCATCGCCTCCTTCTTCCGCCTTGCACTGATACAAATATCAAGCACTTTGTATACGAGGATTAAAACAATGGTGTACTAGTAAAATCAAGTCTTGAGACAAATCATCACAACCAAAGACAAAACATGATAAACTCTACAACTTTAAACTATCAGTTAAATGACAAGTTCTAGTTACTATGTTATCTTAAAAAATGTGCTGTAAATTGTAAAATTTTTATAATGATGCATTGGATTGTATAAGGAGATGAGAAGTATGTTAAATAAAAAGGGTCAGCGGGAACTGGCGTATGTGGTTAGGATTGATGAGATTTGTGCGATTGAGGGCGCAGACCGCGTGGAGGTAGCAAAAGTTGGTGGGTGGCGTATTATGGTGCGCAAGGGACAGTTTCTGCATGGTGATTTGGCAGTGTATTTTGAGATTGACTCTAAAGTGCCGGAGAAAGAACCATTTTTATTTTTGGAATCAAAGCACTATAAAGTTAAGACACAAAAATATTTTAAGGGAACTGTGATTTCGCAGGGACTTTTGATGGCAGCGGAGGATTTTGGCTGGGAGAAGGAATCATTAAAGTTGGGAGACTTTCTGACGGAAAAATTGGGAGTCACTTATGCAGTTGAGGAGGACAATGTGCGTAAATCTGCGTCTGCTGACCCTTATAAGAAAATGGCTGAGCGCCACCCGAAACTGTTTCAAATAGGGGCAATTCAGTGGCTGTACAAGCGTGATTGGGGCAGAAAACTATTGTATATCTTTTTTGGAAAAAAGAAGGATGAAAAGTTAATGTGGCCATCGTGGGTTACTAAGACCGACGAGGAGCGTGTACAAAATATACCTTGGGTTTTAGAGAACAAATCAGAGTGGATTGCAACAGAGAAAATTGATGGGACATCGACTACTGCGACCTTAAGAAAGACAGGAAAAAAGAAGTATGATTTCTATATTTGTTCCAGAAATGTAGTGTTTGACAAGCTGAACAATCAGAATGATTATGAGTCGAATATCTACACAGAAATGGCGAACAAATATCATTTCGAGGAAACTTTAAAGGCGATTGCAGACAAGTATGGTTTGGAATGGGTGACATTACAGGGAGAGTCTTACGGCGCAGGGGTACAGAAGCGTGATTATGGATTGGATAAGCATGAGTTTATGGGATTTAACCTAATTTTTTCGGATAGAGGACGGCTTGGAACGCGGGAATCTGCGGATATTATGAAGGCGTATGGTATTTCGTGGGTTCCGATTTTGAATGAGCATTTTGTGTTGCCAGATACAGTGGAGGAACTTTTAAAAATTGCCACTGGAAAGTCAGTGATAGATGGCGGTATGCGCGAGGGATTGGTGCTTCGCACGAAAGATGGAAGCCAATCATTTAAGGCGGTGTCAAATGAGTTTTTGATGAAATATCAGAATTGAGAGAGGAAGTAGTACACTGCAAATTATTTTTCTAGTGAAAATATAGAACGCGCAACTTGATTCTTTTGCAATAAAGACCGATATAACAAGTAGTAGAACAATTTTTATCTGTGCAGTTGGAATCTGATAGAGCTTTTGTTTTGATGACGCAACTGCACAGTTGGAGATTAAAAAAAGAAACAGGGGTGGAGTATGAATTTTGCATTAAATAATATGTCTTCTATTTTTACACAAAACTCTGGATATCGATTGAAGAGTACAGAGGAGAAAATGGAGCGCATACAGAAGAAACAGTCTCAGATTGATTTTTTTGAGGGGAAGAAGGCGGAGCTTAAAAATATGCAGTGTAATACACTGGATGAGATTGCACAGAAGCTTGCGCTGTTTAACAACTATAATGATCAGATTGACGCTGTGAAAAAGCAGTTTAACTATGAGCAGATGATGCACTGTACAGATGAGGCGAAAGAACTTGGTGAAAATATTGCCAAGGCGGCAGAAAAACTGGAGTCAAAGACTGCGGAGGAGAGGCGCGAGGAACTTGCGAAGGAAGCACTTGGCATTGAAGATGAGGGAATTCTTGATGAGATGCTAGACGATTTGCCGGCGGAAGAACTAAAAGACACTCTTGATGAAATGTTGACAGACAAAGAAATTATCCAAGAAGAACTAGATGAGGAGCTGCCAGAAATTGTGGAACAAGAAAAATTGACGGAAATGTTTCTGGATAGACAATATGTTCCGTTTGATGTCAAGGCATAAAAGGGGCGAGAGCTTAGTACATGCTGAAAGATGATAAGAAGGAATCAGAAGTCAGATACAAGAATCCGACAGAATATGCGAAGTATATTAATAGAACATATGATTGCATGAAAGAGAATGCCTATCGAATTGAGATTAGTGAGCGGTTGTACTATAGGGCGACAAAAGATAAAAAGATTGAACAATGGTTGGAGGACAATCTCAGTCAATTGCCATATTGTATGGACAGTTTGAACAGTATAATTGCTGTTACCGGAGGGCATCTTGTCAGTTGCATTTGTCATATAAATAATTATAATAATATCAGCACTGAAATTTTTGCGTCGGACAGGCTTAGCGAGATTGGGCAGTTGTGTGAAGAGCAGACGTTTCGTTCTGTTATCAGAACAACAAATGTCAGTGAAATTGAGGAACAGATAAATTATAATAGTATATTTTGGACGTCTGAGGCGGAGAGTGCCGGTTTTAAGGCAAAGGCGTAGGAAAAGAAGGAGGAAAAGTGTAATGAGTATTTCTGCGGGTACACCTGTAATTGCAGAGGGCATTTCTGCGTATTACAATACATCAAAAACCAGCAAGAAAACGGAGGAGAAAAAGGAAGATATCGCCGTTACTAAGAAGGAAGAAACTGCGGAGACTGCCAAGAAGACAAGAGCTAGTGGCAGAACAATTGGAAATCCAGAACTGACAGAAAAAGCTGCGAAGTATTATGAGGAGCTAAAAAAGAAGTATGGCAATCTGGATTTTATTCTTGTGAGTAAAGACCAAAAAGATTTTGCCAAAGCAACTGCCTCAAAATATTCTAATCCACATAAAATGGTGGTGCTTATTGATGAGGAAAAAATTGAGCGCATGGCGGAGGATGAGAAGTATCGCCAACAGTATGAAGGAATCATTGCAAAGGGTGCAAGCGGTTTGACACAATTAAAAAATAAGCTTGCCAATATGGGATTGAATATGAAAAGCTGTGGCATGAATGTGTATGACAACGGTGCAACATCGTTTTTTGCAACGATGGATAAGTCATTCAAGGCACAAAATAAAACTGCAAAACAGCGACTAGAAAAGAAGAAAGCTGCAAAGAAAGCGGAGGAGAAAAAAGCTGCAAAGAAGGCGGAACAGAAAAAGCAACAGGAGAAACTAGAAGCAAATCGGGAAGAGCGCAGAGTGATTCGAGAAGAGTATTTTGAGAATGATAATGAGGATGAAATCACGTTTACTGCGGATTCCATTGAAGATTTGATTGACCAGATTGAAGGCGCGGATTACCTTCTTGGAAGAGACACTTCGTTAAACAGTAGAAGACAAGTGGGGCGAGGGGTTGATTTTACAATTTAAGGAATTGTGATAAAAAAGTGACAGGAGTATAAAATTATGATATACTGTATGTGTTACAATTCACACCTACGCCAGATTTCATATTTATTTATGATGAGTTGGTGTGAATTGTAACAATTGATGCATACAAAATGCCAAAAGGCAGGCATTTTGGCGCTGGCTCCGAC
>DEPD01000173.1:39336-53911 GCA_002358575.1 Lachnospiraceae bacterium UBA3401 | reverse complement strand
TGCGGGTGTGAAAAGTAACCTGTATGTAATCATTTTAAATGAAAAATTAGGTGGTTACATACATTTTTTTCATTAATTTAAAGTATTATTCAAAGGAGGGGAAGAAAATGACAGGAGTTATTAGAGCTACTATTGTAATAATTGTGGTGGTAATTTTGATTGCGTTGTTGTGCATGGGCTATGTGAAAGCTCCGCCAGATATGGCATTTATTATCTCAGGTATCAAGAAAAAGTCCAAGGTGGTAATTGGAAAAGCAAGCATCAGAATACCATTTTTTGAGCGTCTTGACAAGCTCAATCTCAGATTAATTCCTATCGATGTCAAAACAAGTAATGCAGTGCCTACCGCTGACTATATTAATATTAATGTAGATGCCACCGTCAATGTAAAGATTAGTAATCAGCCAGATAAGTTAAGACTTGCCGCTGAGAATTTTCTAAATAAAAATACGGAGTACATAGCGAATGTTGCGCGTGAGGTTCTTGAGGGGAATGTGCGTGAGATTGTGGGGCGTATGCGTCTGGAAGAGATGGTTTCTGATCGCCAGAAGTTTGCAGAACTTGTAAAAGAGAATGCAGAGCCGGATTTGGCAGCGATGGGACTAGATATTATCAGTTTTAATGTGCAGAACTTTGTCGACGGAAACGATGTGATTGAGAATCTCGGTATAGACAATATCGTAAAGATTAAGAAAGCGGCAGCAATTGCTAGAGCTGAGAGTGAGCGCGATATTAAAGTTGCACAAGCAGCAGCAGATAAGGATTCTAATGACGCAGCAGTGGCGGCACAGACCGAGATTGCAAAAAAACAGAATGAGCTTGCTATCAAGAAATCTGAGCTTCAGATGGAAGCAGATACCAAGAAGGCAATGGCAGATGCTGCTTATGAAATTCAGAAGGAAGAGCAGCGTAAGACAATTGAAATTACAACGGCAAATGCGGATATTGCAAAGCAAGAGCGCGAGATAGAGTTGAAGCAGAAGGAAGTTGCAGTAAAAGAGCGAGCCCTTGAGGCAGAGGTAAAGAAGCAGGCGGAAGCAGAGAAGTACGCAGCACAGCAAAAAGCGGATGCAGCGCTGTATCAACGACAGAAAGAAGCGGAAGCACAGCAGTTCGAGGCGCAGAGAATTGCAGAGGCAAAGAAAGCACAGGCGGAGGCGGACCGTTATTCCAAGGAGCAGGAAGCACAAGGTATCCGAGCGTTTGGTGAGGCGGAGGCAGCAGCAGTGCGGGCAAAGGGCATTGCGGAGGCAGAGGCGATACAGGCGAAGGGTGTTGCAGAGGCAGAAGCGATGGAGAAAAAGGCAGAGGCATATGCAAAGTACAATAAGGCAGCAGTGGCTGAGATGATGATAAAGGTGCTGCCTGACATTGCAGGAAAGATTGCAGAGCCATTGTCTCAGATTGACAAGATTACAATTATTGGAGGTGATGGTGCCAACGGAGTGGACCAAGTGGCCAACAATGTTCCAGTAGTTATGACAAAGTTGTTTGAGTCCATGAAGGAGACCACAGGAATTGACTTGGCAAATATTATTAATGCAGAATCTTATGATGCCCGAGTGAACAGAAATATTACTGTGAATGGGCTGGAAGGCGTCAATCTAACTGTGAATCAGAAATCGGAGGATTTAGAGAAAAAGTAATAGGAATTTTCAGAATATAAGACGCAATTTGCAAAATTTATCCAAAATTTAGTGTTAATATTTCTATTGTGATTACCGATATATATTACGTAAACAGTAACGGATTTTAACCTAGAAAAAATCAGAAAGGACATGGATATAGAATGAATATAAACAGTTCGAGAAATTCCTTATTGAGAGCAAGAAATTTACGGAGTGCTAGAAGAAGTCGTGCAGGAAAGGTAATCAACAGCAAGACTACTAGGACAAGCAGCTCAAACTCCAACCAAAGAACAACTTCATCACTGGCTTCCAAGACACCGACAAAACAGCTTGCAATGTATGAGCAGATGGAAAAGTCTGCGAACAGTGTACAGGACAGTGTTGAGAAAATGCTAAAGATTGGTAAGAAGACATACACTGACGACGAGACAGGCAAGAAGGCACAGGAGAATGACAAAGAGAACCTAATAAAAAATATTAAGGATTTTGTAACGGAATATAATGAGGTTTACAACAATCTTTGTGATATAGGTGGTGCATCGAACCTTGCCTTTAAAAAGACGCTCAACAGTGTTGTTTCAACCAATAAAAAGGCGCTGGAAGAGATTGGTATTACAGTCTCGAAATCTGGGGAACTTTCTATTGACGAAAAAACTTTGGAAGGTGCAGATTTTGACAAAATAAAAGAAGTGTTTGCAAAAGAAGGCGGTTTTTCAGACAAGGTTTGTGGTAAGATGGAGACAATTGAGAATGCCGCGTCAAACAGCCTTACAACACTAAGCAAGCTCTATGGGGCAACTTCTACTTATAACAAATTTGGAACGAGTAATTCATATTTCAATGGTTATAGCAATAGTGGCTATTACAATAATTATAAGTATGGCAATTATGGTAGCAATAGTGGCTGGTATTTTTAGATAAGTGAGTAGGGGAGAGGGTATCTTCCCTACTCACTTATATCCGTTCAAATTTTTGGCGTTCTTTTTTATCTTTTTTGTTTGTGTACATCATTTTATCTGCCCGATTATAGGTGTCTTCCAAATCTTTGTCAGTATTTGCGGTAAAGACGGCGTAACCGTATGCAATCTGCATTCTTAATTTTCTGTTTTCACGGTTACATGTATCGACACTTGATTCCAACATTGCCATGTAGTGGGTCAGATCAACTGTGGAGGCTTTCTCAATCAAAACGACAAATTCATCACCGCCGACGCGGTAACATTTTCCAATCCCATCAAAGATATCATGAATGATTGTAGCGCAGTTTTTGATATACAAATCACCAACACTGTGTCCAAAAGTATCATTTGTGTATTTTAGATTGTTGAGGTCAAAATCAATCACTGCAATGTCCTCTGGATTTTTTGACAGCTCAGAAAAGTCAATATTAAAGCGCGTTCGATTATTCATTCCCGTCATCTGATCGGTGTATGCAAGCTTCTGATACGCGTTTGCTTCCAGCCCCATTTTCATAAGAGCTGCTGATTCTTTTGTGGATGCTAGACCAAGCACAATGATGTAGAGCAGAAAGCCGAAACGTCCAAAAGTGTTTGCATTCCATGAGCCAGAATAAAACCCTATAATATCTAAGAGAAGCGTTAGGGAACAAATCATAATACACGCCAGATGAATTTTTATCATGTGGGAGTGAATACCATTTTTAATTAACAGATGCGACTGAATCAAAATAATTGCTGCAAGTCCGCACATCATAACATGAGTGGTCCACAAGGTTTGTCTTAAATCTGCAATGCCAGTTAGTTGAAGCGAGATACAGAGTGCAATTTGTATTAGGTCCACTTTGCAGAACCAGTTCCAGATTTTGCTGTTGTCTTCATAGAAGGTTTGGACAAACATTGCAAATGGAAAAGAGAGCAGCAAGAGCGACAAGAACGCCAAATAAGAGGTTACTAGGCTGTTTTTTAACAGCAGCGTTGTGATATTGCACTCATTGATGGACCATATGGATAAAAATATGGAAAAAATGCCAAGTTTTAATAGTTTTCCACTGGTATTAATATTGCGCGATACAAACAGGTGGTACGCCACAAGAACAAATCCAATAACAAGCATAATGATACAGAGCGAAAATGGTGTAATATTGCTGGTTATAATGTATGCTGGCAGTGAGAAATTATTTCCAATATAAAATGCGGGTATTTTCTGCAAGTAAGGTTTGTATGGGCTTGTGAGTACAATCTCAATATTATTTGTATTGTATGGAAGGGGTATAAAGTTCCAACAATAACCTGGGGAGTCTGACAAAGGATTATTATTAGAGACAGGATACTCATAAATCAGTTTGCTGGCAACAAAGACTTTTACATTTTGGTGAACAGAATAAAAAGCAAGGATATTGCCAATAGAGCTGTCCACAGAGATTGTTCCAGATATAACGGTCTTTTTCATATAAAACGTTTCTTGGCAGTCGTTCCACTCTGCTATGGCATAGGGGGACTGCTGCTGTCGAGTATCCGTGGCCCTGTCATAGATAAATATAGAGATTAAAAATATGCAGATTGTAATACATGCCAGAATATATAGGAGATAGTTTATTTTTTTGATAGGCTCATTCATCTGTGATTTTGCTCCTGCTATGTATATTTCTTTACCTTACTATAAAAGTGAAGGTCACTTTCATAGCAAGGCGGACATGCGGACTGAAATGCTCTAGGCATTGCAGGTGCCGCATGATGTTCATTTCCTTATAGTGTACTTCATTTCTTATGAATAGATTCATTATAACACAGATTGAAAAATATATTCCATTTATTTTTGGAAAAAAAGGTATCGATTTGATATCGTGTTTGGATATTGATTTTGTAAAATAAATGATAGATAATAAGAATAGTGTGTAATTGGAGGATGAAATATGATCTGGAATAAGTCAAAGGAATGTATGAGCCGAGATGAATTGGCTAATTTACAAGGAAAACATCTTGTAAAATTGGTAAAGTATATGTATCAAAATGTTGCATATTACAAGGAAAAAATGCGGAAATTGGGCGTGGAACCTGGAGATATACGCGGGATTGAAGATTTGGGGAAACTTCCTTTCACCACAAGGGAAGATTTAATTGCCGCATATCCATCTGGAATTTTTGCAGTGCCAAGAAGAGAAATTATGAGATATCATAGTTCGGACAACTTAACTGGACCAGAAAGAATTGTGGGATACACAAAAAAGGATATTGATTATTGGAGTGAATGTGTTGCGCGCTCGATTAGTATGGCAGATTTAGGGAAAAAAGATGTCATACAGATTTTGTATAATTATGCGCCATTTTCAGAGGGACTTGGTGCTCATTATGGCGCGGAACGGGTAGGTGCCGCCATAGTGCCATCAGGAATTGGCAGGACAATAGGATTGGCGGCGCTTATGAAAAAATTGCGCGTGACAGGAATTATGGGAACACCGACTTATCTGCTTCGTCTGGCACATATTGTGGAGGAGCAGGGATTAAAAGGCAAACTAAGTCTCAAAGCAGCATTGTGCGGAGCGGAGCCTTGGACAGAAAAAACGCGCGGAGCAATACAGGAAAAACTAGGGGTAAAAGCGTATGATTTATATGGGTTGAATGAACTGACAGGACTTGGTGTGGCATGTGAATGTGAATGTCAGAAAGGAATGCATGTTCAGGAAGATTATTTTCTGGCAGAGATTTTGGATACACAGACATTGGTTGTTTTGCCAGATGGAATAACAGGAGAATTGGTATTTACCACGCTTCAAAAAGAAGGGCTGCCATTGATTCGATATCGAACAATGCACTTTACAAGGATTCATTATGAAAAATGCGATTGTGGTCGGACAATGGCAAGAATAGACCGCATAGGCAAAGCGCTGCCAGAGATGTTGATGATTCGCGACAAAAGTGTTTTGATAAAGCAAATTGAGGAGGTATTCTGTAAGTTGCCAGTGAATGCAGTGTTTTTTACAGTTCGGATTAGAAAAGAGCATAGGATGGATGTGGTGGATGTATCTGTAAAATGTAGCGCTGATACGTTATTGGCAGCAGAGAAGCAAGTGGCTGTGAGACAGCAGATTGAGAAAGCGTTTTCTGAGGTGACTGGCGTGATACCAGCGATTTGTTTTGTGAAAAATATAGGAGAAATATCAAACGATAAAGGCAAAAAAGTTGTTGTTATTGACGAGAGAGTGTAATGTTTTTAAATACGATTGAAAAAAGATAACAAATAGTATACAATAAAAAGGAGGTAATTGCCGGAAAAATAAACAATGAAAGGAGAATTACTGTGAAAAACAAACTATTGGCTACGATGGTATGTGTTTCTTTGCTGTCAGTAACACTTGCAGGATGCGGGAATAAAGGCGCAGATGTTCAAGTTAATACAAAAAACACATTAAAGACAGAATTGAATAAGGGGAAAACACTCGAAACAGTTTCATTGCGTGTTTGGTCTGAGGAGGCAAATATTGAGAGCTTACAGAAAATGATTGATAGTTTTAAACAAAAATATGCAGGACAGGCTGATTTTGATATTACTATAGAGCCATCAGGTGATGCGGATACTAGAAATAATGTTTTGAGTGATATTCATAATGCGGCAGATGTTTTTTCTATGCCAGATGATCAACTTTACAGTTTGATTGCGGGTGGAGCACTTTCTCCGGTTGTAAATCAGGCAGAGATAAAAAGTGCAAATTTACCAGATGCAGTGGATGCAGCATCTTATCAGGGAACTTTATATGCATATCCCTACACAGCGGATAATGGATATTTCCTGTATTATAATAAGGAATATTTGTTGGATTCAGATGTTCAGACATTTGACAGAATCCTTGAGGTGGCAACCGAAAATGAAAAAAAGGTTTCAATGGAATTAAATTCTGGATGGTATTTATATTCGTTTTTTGGAAATACAGGTCTTGATTTTGGTATTAATGAGGACGGAGTAACCAACCACTGTAATTGGAATACTACAGAAGGAACAATTAAGGGAGTTGATGTAGCACAGGCTTTGATGAATATTGCTACAAATCCCGGATTTGTAGCGCAGCCAGACAGTCTTTTTATAGAAGGCGTGAAAGATGGCACCTGCATTGCAGGAATTAGCGGTGTGTGGAATGCGGTTGCAATACAGGAAGCGTGGGGAAACAATTATGGTGCATGTAAGCTGCCCACTTATACCTGCAAGGGACAACAGATTCAGATGTCATCTTTTAAGGGATATAAGATGTTTGGGGTCAATGCTTATTCAAAACATCAGGAATGGGCACATAAGTTTGCAGATTGGATTACAAATGAGGAAAATCAGATATTACGGTTTGAGGAAAGAAGTCAAGGACCTGCAAATGCTGTGGCAGCGGCCTCAGATGCAGTCGGTAAGGTTCCAGCAATTGCCGCGGTAATTGAACAGTCACAGTATGGTGTATTGCAGCGTGTAGGCAATAGCTATTGGAGTGCTTGTACGAGTTTTGCAGATACGATAGCGGCGGGAAATCCAGACAACATGCCGCTTCAGGACTTAGTGGACAGACTTGTAAAGGAAATAACTGCTTCAGTAGTACAATAAGGAGGGAACAAAATGAACGGTAAGAAACGCTTAAGTATAACAATAGTCATTTTAGTTCCGGTTTTTATTCTTGGAGCACTTGCGGTTTTTTCAAATATCGCCGCAATTAGCAATTTGAAAAAAGTAAATATGACTGCTGTGACAATTGCAGATGAACATATGGTTAATATTTCGCATCTCAGCAATATTGAAAAAGAGTTGCAAGAAATTCATAAAAAAGCGCTTTCACACATTATTGCCACGGATTTGGACACTTTAATTGCCATGGTGGCTGAGGTGCGGGCAGAGCAAGAAGTTCTTGACCAATATCTTATGGAGTACAAGAATAGTCTGGATGAGGAAGACGCAACAGCCTATAACACCATACTATCCAATTATGATACGATGAAATATGAGATTGCTAATTTGATGGCATTTAGTGGTAATGCTGAAAAAGAAAAGGCATTTGTCCTTGCAAATGGAACTATTAAGCAGTGTAGTGATGAAATGCAGCGTCAGGTGGAAGGTATGATGGAGCGTGCACAGGAGAGTGCTATGCAGGCGAGTAATGTTCTGACAGCAGAGTATAATAGGGCTGTATTCAAAAATACGCTTATTGTCGTTTTGAGTGTAATTGCATTTGTAATTACTCTGTACAGCGTATTTATTTTAATCATTAGAAAGCTGATTATTGCGAATCATGAAATCAATGATATTATCAATGGAATTGACCAGAGTCAAGGAGATTTGACAAAGCGTATTAGTATTTTGTCCAATGATGAAATTGCAGATTTGGGAAATGGTATCAATACATTTATGGGAAAACTGCAGAGCATCATGAAAATGATTATCGAAAATTCGCGGAAATTAGAAGAGGTTGTCAGTGAAGTGCAACAGAGCGTGAGAACATCAAACGACAGCGCGTCGGATTTATCGGCAGTCACAGAAGAGCTTTCTGCTACCATGCAGGAGGTTGGACATTCTGCTACAATTATAAACCAAAATGCAGATTCTGTGCGCAGTGAGGTTGAGATGATTGCGGATAAGTGCAGCAGCATCAATGATTATTCCAAGAAAATGAAAGAAAATGCGGACAAGATGGAATTGGATGCAAGAACAAATATGAAGGAGACAAGCACAAAGGTACAGGAGATTCTTGAGGTGCTGAACCAGGCGATTGAGGATAGCAAGAGTGTAGAGCAAGTCAATGGTTTGACGAATGATATTTTGAAGATTTCAAGCCAGACAAATCTTCTCGCGCTGAATGCTTCGATTGAGGCAGCACGCGCAGGAGAGGCAGGAAAGGGATTCGCTGTTGTTGCAGACGAAATTAGGCAGCTTGCATCTTCAAGCCGTCAGACGGCAAATCGTATTCAGGAGATTAATAGTGTGGTGATCAACGCTGTACATAATCTCGCCGGGCATTCTAATAATCTTGTGGAATATATGACGGATTCTATTTTGCCAGAATTTGAAAACTTCGTGAGCAGTGGTGAGCAATACAGAGACAACGCCACTTATATAGAGGGTGTTATGAATGAGTTTACAGCAAAGACAGACGATCTCAAACGCGCAGTAGATGAGATTGCATCTTCGATTGAGACAATTACAGACGCGATTGAAGAGGGAGCAAAAGGCGTTACAGGTGCAGCAGAGAGCACGCAAATTCTTGTTACTGATATGGAAAATATCAGTAACAGAATGGATGAGAATCAGCAGATTGCAGCAGCGCTTCAGAGAGAGACAGATATATTTAAGAGCTTTTGATGCGGAAAAATAAGGTAGAAATTCTAGTTACAGTTCGGTCTAGGACTTTGCACCATACTGCAAAGTTCGTGAGAAAACATTGTGGCTGAGATACATCAAGCCATCGCAAAGCGATTTTGCATGGCTTGATACTTGTAACAGGAAGCCAAAGGCTTAACTGCTACAAATTTCAAAACAAAAGTTCGCCAGAGGCTTAGCTTTGGCGAACTTTTTATGCGCACGCCGATGCAGAGGAAATATGCCATTGCATGGCGTACCGGCGGCGCGGCGAGTAGGAAAGATGGGACTTCCCCTACTCAATTACGCAGACCTGATGCAGAGGAAAGTGGGATAGAATGGCATGAAAAAGTGTATTATAATCGGTGCAGGCGTATGCAATGCACAGAGACTATTAAAGCAGATGACATTGCAAGAAGGAGATTTATGTATTGCAGCAGATGGTGGACTGACATATTTACAACAGATTGGAATACTGCCAGATATTGTGTTGGGTGATATGGATTCACTTGAATCACAAGAACTGTGTGGTCCATTTCAGATAAAAAAACTTCCCGTTGAAAAGGACGACACAGATATGCTTGCAGCAATCAAGGAAGGGCTAAATGCAGGTTATAAACAGTTTACGCTTTATGGGGCGCTTGGCGGACGATTGGACCATACGCTCGCCAATATTCAGTGCCTTTTATATCTGCTAAATCGGGGAGCAACGGGAACAATCGCTGGAGAGGATGTACTGTTGACATTGATAAAGGATACCAAGGTAAGCTTTACAGATCATTTTGCGAGGAAAGGAAGACGGATTTCTGTCTTTGCTTTTGGGGGTGATGCGTATGGAGTTTGTGAGCGCGGTTTGAAATATTTGTTGGATTCTGTGACAGTAAGACAGGAATTTCCAATTGG
The DNA here is from genome assembly GCA_002358575.1 of Lachnospiraceae bacterium UBA3401. Lineage (GTDB taxonomy): Bacteria > Bacillota > Clostridia > Lachnospirales > Lachnospiraceae > COE1. Next base: position 44,099 of record DEPD01000173.1, on the reverse strand, counting down.
AGTCAGCAATGAATTTATCGGTGAGACTGCGGAAATTGAAGTACAGCGGGGAATGCTTTTAATTTGCATAGAACAGGATAATTGGGAGGAATCTGTGTGATGTATACATTTTCAACTTGGCTTTTCTTTTTTTATTTCTATTGTTTTCTGGGCTGGGTATGGGAGACCTGTTATGTGTCTGTATTGAAAGCAAGATGGGTCAACAGAGGGTTTATGAGAGGTCCATTTCTACCAATTTATGGTTCTGGTGCAATTGTTGTTCTGGTTTTTACATTGCCTTTTCGGACAAATGCAGTACGGGTGTTCTTTGCGGGTATGATAAGCGCTACAATACTGGAATATTTTACAGGTGTGGCGATGGAAAAATTGTTTCATGTGCGCTATTGGGATTATAGCAATCAGCGTTTTAATTTAAATGGACATATCTGCGTTACTTCTTCATTGGCGTGGGGGGCTTTTTCAGTAATCTTAACTTTGTATGGACATACACTGGTGGAAAGGCTGGCAATGCGATTTAATAGCAATTTTGTGGAAGTGATTGTATTTCTGCTCACAGTTTACATTTCGATTGATATGGCAGAGAGCGTTCGTGAAGCATTCAACTTGAAGGAAGTGCTTTTGAGCCTTGAGGAGAGCAGCGAGGAATTTCGTAGAATGCAGAAACATTTTGAAGTTGCTTCTGCATTTTATGGAAGTGAGATTAAAGAGCGCTCGGAGGCTGGTCTAAGAAAAATTAACTCTGCATTGCAGACAGGAAAGAAAGAATATCAGCGTATGAATGCTCTTTTGAAACGAAACCCACATGCGGTATCAAAGATGCATAAAGAGGCACTTTCACAGTTTATGGAATTTTCAGATGATGAGTAAATCTAAGACGTTATCAAAAAGAAAGGTAAAAAATTATGAGAACAATTGAATGGAATCGATTAGAACGATTGGGAGAACTGTTGCAGGAAAGTGTTCATGCCGGTCAAATCGCAGGTGGCAATCTGTGTGTGGTCCACAAAGGTGAGGAGGTATATTATGCTGAGGCGGGGTATGCAGATATCGCAGGTGGAAAAAAGATAGGGAGAGATAGTATTTTTCGCCTGTATTCTATGACCAAACCTATCACATCAGCAGCGGTGATGCTTCTGTTGGAGCGCGGCGTACTGGATTTGCTGGACCCAATATCAAAGTATATACCAACCTTTGCAAAGATAAGGGTGGTAACTCCAGAGGGAGATGTGCCTGCCAATCGCCAAGTGACAGTGAAGGATTGCTTGTCTATGACATCAGGATTGGTATATAATTGTGACCCAGATCCAGCGAGTCGGGATACAGCACTTGTCTATGAAGAGCTGGACAAAAGACTATATTCTGATAATCCTATGACAACAATGGAAGCAGCGTTAAAACTGGGACAAGGACGGCTTGCATTTCAGCCAGGAGAGGGATGGCGTTATGGAACAAGTGCTGATATTCTTGGTGCGGTTGTGGAGGTGGTTTCTGATGTTCCCTTTGGAGAATTTTTGAAAAAAGAGTTTTTTGCGCCATTGCATATGATGGATACTGATTTTCGATTGGATGCTTCAAAGAGAGAACGACTGACAAAAGTATATGAGGCAACGACAGATGGGTTGATCGAATATCATGGAAATCATCTTGGCATCTGCAACCATATGGATGCAGAAATATGCTTTGAGTCAGGTGGGGCAGGGCTTGTATCTACAATTGTAGATTACCAACATTTTGCACAGATGCTGCTCAATGGAGGTTTCTATCAAGGCAGAACCTACCTTGCACCCGCTACAGTTGCGTATATGACGGGGTGTCATCTTGAGCCGTATCAACAGGGAATGATGCGAGGATGGGAAAATCTTGCAGGATATAGTTACAGTAATTTAATGCGTGTATTGACGAATCCTTCCTTTGCGGTAATCAATGGTTTCGCAGGAGAGTACGGCTGGGATGGATGGTTAGGCCCCTATTTTGCCAATATACCAGAAAAAGAAACGACGTTTTTATTGATGTTACAGCTCAAAGACTCTGGTACATTTGCACTTACCAGAAAGATGAGAAATGTGTTGGCAACGGCATTGTGAAAATAGAGGAAGGAGAAGACAATTGCTGCGTTATCTCAATACACAAGGATGGTGTTAAATGAACACTATATGATATGGTTAAATGAAAGAATAGAAAAAATTAATATATTCATATGAAAATTTGAAAAAACAGTCGCTTTTTTGTTAAATATTGGTTATACTGAAAGAGCGTCAAAAGATATTATAAAAGGCGTTATAAAACATCTGAGAAGGAAGCGGAGAGGGGGCGCGGATGCGTGCTAGAATTAAAAGATATATCCTATCATGTTGATGATGAGAACGGGAAGGATATATTAAATCATATTGACTTAAAGATAGAGGACCGATTTACGGCAATCACTGGACCAAACGGGGGTGGTAAATCGACCCTAGCAAAGATGATTGCTGGAATTATACAGCCAACAGAGGGGCAGATTTTCTTTGAGGGGCAGGATATTACGACACTGTCCATAACAGAGCGGGCGAATCTGGGCATTAGTTTTGCCTTTCAACAACCAGTTCGTTTTAAGGGAATTACAGTGCTTGATTTGATTCGTCTGGCGGCTGGCGACAAACTTAGCGTGGAGGGCGCATGTAAATATCTTTCGGAGGTAGGACTTTGTGCGCGGGATTATATCAATCGAGAAGTGAACGGAAGTTTGTCTGGCGGAGAGTTAAAGCGAATTGAGATTGCCACGGTTATTGCCAGGGGGATGAAGTTGTCTGTGTTTGATGAGCCGGAGGCTGGTATTGACCTTTGGAGTTTTCAGAATTTAATCAAAGTATTTGAGAAGATGCATGATAAGACGCAGGGAAATATTGTGATTATTTCGCATCAGGAGCGTATTCTTGACATTGCAGATAAAATTGTGGTAATTGCAAACGGCGAGATACAGGATATGGGAACAAAGGATGAGATATTGCCTGGGTTGTTGAGTGGTAATCTTGAGTGCAGACATAATGCAGGAGGGTGTATACATGGATGAGATTCAGAAAACATTGCTGATGCAAGTTGCAGATTTGCATGAAGTCCCCACAGGTGCTTACAATATTCGTTCCAATGGAGCGTCAGCGGGCAGACACTCGACAGAACACATTGAGATTGTTCCTAAAGAAGATAAGCCGGGAATTGATATTTTTATTAAAACTGGGACGAAAAAGGAAAGTGTGCATATCCCTGTTTTAATGACGCAGACAGGTCTCAAGGAATTGGTGTATAATGATTTTCATATTGGTGAGGACTGTGATGTCACAATTGTGGCGGGATGCGGTATTCACAACAGTGGAGACCAAGCAAGCGAACACAGCGGGATTCATTCTTTTTTTATCGGCAAAAATTCCAGAGTGAAATATGTGGAAAAACATTATGGTTCGGGTGAAGGAACTGGTGAGCGTGTCATGAATCCAGAGACGGTTGTAAATTTGGATGAGAATAGCTATATGGAAATGGATACAGTGCAAATTAGGGGTGTGGATTCTACAGATAGAGTTACAAGAGCAAAGCTTGGAAAGGGTGCTCAGCTTGTTATTAAGGAAAAACTTATGACGCATGGGAAACAAAGAGCGACCACCAATTTTTATGTGGATTTGGACGGCGAGGATTCCAGCACAAATGTCATTTCTCGTTCTGTGGCGAAAGATTTTTCTGAACAAATATTCTATTCTCATATCAATGGAAATAACAAGTGTGCAGGGCATTCGGAGTGCGATGCGATAATTATGGATAATGCAGTGGTGCGTGCAATACCAGAGATTACGGCAAACAACATTGATGCAAGCCTGATTCATGAGGCGGCAATTGGAAAAATAGCGGGGGAACAGTTGACTAAATTAATGACGCTAGGGCTTACAGAGGCGCAGGCGGAGGAGCAGATAGTGAACGGCTTTTTAAAATAGTTTTGTATGTTTGGTGATATAGAGAAAAGGTGTTAGGAAATTAGGTTATCAGCAGTGTATTTAAAAAAACAAAGGAAAGAGAGGTATTTTTATGGAAACAATCAAGTGTATCGAGACAAGGAGAAGTATCAGAAAATTTAAAGAGGAGCAGGTGTCGCATGAGGTGATGCAGGAAATTGTGTCTGCTGCGTCCTTCGCACCATCGTGGAAAAACACACAGGTAACAAGATATGTGGTGGTTGAGAATGCGGACATTAAGGCGAAAATTGCGAATGAGGCAACGCTTGGTTTTGCGCATAACAGTGACATTATTAAGGGTTGTGCAGCGTTGGTTGTAGTCAATATAGTACATGGCAGAAGCGGTTTTGAGCGGGACGGTTCCTACACAACGTCAAAGGAGGACCGCTGGGAAGTGTTTGACGCGGGTCTTGCGACGCAGACTTTCTGCCTTGCAGCGCACGATAAGGGAATTGGCGCTGTCATTCTTGGTATTTTTGATGAGGCAAAAGTTGCGGAGATCATTGGAATTGAAGATGGGCAGAAGGTAGCTGCGCTTATGGCGGTAGGTTATGCGGACGAGGAGCCAGCAGCGCCAAAGAGAAAGAGCATAGATGAGCTAGTAAAATTTGTATAGTTGTGGTTACAATTCAGTCTAGGACTTTGCACTGCGTTGCAAAGTCCGTAAGGTTGCATAGTGGTTGGGAAGCATCAAACCATCGCGAAGCGATTATGTATGGCTTGATGTCTGTAACGGGAATCCAAAGGCTGAATTGTTACTAGTACACCGTTTTTTAATCCTCGTAT
>DEPD01000173.1:0-39016 GCA_002358575.1 Lachnospiraceae bacterium UBA3401 | reverse complement strand
TGGTATATGAGGAATTAAAAAACGGCGTACTAGTTGTGGAGAAAAGATTGTTATGGCGGACAGAGAAGAGAATGAACTGTGGGATTTATATACAAAAGATAGAGTGAAGACTGGAAAAGTACATCGGCGAGGAGACCCATTAAGGGAAGGAGAATATCATCTTGTAGTTCATATCTGCATTTTTAATAGCAAGAATGAGTTGTTAATTCAGCAGAGACAGCCTTTTAAGGAAGGCTGGTCAAACATGTGGGATTTGACGGCAGCAGGTTCTGCTTTACAGGGTGAGAGCAGCCAGCAAGCGGCAGAGCGTGAAGTGGCAGAGGAGATTGGACTAAAGATTGATTTGTCTGATAAAAGACCGAATTTTACTATTAATTTTGCGCGTGGTTTTGATGATTATTATCTGCTAGAACAGGAAGTTGACCTTGCTTTGCTTCACTTACAGGAAGAAGAGGTGCAGGCGGTTCGATGGGTTAACAAGGAGGAAGCACTAGCAATGCAGGCGCAGGGAATTATGATACCATACTGGTTTCTGGATAAACTGTTTGAGATTAGAAATATGCAAGGGGCGCATGGCTAAAAAAATTGAGTAGGGGAAGATAACTTCCCCTACTCAATTACTTTAATCTACAGTAATAAGTTCATACTCGCGAGAGCCAAAGCCTAATGCAGCGGCAGCCTCGATAGTATGGACACCGTTTTTAGATTCAATGCGTTCAAGAAGATGGTCTCTACCTGGATCATCAGAGGCATAGACCAGATCGAGACATGCTTGATCAATTGCAATTGGATCAAGAGAAGCCAAAATGCCAATATCCGCCATGCAGGGATCTTCAGCGACAGCACAGCAGTCACAGTCTACAGACATATTTTTCATAACATTGATGTAGACAATATTTCCTTTGAAGTAATCAACAATACTAGATGCAGCGTCGGCCATAGATTCCAAAAAGGAATCATGATCGGAACCCCAGAAATTATTAATGTCGCCTACACCATGAATATATGCTTTGCCAGTTGAAGAAGCAATACCAATAGAAAGTTGCTTGATGGCTCCACCATATCCGCCCATTGGATGTCCTTTAAAGTGGGAGAGCACTAGCAAAGAATTATAATTGACAAGAGTTTTTCCCACAAAGTTCTTTTTGATTTTTAGACCGTTTGGAATTGTAAGCTCTAGGTCGTCTCCTTCTGCGTCCATTAAGTCAACATCAAAATATTTGCTCCAGCCATGTTCGTGTAGCGTTTTCATGTGTTTTGCAGTGGTGTTGCGGCTTCCATCATATGCAGTATTGCACTCCACAACAGTGCCACCTACAAAATCGATAACAGGTTTCCAGAAATCTGGTTTCAGAAAATTCTGGTTTCCGACTTCACCGGAGTGAATTTTAATTGCGACTTTGCCTTCGAGCGGTTTGCCTGTCAATTGATATAGTTTCAGAACTTTTTCGGGTGTGATGGTCTTAGAAAAATAAACTTTTGATTTCATGTGCGTGCCTCCTTTTATATTTTTTAAAATCTATTTTACAGTATAAGTAAATTTTTTGCAAATAACATCTGTATTCACAGCGTAAATGGCGATAAAATTTCCGGTAAAGCAGCCGCCCACTTCCGTGGTAAGATATTGAGTCTCACCTGCTCCAATTGGCACAGGGGTATCTTGTTCTGAAGAACAGTAAGCGAAAGCGTATTCTGCGCGTGAGCCAGTGAGCTGTAAAATAACTGCATTACTGTTATGGGATACAATATTTTCTATTGCTTTTAATTTTCCAACTTGCCGTCGGAGAATAAGACAGCGCTTTTGGATAAGCATAGTTATTGCTATTTCATAATGATGCTGATAATTTAGATATATTGAAATTCCAGCTTCACCGCCTTCGGGAATATTATCCATAATGGATATCCAAGAGGTCGAATACCGAGACAGACTGCCCACCAGTTTCCATTTTGATCTTCAATCATATCAGCATGTCCGACTGCCTTAATGGGAAGTTCTGTGCTGCGGTTAGTAAGAATTGGATTGTGTGGACATGCTTCATAAGGACCAAATATAGATGTACTTATGGCTATTGTAACCATATGACAGTATTCAGTACCACCTTCTGCAAGCATAAGATAATATATTCCATTTATCTTATATATGTGTGGTCCTTCAGGATTATTTCCGCCAGAGCCATTCCATGCATATACTTTTTCGCCGGTTTTGTCAAAGAGAATCTGTATAGTGTTATCAGGCAGAGTACTTTTTGATAGGGTTAGTTCAGCGATAAAGACGCCTGTGTCAGTGCCGCTGTAGTATATCTTTCCGTCATCATCAAAAAAAGAGAAGGATCGATGCTGCCAAAGGGAAGCAGGACAGGTTCTGACCATATTCCATAGGGATCTGTAGTATAGACAAAGAAATTTTCGCTTTTGAGACTGTCTACATTTGTTACAATACAGTAGTAGATTCCTTCGTGATAGCGGATTGTTGGGGCATAAATTCCCAGGCAGTTTGGTGTTTCTGTTGAGAAGGTAAGCTGGCTGTTTCTATTGAGAACATAGTTGATTTGTTCCCAGTGGATAAGGTCTGTACTATGAAAGAGCGGGATTCCAGGAAAGTATTCAAAACTACTTGTTACTAGATAAAAGTCGTTTTCAACTCTGAAATCCAGACAGAACAGGATTTGTATAATGCATTGTTATCAGCCTCCTATTTTATAAATGAAAAACGGTTTTTAGTATAGTATCCTCAACAAGTATTTCTTTGGCAAGTTCGCGGTATTGCTTCTCATGAAGATAGGTATAACGGAATGGTTTGATGGAAGGCGCAAGATCGATTGCCTTGATATAGTCTTCCACATTGAGATTGAGAGTTGCAACATAGTTCCAAAATCCAGTATTTCTGAAGACTGTGTTTATGCGCTCGAAGCGGTGCTCTTGTACTTTACTCATAAGATAAGTTGCGATACCAACTTGAATACCATGCAATTGTGGTGCCTCTAGCATTTTATCCAAGGCGTGTGAGATGAGATGTTCACTTCCGCTTGTGGGTGCGCTGCTGCCTGCAATCTCATTTGCGATACCACTCATGGCAAGAGAGTCAAGAAGTTCCTTTAAAAATAGATTGTCCTGAATGCTGTCAAACGGTGTGCGTACAAAGCTATTCACTGCTTTTTTGGCAATCATAAGGGCAAAGTCATTGACTTGTGTGACTCCGTGCGTTTCTTCAAACTTCCAGTCGTACAGCGCAGTAATTTTGGATACCATGTCGCCAATGCCAGAGTACAGGAATTTTTCTGGTGCGCTTTTGATGACAGCAGTGTCCGCGATAATGCCAAATGCTAGACGCGCAGGAACAGAATTTCTGCGCCCATTGACGATTAGGGAAGCGCTGGCACTGGAAAACCCGTCGCTGGAAGCCGATGTGGGAACACTGATAAAGGGCAGTTTGCGCAGAAAGCCAATGTACTTGGCAGCATCAATCACTTTGCCGCCGCCAAGGCCAATGACAGCCTGCGTAGCGTTTGGCAACCCGAATGCCAGTTTGATGATATCATCAATGTTGACAGTATCCAGCTCACAGTATTCAAGCACTTCAATATTGGATTCCCGCAGAGAGTCTAATACTTTGCGGCCAAACATATCAATCAGTCCATTTCCAAAGTAAATAACTATTTTCTGAAAATTGCATTCGCTCAAAGATGTGCCAATTTCGTTTAATGCATTTGGTTCTACTTTTAATATTGTGGGGATTGCAATGTGATTTGCGTTAAATTTGCTCATATTAATATTACCTTTCTGGAGCGACCTGAATAAAATCGCTGTCCTTTCAAAATTGATATCTTTATTATATAAAATGTAGCAGCGTTTGTCAAAGCGGTTGGGTTGTTCCTTGGTATAGAGTAAATGATAGTTACCAATTTTGTAGAATTATAGATAAAAAAAGGAATTTCCAAATCTGTGTGGAATATATAAATATGGAATCATTTTGTGAATGAAACACAAAGCGGGGGTTTATTATGACAATACGAGAAAACCTTGAACAGTGGGAAAGTGAGTATTTAAGTCCATTTGCCACACTCAGTATCCGGTCAAAGGGCAGAAAACACAAGGAGAATGAATGTGATATTCGCCCTGTATTTCAGCGAGACAGAGATAGGATACTGCATTCTAAATCGTTTCGGCGACTTAAGGATAAGACACAGGTTTTTTTGTCACCGGAAGGGGACCATTATCGAACAAGACTTACGCACACGCTTGAGGTGTCACAGAATGCGCGCACAATTGCAAGGGCGCTTCAACTAAATGAGGAGTTGGTTGAGGCAATTGCTTTAGGGCATGATTTGGGACATACGCCTTTTGGACATGCTGGGGAGCGTGCACTCAATGAAATCTGCCCCTTTGGATTTCGGCACAATGAACAGAGTGTGCGCACGGTGGAGCTTCTCGAAAAGGATGGGGAGGGATTGAATCTTACATGGGAAGTGCGAGATGGAATGCGGAATCATCAGACTTCGAGTATGCCATCTACGCTTGAAGGAAAAGTAGTGCGTTTTTCTGATAAAATTGCGTACACGTATCACGATATGGATGATGCTGTCAGGGCAGGAATTTTAAAGGAGCGGGATATTCCGAGAGAAATCGGTGAGCTTATTGGGTACAGCTCGCGGGAGAGGCTCAACAATTTTATACATGACATTGTAACGCAGAGCAAGGGAACAAGCGACGTGCGCATGTCAGATGATGTGGAACTTGGCATGCGCAACTTAAGACAGTTTATGTATGACAAAGTGTATCGTAATCCGGTGGCAAAGTGTGAGGAGGACAAAGCGGTTTCACTGGTTAAGACTTTGTACGAATACTACATGAGACATACAGATGCACTGCCTAAATTTTTTGTGGAATTGGGATTTCAGGGAGAGCCGCGGGAAAAGGTGGTATGTGATTATATTAGCTCTATGACAGACCGCTTTGCGATTTCCTTGTATGAAGAATTGTATATCCCTAAGTTTTGGATGGGATATTAGAATTGCGAAAAAGAAAGAGAGTTGGATATGGATGTATTATCCAGAGGAATTAGTCGAGGAAGTCAGACAAAAAAGTGATATTGTTGATGTGATTTCCAGCTATGTGTCACTGCAGAAAAAAGGCAGTAATTATATGTGCTGTTGTCCTTTTCACGGGGAAAAGACACCCTCCTTTTCTGTGAATCGCTCACGGCAGATTTATAAATGTTTTGGCTGCGGAGAAGGCGGAAATGCGCTTACATTTGTGATGAAGTATGAGAATTGTACGTTTCCTGAAGCGATGAAAATACTGGCGGAAAGGGCTGGTATAGAGCTTCCACAGCCAGAGTATTCCGAGCAGGCAAAACGGCGTGAAAGCCGCAGACAGAGACTTTTTGAGGTCAATAAGGAGGCAGCAAAGTTTTATTATATTATGCTTCGCGGTGAGCGGGGCAGCAGAGCAAAGGAATATTTGGACAAGCGTCAGATTTCTGGAGAAACTTGCAAAAATTTTGGACTGGGATATGCGCCGACAAGAGGAGAGGAGCTGTTGGCTTATCTGCATCAAAAGGGCTTTACTGATGATTTGATTCGTGATGTGGGATTAGCTAAGATTGATGAGCGCAGGGGAACAACAACACAATTTTGGAACAGGGTTATGTTTCCAATACAAGATATCAACCATCGCGTGATAGGGTTTGGCGGTCGTATTATGGACAGTGAGGAGAACGGTCCCAAATATCTAAACTCACCGGAGACAGAAATCTTTGACAAAAGTAGAAATTTATATGGAATGAACTATGCGCGCGCTGCCAGGACTGGGAATATAATATTGTGTGAGGGGTATATGGATGTAATCAGTATGCATCAGGCAGGATTTACGCAGGCAGTGGCTTCACTTGGAACGGCATTCACGCCAGGTCAGGCAGGACTGATAAAGAAATATACCCGAGAGGTATTGCTGGCGTACGATAGTGATGGGGCAGGTGTGAAAGCAGCGCTTCGCGCGATTCGGATTCTGCGAGATACAGGAATGTCTGGCAGGATTATCAATATGTCACCGTACAAAGACCCAGATGAATTTATCAAGAATCTTGGGCAGGCGGCATTTCAGGAGCGCATGGACAATGCAGAGAATGCGTTTTTGTTTGAAATTCGGATGCTAGAGCGGGAGTTTGACTTAAATGACCCAGAGGGAAAGACAAATTTTCACAGTCAGATTGCCAGAAAGCTTTGCGATTTTGGTGAGGATGTGGAACGGGAAAACTATTTGGAGGCCGTAGCGCAGAAATATCATATTGGCTTTGACAGTCTTAGAAAGCTCGTGGTGAATATGGCTGCAAAGGCTGGTGGTTATGCGGTGCAGATAGAGCGTCCAAAGTCTGGGATACAGAGCAAAAACAAGAATACTCCTGAGGAGAATGCCAAGAGATCACAGCGGTTGCTGCTGACGTGGCTGACGGATTATCCGCAGCTCTACACCAAAATTAAAGGGTATCTCTCCGCGGAGGATTTTACAGTGGAGTTGTATAGCAGGGTGGCAAAACGTATGTTTGAAGATATTGAAAAAAATACGTTTAATCCTGCGGGTATTATTAGTATGTTTGAGGAGGAGAAGGATCAGAGTGAGGCGGCTTCTCTGTTTACGACAAACCTTCCAGAATTGGAAAGTGAACAGGAAAAGGAAAAAGCCTTTCATGATATTCTTGTGAGTGTGAAAAAAAATAGCTATGAGTACTATGCTGCCCGATCTGGCGCGGATTTATCGGCGCTCAGCAAAGTAATTGAGGGCAAAAAAGCGCTGGAAGAACTTAGCAAAACGCATATTTCTTTAAATTAAGGATAAAAATAATATGGTATGGAGGATTGACCAGAATGGATGAAAACACACAAGCAAAATTTGATGCGAAATTAAAGGAGCTGCTGGCGGTTGCAAAGAAAAAGAAAAACGTGCTGGAATACCAGGAAATTAACGATTTTTTTAAGGATATGCCGCTTGAGGAGGAGCAGTTTGAGCGAATCTTGGAGCTTCTTGAACAGAACAATGTCGATGTTCTGCGCATTACGGATGATGACGATGATTTGCCAGATGATGATCTGCTTTTGGTGGACGACGAAGAGATGGATATGGAAAATATCGATCTCACTGTGCCGGATGGTGTTGGAATAGAGGATCCTGTCAGAATGTACCTCAAGGAGATTGGAAAGGTGCCGCTTTTGAGTGCAGATGAGGAGATTGAGCTTGCAAAGAAGATGGAACTTGGTGATGAGGAGGCAAAAAAGCGGCTTGCTGAGGCCAATCTTCGTCTGGTGGTGAGCATTGCCAAACGGTATGTCGGACGTGGTATGCTGTTCTTAGATTTGATTCAGGAGGGAAATCTAGGACTAATTAAGGCAGTAGAGAAATTTGATTACAGAAAAGGCTACAAATTTTCTACGTATGCGACTTGGTGGATACGTCAGGCAATCACGAGGGCAATTGCAGATCAGGCAAGAACAATCCGAATCCCTGTTCATATGGTTGAGACAATTAATAAACTGATTCGTGTGAGTAGACAATTGCTTCAGGAGCTTGGACGGGAACCGACCCCAGAGGAGATTGCAAAGGAAATGAATATGCCAGAGGAGCGCGTGCGTGAAATCCTAAAAATTTCTCAGGAGCCAGTCTCTTTGGAGACGCCAATAGGCGAGGAGGAAGACAGTCATCTGGGGGATTTTATCCAGGATGATAATGTTCCTGTTCCGGCGGATGCCGCTGCATTTACGTTATTGAAGGAGCAGTTGGTCGAAGTGCTTGACACGTTAACAGACAGAGAACAGAAGGTTCTTAGACTTCGCTTTGGGCTGGATGACGGAAGAGCACGCACACTTGAGGAAGTCGGTAAAGAGTTCAATGTCACCAGAGAGCGTATCAGGCAGATTGAGGCAAAGGCACTCAGAAAATTACGTCATCCTTCAAGAAGCCGCAAACTTAAGGATTTTTTGGATTAGGAGATTATAGATGCTGTTATCGGATAGAATGAGGGCTGTGGCTGAGCTTGTGCAGCCCTGTAAGAGTATCGCTGATGTCGGCTGCGATCACGGTTATATTGCAATGGAGCTTGTCAGAAGCAACGTTTGCAGACATGTGATTGCAATGGATATTAACAGCGGACCTTTGGACAGGGCAAAACAGAATATTGTTGAGTACGATATGCAGGATTATATAGAGACCCGGCTTTCCGATGGTGTCAGTGCATTGCAGATGGGCGAGGCGGAGGGAATCATCTGTGCTGGTATGGGCGGCAGGCTGGTCCTCTCTATACTTGAACAGGGAAAAGAGTTGGTTAGCGGCATGAAACAGGTGATATTACAACCCCAGTCGGAATTGGCTGAGGTGCGTAGTTATCTGCGAAAAAAAGGCTATTTAATTGACAAGGAAGATTTGGTCTATGAAGATGGAAAATATTATCCGATGATGCGTGCGCTGCCCGGAGCATTTGGCAGGCTTGAGTGGCAGATTGGTGGACATTTGGAACAGAAATGCAAAAAGAGCGGCGTGCACAGAAATGGGATTCCAGCTTACCGGCAACCATTTACAATATCTGAGATATCAAGAGAGGAAGTACAGCGGCTTACAAGAGTTCAGGATACATATGGTCCATGTCTGTTGACAATGGCGCATCCGATATTAAAAAGATATCTATTGTGGCAGAAGGGAAATTTGGAGAACCTTCGAGAAAATCTGTTGCGCCAAGAACAGACGACGGACAGACAACAGTCGCGTGTGGCAGAGCTTGATGAGAAACTGAGTGATATTGTATTCTGCCTGTATTGCTATTTTAAATAATATCCAATTTATCATGGAGAAATGGCTATGAAATGTTTTGAAATTATAGAACAATTAGAACTACATTCCCCAGCCTCCTACGCGGAGGAGTGGGATAATATTGGTCTGCTGGTGGGCAGACGTGATAAGGAAGTCAAAACGATTTATATTGCATTGGATGCGACAGATGATGTGATTGAGGAAGCAGTTTCCCTTGGAGCGGATATGTTGCTCACACATCATCCACTCATCTTTAGAAAGATGAGCAGAATTACTACAGATGATTTTATTGGCCGACGCGTTTATAAACTAATTCGGAATGATATCAGTTATTTTGCAATGCACACCAATTTTGATGTGATGGGCATGGCGGATGCAGCGGCAGATGAGTTGCTTTTGCAGGAGAGACAAGTGTTGAATGTCACTTATGAGGATGATATTTCTAAGGAAGGCTGCGGCAGAGCAGGATGTCTTAAAGCGCGCATGAGCGTGGCAGATCTCGCAGAGTTTGTCAAGCAGAAGTTCCATGTGCCGAATGTCAGAGTTTTTGGGGATTTGGGTGATATTGCCAAAAAGGTCGCAGTGATGCCTGGCTCTGGGGGTGCTTATATTAAGGATGCGATAAATGCAAGTGTGGATGTGATGATAACCGGCGATATTGATCATCATGAAGGAATCGATGCGGTGGCGCAAGGTATCAATGTGATTGATGCAGGGCACTATGGTATTGAAAAACTGTTTGTCTCTTATATGGAAGAGTTTATCAAAAGAGAACTGCCTGGATTGACAATTTATAAGACAGAGATAAAAGAGCCTTTTGTGGTGGTGTAGGAGAGGAGGACAATGAATGGAGGGAAGTAGACAGAGCTTTCAAGTGACAGTGAATGGAAAGAGCAGAGAGTATCCAGTGGGTATTACCTTTGGCGAGGTGGCTAGTGTGTATCAAAAAGATTACTCATATCCGATTGCACTGGCAGTTAGAAATGGAAAGATTAAGGAATTATTCAAAAAGGTTGATCAGGACTGTACTGTAGAGTTTTTGACACTGGCAGATGACACGGGGCACAAAACTTATAACAGAACAGCGACCATTATCTTAATGAAAGCCATTAATGATGTGGTTGGGGCAGATAAGATTGAAAAGATTAAGATGGAGTTTGCGATTGGAAATGGATATTACTGTGCGAAAAAAGGAGATTTTGCGTTCACAGATGAGATTGTTGGCAAAATCAAGGCAAAAATGCAGGAGTACATAGATAAGGATTATTGCATTATTAAAAAGTCCATGCCAATTGATGAGGCAAATGCTCTTTTTGCGCAGCAGAAGATGTCAGACAAAGTAAGTTTGTTTCGCTACAGGGGAAGTTCTAGCGTCAATGTCTATAATCTTGATGGATATTATGATTATTATTATGGGTATATGCTGCCGAGTACAGGATATGTGCGATGGTTTGATTTACGAAGGTATGAAAATGGAATCGTACTGATATTGCCAAACAGGAGTAATCCTACAACATTGGAGGCGTTCAAACCATTTCCTAAATTATTTAAATCTATGGAAATCTCTGTAGATTGGGGAGAGAAGCTAGGTGTTGATACCGTGAGTGACCTCAATGACGAGATACGAAAAGGAAGATTTAATGAGCTAGTGCTTGTGCAGGAGGCGCTGCAAGAGCGCAGAATCAGTGAGATTGCGTCGGAAATTGTATCACGTGGTGGTATTAAATTTGTGATGATTGCAGGACCTTCCTCATCAGGGAAAACAACCTTTTCCCACAGATTGTCTGTGCAGTTGCGCACACATGGACTGACACCGCATCCTATTGCCGCAGATGACTATTTTGTAGACCGGGAGAATACACCTAAACAGCCAAATGGAGACTATGATTTTGAATGTCTTGAAGCAATCGATACACAAAAGTTTAATGATGATATGTGCGCGCTGTTAGCGGGAGAGCGAGTTGAGCTGCCAACATTTAATTTTGTGACAGGAAAGCGTGAGTACAGGGGGAATTTTAAGCAGCTTGGTCCTGATGATATCCTTGTTATAGAAGGAATCCATGGGTTGAATGACAAAATGTCCTATGCACTGCCTGCCGATAGCAAATATAAGATTTATATTAGCGCACTTACTACACTAAATATAGATGAACATAACCGAATCCCGACTACAGATGGACGATTGCTTCGGCGTCTGGTGCGGGATGCAAGAACGCGGGGCGCCACAGCCAAACGCACAGTGCAGATGTGGCCTTCTGTGCGAAAGGGAGAGACAGAGAATATCTTTCCTTTTCAGGAGAGTGCAGATGCCATGTTTAACTCTGCGCTTATCTATGAACTTGCGGTGCTAAAGCCATATGCAGAACCTTTACTCTACAGTATAGAAAAAGGAGAACCCGAATATTTTGAGGCGGTGCGCCTGCTGAAATTCTTAAGCTATTTCCTTGGGGTAGGAATAGAGGAGCTTCCCAAAAATTCTATTGTGCGGGAGTTCGTCGGTGGAAGTTGTTTTAAGGTTTAATAGATTTAGAATAAATGCTTGAAAAAGTAAGCGAAGCATTATATAATAATACGGCAACTGCAGTAAATGATCGCGGCTTACCGGGGTTTCCGGTAAGGTGAGGAAAGTCCGGGCTTCACAGGGCAGGATGCCGGATAACGTCCGGTGGAGGCGACTCTAAGGCGAGTGCAACAGAAATATACCGCCAAAATGGGAGTTTTATTCCATTTTGGTAAGGGTGGAAAGGCAGTGTAAGAGACTACCGTGTGGTTGGTAACAGCCACAGCCATGTAAACCCCATCCGAAGCAAGACCAAACAGGGAACAATAGACTTGCCCGGTCTGTTTCCAGGTAGGTCGCTTGAGGCTGACGGCAACGTCAGTCCTAGATAGATGATCATTCGTGCTGCGATGTAGCACTGACATAACCCGGCTTATCGCTGCGGTTGCTAAAAACGAACACTATACTTTGGCAGGAATTGTCAGAGTATTGTTGTAATAAAAGGATTGGAAGAATGGAAGTTTTATGTTAAACTATGTAAGCAATAATTTACAAAAAGTGAACAATGTAAAAATGAACAAAAGTTTAATTAGGAGTACCGAAATGCGAGAAAATAAAAAGAAAATATTATATGTTGTGGTAGCTGTAGCTGCAATTGTTACATTAGTTTATCTGGGGCTTGCATTATTTTTCACCAAACATTTTTATTTCAATACCTTTATTAATGGAGAAAATTATTCTGCAGGCTCAGTCAACAGTGCACAAAATTTTGTCTTGGACACATCAAATCATTATACGCTGACAATTAATGGCAGAGATGGTATTACAGACACAATCACTTCTGCTGACATTGGATTGAAACTGGAGTTTGGAGAAGAATTTCAAAATATTATTGAGACACAGGATGCTTTTTTGTGGCCGTTCTCTCTTTTTAAAAAGTGTGAGTATACAGTTGACACAATGGTCACATATTCAGAGGAAGCTTTTGACAATAAGATTGACACACTCTGCTTTTTTGAGCAGGAAAATATAAGACAGCCACAAAATGCTTATCTAAGTGATTACACAGAGGAAGGATATCAAATTATCCCAGAAGATAAAGGTACTGTGCCAATTCGCACGAAGATTTATAATGCAGTGAAAGAATCCGTAGAAATTCTTGCAGACTCAGTTGACCTTGACGCCAAAGAATGTTATACAAATGCAGAAATTGTCGCTGAGGACCATGCCTTGCAAAAAGAGTGTGATGCCTTGAATCAATTAACAGGCGTTAAGATTACTTATAAGTTTGGAGAAGATAGAGAAGTATTAGATGGAAGTATTATCAAGGATTGGCTGGTAACCGATGAAGGGAAACTGGATATTGACCCTGATTTGGTAAGAGAATATGTCAATACACTTTCCAAAAAGTATGATACATGGGGAAAGAAGCGCGAGTTCAAGACGACAGGTGGGGAGACAATTACAATTTCAGAAGGTGCATATGGTTGGTGGATGAATCGCGCAGGGGAAGCCGAAGCCTTAGTTGAGCTAATTAGAAGTGGCAAGAGTGAGGAGAGAACACCATTGTATCATGCCCAAGCAGCACAGTATGGAGAGAATGACATTGGAGATAGCTATGTAGAGATTGATCTCACAAGTCAACATTTATGGGTTTATAAAGATGACCAGTTGGTGGAAGAAACCGATTTCGTATCTGGAAATGTAAGCAGAGGTTACAATACACCAGTGGGGATTTATGGAATTACATACAAGGAGCGCAATACGACACTTAGAGGAGCAAATTATGCTTCCAAGGTAAGTTTCTGGATGCCATTCAATGGAAATGTGGGAATGCATGATGCGTCTTGGAGAAGTTCTTTCGGCGCAAATATTTATTTGACAAATGGTTCACATGGCTGTGTGAATCTCCCCTCAAAGAAGGCGGAGGTAATCTATGGATATGTGGAGCAGGGAGAGCCAGTTATTGTTTATGGCGGTCAAGTTTCTGTGCCTAGAACAGAAGGAAAACAGGAACAACCGGAAGTGACTGTTCCAGAAGAAAATATTACACCTGAATTGACTCCAGAACAGCAGATACAGATACTGATTGAAGCAGGGGTGTTAAACCCTGATGGAACTCCTGTTCAGCAGCCCGAAGGAGTTTTGCCAGAAGTTCCAACAGAAAATCCGGCTCAAGTACCACAGGAGATTCCAGTAGAAAATTTAGAGTCAATACCGCAAGAAGTTCCAGCGGAAAATCCAGTAGAAATACCACAGGAGGTTCCGGTGGAAAATCCGGCTCAAGTACCACAGGAGATTCCAGCAGAAAATTTGGCAGAAAATCCAGTAGGAACATCGCAGGAGATTATGGGAGATGCCTAATAGTTTCAGAAGTATAATGACAGCTTTGGTTTGGCATAATGAATAGGGATAGAAAGAAAAAAATGTCCGGCAAACATCTGAGAATACAGATGTTTGCCGGAATGATGGCAGGCGTGCTGATAACAGCGCTATTATACAAGCCATTTTGTTACGAGATTGTAGTGTGTGTATCTCAAACTGCGGCGGAGAGGGCGGCGGATATTGCCAGTTTTCACGCAGTATCTGGATATGGACTGGAGGCAGAAAATATGGTTATGCAGGTAGTCTATCAGTTAGCGCGGCGGAGTGTCGTCAAAGTGGTTGTGAAGGATTTCACAGGAAATGGTATTATCTGGAAAATTGATGATGAGATTGTTATTGTGTCGAACAAACACCTTTTGGGAAAAGATGTCAAGGCGGAAATTGTTTTTTGTAATGGGGAGACGTTTCATGCAGATATTATGGGATATTCTCAGCAGTATGATATAGGATTTGCCAGAATTGCAGAAACTGCTGTATCAAATAGTGTTTTGCGCGAGATTTATGAAGCGGTGCCTGTTTTGTACGAGGTGGATTCAGAAGAGAAAAGAGAAACATTTGCGCAGAATTGGGCAGGAAAGCGTATTCTGCAGACAGGGGCAGCAGCCGGTCAAAGGGTTGCTGATTTTTCTTTAGGGACGGTTAGAGGGATTCGATTTGTGCCGTTGTTCAATACAATGGTATTGGAGACAGATTGTTTTTCTAGGGCAGGAATGTCTGGCGGCGGTGTGTTTGAGGAAAGCGGAAGACTGTTGGGCATGATTTCTGGAGGGGACGTGCCAGAGAATGCAGGGCAGAGAGAGGCAGAAGTGACGTATAGTATTCCGCCAGCGCTAATTGCGGCAGAGTATGAAATGTTGATTCAAAGTGTACACTAAAATGTATAACAGAGGTACAAAACATTGGTAAAACCAGAAGGAAATAAAAGAATCTCAAAAGTAGATGCCTATCTAAACTGTGCGGAAAATTTTGCATATCGCAGTACTTGTATTAAAAGGAAGTATGGTGCAGTTATTGTCAAAGATGATGCAGTGATTTCAACGGGGTATAATGGTTCCCCTAGAGGATTTGAAAATTGCTGTGATATTGGGGACTGTCCGCGCATACGAATGGATATGCATCAAGGGGAAGGCTATGCGGTTTGTCGGGCAGTTCATGCGGAGGCAAACGCATTGCTAAATTGTTCTAGGGAACAGACGCTAGGGGCGGATTTGTATTTGGCGGGAATTAATCCAGGTGATTTGTCAGTGCACAAGGCAAAACCCTGTCCGTTATGTGCGCGCATGATTATTCAGGCAGGTATCCGTAAAGTATATCTTAGAAGAGGCGAAGGTGCAGACAATTATGAGGAGATTCCAGCAGCAGATCTTGTATGGCACACTGATTTTTAATTGAATTTTTATAGGTTCATTATAGCAGAATCAATCTATATATGATATGATAAAAAATTAGAGATAATAAATGATTGAGGAGGTTATAGAAAATGACAAAAATAGATATCTTTTCGGGTTTCTTAGGAGCTGGAAAAACAACACTTATCAAAAAGCTTTTAAAGGAAGCATTGGATGCGTCCAAGGTTGTTTTGATTGAAAATGAGTTTGGTGAGATTGGGATTGACGGTGGTTTCTTAAAAGAAGCTGGTGTTGAAATCAAGGAGATGAATTCAGGATGTATTTGCTGTTCGCTGGTGGGAGATTTTGGCAGCTCTTTAAAAGAAGTAATTGAGACATATCACCCAGAGCGGATATTAATCGAGCCTTCTGGTGTTGGGAAGCTTTCTGACGTTATGAAAGCAGTACAAAATGTGGACACGGATGCGGAAGTGGAGTTGAACAGCGCAGTAGTGGTTGTCGACGCAAATAAATGCAAGATGTATGCGAAAAATTTTGGAGAGTTTTTCTTGAATCAGATTGCACACGCAGGCACAATTATACTTAGTAGAACTGCGGATATTAGCGACAGCAAACTGAATACTGCGATGGAGATTATTCGAGCGCACAATGACAAAGCGACAATTATCACAACACCTTGGGAGGCGCTTGATGGAAAGAAGATTCTCGAAACAATAGAGAATGCAAAGGATTTAGAGGCGGAGCTTATGGCGGAAGTGGCAAAACTTCATGAGGAGCATCACGATCACGAAGAACACGAACATCATCACGACCATGCAGACCATGCGCATCATGATCACGAACATGATCACGAAGAACACGAACATCATCACGACCATAGAAACCATGCGCATCATGATCACGAACATGATCACGAAGAACACGAACATCATCATGAACATGGAGAAGACTGCACTTGTGGCTGTCATGATCATCATCACCATCATGCAGATGATATTTTCACAAGTTGGGGGTTTGAGACGCCCACAGCATACACACAAACTGAGCTTGAGCATATTTTGGAGGAGCTTGAGAACGAAAAGGAATATGGTTCTATTCTTCGAGCAAAGGGAATGGTTTCAGCGGGAGATGGCACATGGCTGAACTTTGACTATGTTCCAGGGGAGAGCAATGTGCGCACTGGGGCTGCGGAAGTGACTGGAAAAATCTGTGTGATTGGCGCACAGCTTAACGAAGAGCACTTAAAGACATTGTTTGCAAAGTAGGCATTTGCCAGGATTGGAGAAATTATGAAACCTGTGTATATAATCAATGGATTTTTGGAGAGCGGCAAAACAGAGTTTATTTCTTATACGCTTTCGCAGCCTTATTTTCAGGTAAAGGGGACGACTCTTTTGATTCTCTGTGAGGAAGGCGAGAATGAGTACGATGAAGAGATTCTCCGCAGAAGTCGTACTGTTGTGGAAGTGGTAGACGAGGAGTCTCAGATGACCTCTGCAAATATGGTTGAACTTGAGAAAAAGTACAAGCCAGAGCGTATTATTATAGAGTACAATGGCATGTGGAATTTTAAGAATCTTAAGCTGCCGTGGCATTGGAGATTAGAGCAGCAGATTACGACCATTGACGCTTCAACATTTCAGAATTATTATACAAATATGCGTTCGCTATTGGCGGAAATGATTCGGAAATCGGAGCTCATTATTTTTAATCGCTGTGATGAATTAACGGAACAGTTGAGTAATTTTAAGAGAAATGTGAAGGCGGTAAATCCGCAGGCAGAGATTATTTTTGAGGATAAGGATGGAGAGGTCAATCAGATTTTTGAAGAAGATTTGCCTTATGATTTGAAGAGCGATATGTTAAAGCTGGATGATTATGGGTATGGAATTTTTTATCTAGATGCGATGGACAATCTGGACCGCTATATCAATAAGATAATTCAGTTTAAAGCGATGGTCTTAAAACCGGAGGGCAGTGATGATGTGTACTTTGTTCCCGGAAGAATGGCAATGACTTGCTGTGCAGATGATATGGCATTTTTGGGCTACGCTTGTAAGTACGATCAATGTAGTACGCTGAGTAATAAAGACTGGGTGGAAGTGACCGCTACAGTGCACAGAGAATTTTGGAAGGATTACAATGGTGAAGGACCAGTGCTCCATGCAGTCAGTGTGACGCCGACAAAGAAGCCAAAAGAGGAAGTATTAAGCTTTGTATAAGTTTTGCACCAAGAAAAATAGCAGGAATTCCCCTGCTATTTTTGGCTTTATGTGCCGATTGTTTTATATTTTAAACCGATCTTTATTGCCGTATTTTTCTTCGCAGTATTTGCAGCGGTAAATCTCTTTTTTCTCATCTGTCAGTACAAAGATATGCGGAAGTTCCTGCTCGATAGATGTGATGCAGCGCGGATTTTTACATTTAAGTACATTTTTAATTTCCTTTGGTAGAGACAGCGGAAGTTTTTCCACAATCTCACAGCTTTTGATGACATTGACTGTAATGTTGTGGTCGATAAATCCTAAAATATCGAGATTGAGCGTGTCGATATCACATTCCACTTTCAGGATATCTTTTTTTCCCATCTTTTTACTCCTGGCATTTTTAATAATTGCTACAGTGCAGTCGAGTTTGTCAAGTCCAAGATGCTTGTAAATACTCATGCTTTTTCCAGCTTTGATATGATCCAGCACAAAACCTTCCTCAATTTTTCCGACATTTAGCATAGTTGATTCTCCTTTTCATGAATATTAATTTCTAAGGAATTGTTCAGAAATAACTTGTGACAAGGACGCCGTATAAATGTTTATCTGCAAAGAAGAAAATCGCAAGCATAGTGGGCTATGGCAAGATTTTCGGATGCCGCAGATGGACATTTAGGCAAGTCATTGTGATGAGCTATTTATTAACAATTCCTAACAGTGTTAAGAGTAGTGCCATGCGTACATACACGCCATACTGTACCTGGCGGAAGTATATGGCTCTAGGATCGTCGTCAACTTCCACAGAAATTTCATTGACGCGCGGAAGTGGATGAAGAACAATCATATCAGATTTTGCAAGTTCCATCTTTTCTCTGTCAAGTATGTAGTAATCCTTTAATCTTACGTAATCTTCCTCGTTAAAGAAGCGCTCTTTCTGGACTCTGGTCATGTAGAGAATGTCCAGCGTGGGCATGACATCTTCTAGTTTTCGCACTTCGCGGAAGGGAACTTTTTTGTCCCGGAACATTTCGATAATGTAGTCTGGAATGGTGAGTTCTTCGGGTGAGATAAAGACAAATTCAATATCTTTGTAGCGTACCAACGCATTGATAAGGGAGTGTACCGTGCGGCCAAATTTTAAGTCACCGCAAAGACCGATTGTAAAGTGGTCAAGACGACCTTTGACAGCGCGAATTGTCAAAAGGTCGGTGAGCGTCTGTGTGGGGTGCTGATGACCGCCATCACCAGCATTGATAACAGGGATAGAAGAGCGTGAAGCAGCCACCATAGGCGCGCCTTCTTTTGGATGACGCATAGCACAGATATCAGCAAAACAGGAGATAACGCGAATTGTGTCCGACACACTTTCTCCTTTTGCAGCGGAGGAGGAGTTTGCATCTGAGAAGCCAAGGACTTGTCCGCCGAGGTTCAGCATGGCAGACTCAAAACTTAATCGAGTGCGGGTGCTCGGTTCATAGAAGCAGGTTGCAAGCTTTTTTCCTTCGCAGGCATGGGCATATTTGCCGGGATTTTTCTCGATGTCTTCCGCGAGCGTAAAGAGCTTATCGAGCTCCTCTGTGGAAAAATCAAGTGGACTCATTAAATGTCTCAATTGTTTCATAAAAGCCTCCTATAAATTAGTAATTTGAAAAAATCGAGTAGAGAAGATTTATCTTCTCCCTACTCGCGCGCCGGATTCGGGCAGCTTTAGCTGCATATTTCCTTTCCGCGTCCGTGTGCATAAAAAAAAGAGAAATAAATTCTCTTGTGCGAAATGGAATGGAAATAGAAAAGGAATCTACAAATGCATCTAAAGCAAGATTGAAAAGTAACAAAAGCATTCAGCATACTCATTTCCTCCCATGTAAGTTTATATACTTTTGCAATTGTATCATAGTATTAAAAAGCTTGCAAGTAAAATTCATTAAATTTTTGTTCCAATTGATTTCGTGTTGATTTTTAAGAAGGGAATGTTATAATAACTTTATAAAAAATTATTTCTAAAGAGAAAGTTTTGAAAGAGATCCCTTTCAAAAACGATTGATTGGTATGCGTGTCAAGGCACGCAAGGGGGTATAAAAATGGAATTTAAAGAGAGAAAAAGATGGCTGTTTTTTGGATTGCCGTTTACGTTTACCGTATATACAGTAAAAGAGGAAGTGATTACTGTCAACACAGGATTTTTTAATCGTGAAGAGAATGACTGTTATATGTATAAAGTACAAGATGTGACTTTGAAAACATCTTTAATTGAGAGAATGTTTGGACTAGGGACAATTGTCTGTCATACAGGAGATGTCACAAGTCCAATGCTGCTTATCCAACATATAAAAAATGCAAAAACCATAAAGCAGTTTATTTTGGAAAAATCTGAGGAGGACAGGAGAAGGCGCCGCACGCTTAATACACTGGATATCGGTGCAGTTGAGGTAGATGATGTCAACTAACAGAGAGGAATTGGCGTTTATGGATTATACGGAAGAAAATAGTCCGTTGAGCGCTGAGGAGATCGCCGCAGTATTGGCAGATACATTACAGGGTACATATCATTCTGAAAATGAGCGCTTTGATGAGGAACCACAAGATAACGCTGTGTATGAGCGGGAAGAAAAGGAGCGGGAAGCGCGCAGACGAAAGCGTTTAAAAGAGATGCGGCGCAGAAAAAAACAGCAGGAATGGATGCGCAGATTGCTGATTCCATGCGTGGTTGTACTGATTGTCTGTATTGTTTTGATTGGAAAAGGGATTGGAAGCTTCATGAAAAAACAGCAGAAGAGCAAAATTTCATATAATATTGCTCTGGAGTTTTTTATGGCGGGCTGTTATGCGGACAGTAGTATAGCCGACAATATTAAAGATACAATTTCTTATCTTTGTGCGCAGAATGTACAGTCGCTTGGAGGGAAGAATAAACTTCCGCCATTGATTGCAACCGCAGATGCGGAGACGGCGTTGCTCAACAGTGAGGTTGTGAGCAAGAATGGCGTGTTTATTGACGTGGAAGCAAGTAGAATTATGGGGCAGAGAGACGCGGATGTTCGTATTAGTCCAGCTTCTATGACCAAAATTCTCACTATTTTGGTGGCAGCGGAACATATTACAGATGCAGATGATAGATTTGAAATTACAAGGGATATCACAGACTACAGTTACACAAATAAGTGTAGCAGTATGGGTTTTGAGGTTGGAGAGAAAGTAACAGTGCGGGATCTTTTTTATGGAACGGTGCTTCCTTCTGGGGCAGATGCCGCGCTGGGATTGGCAGTCTATGTAGCCGGTTCTCAAGATGATTTTGTGGCGTTGATGAATCAGAAGCTGGAGGAGCTTGGACTGTCGGAGTCTTCGCATTTTACAAATTGTGTGGGGCTTTATGATGAGAATCATTACAGCACTGTCTATGACATGGCAGTTATCTTAAAGGCAGCTTGCGATAACAGTTTTTGCAGGGAAGTGCTCAGTGCACATACTTACACCTCTTCTGCCACAGAACAGCACCCAGGGGGAATTACTAAATCAAACTGGTTTCTTCGTAAAATTGAAGATAAAGATACGCACGGTGAGGTGCTCTGTGCCAAGACGGGATATGTGTTGCAGTCTGAAAACTGTGCTGCAAGTCTGAGTGTTGGAAAGGACGGAAAAGAGTATATTTGTGTGACAGCGCATTCCAGTGGCACATGGCAGTGCATTTATGACCATGTAGCATTGTGTCAGCAGTTTTTGCCATGAGACACTGTGGCGGCGTTTTTTTCGGTTAAGATGTGCTCAAACAACAGTCCTGCAATGAACCAAAAAGGAAAATAGTCAATGCGAATTAGTCCATTAATATGCCAATGATGGCGATTGTAATTCCAAGGACAGAGTTCGTGTCTGGCGAGAAAACGGCCGCTCATATATTCTGCGCAGAATATTGAGATGGCATAAATTGTACCGCGCACGATCATATGACAGTGCTTCAGCAGAGAAAAGATTGGCTGAAAGAGTGCTGTGCTACCGTAGATGGGAAACATCCAGAGAGAAGTCTGTCCTATCAGCGGCAGTTCCCGTCTTCGGAGCGCACCAAGCGCTGTGAAAAAGATTTCCATACACCAGCCAGTCACGCCACATCGGATAAAGTTTTTAAATAAAGGTAAAGGATTCACAAGTTTTTTCATGCTATAAGCATAACCTGTCAGCCTTTACCTTATTCATGTTATTTTTTCTTTTTGCTGATTTCTTCCATAGCAGCCCGCGACGCGCTGTCAAATGTAGTGACATTGACTGGGCCGTAGGCAGGAGTTTTGTATACAGGGGTAGTTGAGCCGAATTTTGTGAAGTATACATACTGCGAAGTTGCATTGATATTGTTGTGAACACCTTCTGCTATAACTTCCATATCAGAGCCGTCACGCCGAATGCGCTTTAGCTGTGGTGTATCTCCAGAGGTTTGATAATATATGTAATTGTCTGTTACATTGAGCATGTCAACTCTGCCCATATCAAGCCGATTTTTGGTTCCGTCATTGATATTGAGACTAATTAAAGAGTAGTTGTCATGAATATCAATTCCATAGACAATGTTTCCGTCTATAATAGGCATATACACGTCTTCTGCAAGCACTTCCCGAGAAGTGTTCGTTCGAAGATCAAGTGCCATCAAATGCAGATTTTTGTCGTTATTCAAGTAGTAGAATGTAGAGTTCTGCACGCTTACAGGAAGAATATCAAGCTGTAATAGCATTTCCTTTGTTTTTCCGTCAATCGATACCTTATTGAGTGAAACTTGGTCATCAGAACAGGTATAATATACATCATTATCCGCAAGAAGAACATATTTTCCGTTTATGCGGTCAAGACACTCAGCATCTTTTGGATTTTTTTTGTTGACACGATAGACACCGGTTGTGCTTAACACAAAACCCAACCCTGTTCCAGCACCGCTGCCAGATCCCCCTTGATAGTAATACAAATATTTTCCGTCTGCATTCAAGCTCGTAACCTCTGTGTATGCTAGTTTTTTCATCTCAGATTCGTCAGACTTCATGCGATAGAGTGCGGAGGAGTCATACGCATTTGCAAAATAGACATATCCGTCATTCTCGCAAAAAAGACCATTGTTATAGAGATTTCCGGCACTGTTTCCAATTGTTCCAGGAGGATTTTTGGGAACGCGGTCAGAGAGATATTTAACGGTTGCCAGACCAGAAAATATGAGTATTGCACAGATAATACTGACTATGGTGATGATTTTTTTTTTCATTGTAATTACCCCCTATGATTGGTATATGATTGTAAGTGGTTCGTCACAGTTTAATATTATTATAATTGTTTTCATGAAAAAATGAAAGAATTCTATCTATTATTTTTTACAAACTTTATTTGGTGTGCTATACTGAAAAAAAGTGAAATGAAAAGCGGAGGATGGGCAGATGGATTTATTGGAACTTAGGGGAATGCTTGACGGAATTGATCGCCAAATGGTCGAACTGTATGAAAAGCGAATGGAGGTCTGTGCGCAGGTGGCTGCATATAAGATTGAAACAGGTAAACGGGTGTTTGACAAGGAGAGAGAACAGCAGAAACTCAAGACAGTCAGTGCGCTGACACACAATGAGTTTAATGCGCAAGGCATAAAGGAACTGTTTGAACAGATTATGGCGATGAGCAGAAAGCTTCAATATCAGATGATTACAGAACACAATGGTGGCGGGAAGCTTTCTTTTATCGAGATGGCAGAGACATACAAACAAAAGTGCAGAGTTGTGTTTCAGGGGGCAGAAGGCGCGTATTCACAGGCGGCTATGATGGAGTATTTTGGGGAGGAGGTTGACAGTTTTAATGTTGATACGTTTCGCGACGCAATGCTTGCAATTGATGAGGGCAGTGCTGATTTTGCAGTGCTTCCAATTGAAAATTCATCTGCGGGGATTGTGAGTGAAATCTATGATTTGCTGGTGGAATTTGAAAATTATATTGTGGGGGAGCAGATTATTAAGATTGAGCACTGTCTGTTGGGCGTGCCAGGAGCGAAGATTGAGGATATCAGAACAGTTTATTCGCACCCGCAGTCATTAATGCAGAGTGCGCACTATCTGTTTGAGACTGGATGGCAGCAGATTAGCATGAAAAACAATGCGTATGCGGCAAAAAAGGTTGCGGGGGATAAGAATGTGGCACAGGCGGCGATAGCAGGTGAGATGGCAGCAAAGATTTATGGTCTTGAAGTGCTGAAACGAGGGGTAAATGATTTAAAAGAAAACTCGACGCGTTTTATTATTGTCACAAATCAGAAGGTCTATGCAAAGAAGGCTTCCAAGATAAGTTTGTGTTTTGAATTAAGTCATGAGAGTGGAGCGCTGTATCATGTGCTGTCGCATCTGATGTACAATGGTTTGAATATGACAAAGATTGAGTCGAGACCACTTGCCGGAAGAAATTGGGAATATCGGTTTTTTTTGGATTTTGAGGGGAATCTCGCAGACAGTGCAGTCAGGAATGCACTGCGGGGATTGCGGGAGGAAACTCGAAATATGAAGATACTTGGAAATTATTAGGAACTGTTAAGAAATAATTTTTAAATAGTTTCTTAGATACAAAGATACTGTTAGGGGAATGAGGTGTAGATATGTCATACAAGACATTTGCAGCGATAGATGTGGGTTCTTATGAGCTTGGTATGAAAATATATGAGATATCAACGAAAAACGGAATTAAGGAAATCGATCATATCCGGCATAGGATAGAGCTGGGGACAGACTCTTATTTTATGGGAAAGATTGATAGTGCCAGGGTTGATGAACTGTGCAGAATGTTGAATGAATTTACTGCCATTATGAAATCTTATAAAGCGGATGGCTATAAGGCATATGGGACAAGTGCCATTCGAGAGTCACAGAATCGTCTGATTTTGCTCGACCAAATTGAGACGCGCACAGGGATAAAAATAGAGGTTCTAAGTAACTCAGAGCAGCGTTTTTTGGATTATAAGTCCGTGGCATCGCGCGTGAAAGATTTTCAGAGCATTATAGAGAAAAGTACTGCTTTTATTGATATTGGAGGCGGAAGTGTTCAGATATCTTTATTTGATGAAGATAGTCTGGTTACTTCTCAGAACATTAGACCAGGAGTACTTCGTATGCGTGAGGAGCTAGCACGTGTGTCTTATCGGAGCTATCAGCTTGAGGATATGGTGGAGGAGATGGTTTCCGACAGCTTGGATAGTTTTCGAGAAATGTACATTGGGAACAAAAAAATACAAAATATTATCTTGGTAGATGATTACGTATCACTTATTGTTCAACGTAATTATCTCAAGACAATCAAAAAAGGTCAGGTAAGTACAGAGAATTTTTTAGCGTTTGTGGATTCACTAAAGAAAAAGAAAACAAGAGAGATTGCAATGTCTCTCGGACTGGCACAAGAAAATATTTCGCTTTTGTATTTTTCGGCGTTAATGCTTAAGTGTATGATAAAGGTCTTAGGGGCAGAGATGTTGTGGGCACCAGGAGTATCTTTGTGTGATGGTATTGCATATGAGTATGCTGAACAAAACAAATTATTACCATCAGATACAGAAGGAATGCCACATGATTTTGAGCAGGATATTCTTGACTGCGCCAGGGATATTAATCGGCGGTATCACAGTATTGAACATCGAACACGCGAGCGAGAGACAATTGCGTTGACAATTTTTGATAGTATGAACAAAAAGCATGGATTGTCCAAGCGTGACCGATTGCTTTTGCAGCTCGCAGCCATATTGAGCGAGTGTGGTAGATACATCAGTTTTGCAAATGTTGGTGAAAGTTCTTATAATATTATTATCGCCACAGAGATTATAGGGTTGTCCCATGTCGAACGTGAAATTCTTGCAAATATTGTAAAATATGCCACAGAGAAATTTGATTACTATAAAATTTTGGATAGCACAGCTTCTCTTGACAGAGAGTCCTATTTAAAGATTGCAAAATTGACGGCGATTATTCGACTCTCAGAGGGATTGGATTTAAGTCATCGCGGAAAATGCAGCAAGTTGAAAATTGTGAATGAGGAAGATGAATTATTGCTCACAATAGAAACGAATGCAGATATGACTCTGGAGTTTGGATTATTTAACCGATATGCGACTTTTTTTGAGGAAGTGTATAATATTAAACCAGTGATAAGACAGAAAAAAAGTAATATTTAAGGGGAGAATAGAGATGGGAGACAAGAACAGTAAGACAGATTACAGCAAGTCTGAATATTATTATAACAGAGAATTAAGCTGGCTTGCCTTTAACAACCGTGTGTTAGGAGAGGCAAAGGATAGAGATATACCATTGTTTGAACGAATTAAATTTTTGGGTATCACGGCGTCAAACTTGGATGAATTTTTTATGGTGCGTGTGGCTTCTTTGAAAGATATGGTGAATGCGGGATATACAAAAAAGGATATCGCCGGAATGACTCCAAATGAGCAGCTTGAAGTGATTAATAAGGCAACACATGAGCTTGTTAATATGCAATATGCTGTATATAATAGGTCTTTATTACCACAGCTTGCGCAGAATGGGTTGATGGTGGTAGAGAGCCATGAGGAGCTTACGAAGAAAGACTGTGCATTTGTGGACCGTTATTTTCAGGACAATGTATATCCGGTACTTACACCGATGGCAGTAGATTCCTCAAGACCTTTTCCACTAATTCGCAACAAGTCTTTGAATCTGGGCGCGTTGGTGTCCCGAAAAGAAGTGAAAGGTAGAAGACACTTGTTTAACAAAAAGTCTGTGCATGGCAAGGAAGTAGAATTTGCTACCGTTCAGGTTCCAAGCGTTTTGCCGCGCATTGTACAGCTTCCAGAGGCGTCAGACGGGACAAAACGTGTGATTTTGTTGGAACAGATTATTGAGCGTAATATGGATAAGCTGTTTTTGAATTATAATATTGAGTGCTCCTTCCCGTTTCGGATTATGAGAAATGCGGATTTTTCGCTTGAGGAGGAGGAAACAGAGGATTTATTAAAAGAAATCGAGAAACAGCTCAAAAAAAGACAGTGGGGGGAGGCAATTCGGCTTGAGGTCGAGGAAGGCATTGAGACGCGATTGCTTGACATTATCAAAAAAGAGCTTATGATAGATGAGAGAGATATCTACAATATTGAAGGACCATTGGACCTTACTTTCTTGATGAAGATGTACGGACTGGAGGGATTCGCACATCTGAAAAATCGTCCATATATACCGCAGCCAGTACCAGAGATTGAGACTGAGGAGGATATCTTTGAGAAAATTCGAGAACAAGATATCTTGTTGCATCATCCATATCAGACATTTGCACCAGTTGTTGATTTTATTAAACAGGCAGCAAAAGATCCGCAGGTGTTGGCAATCAAACAAACCTTGTATCGTGTGAGTGGGAATTCACCGATTATTGCAGCATTGGCACAGGCAGCAGAAAATGGAAAACAGGTTTCTGTGCTGGTGGAATTAAAGGCGCGCTTTGATGAAGAGAACAATATTGTCTGGGCAAAGAAACTAGAAAAGGCGGGCTGTCATGTTATCTATGGATTGGTGGGATTAAAGACGCATTGCAAGATTACATTGGTAGTTCGACGTGAGGAGGAAGGTATACGACGCTATGTCCATTTAGGGACAGGAAATTACAATGACGCTACAGCAAAACTCTATACCGATTTGGGAATACTTACATGCAATGAAGCGATTGGTGAGGATGCAACGGCTGTCTTTAATATGCTTTCGGGCTATTCGGAACCTTTGGGCTGGAATCATTTGGCTTTGGCACCATTGTGGTTGAAAGATAGATTTCTATATTTGATTAATCGTGAGAAATCTAACGCGATAGAAAAGCGACCAGCAAGAATTGTTGCAAAGATGAACTCTCTGTGCGATCCAGATATTATAAAAGCACTGTACGAGGCGGCTGCAAAAGGAGTAAAGATACAGCTTATTGTCAGAGGAATATGCTGCTTGCGGACAGGAGTGGAGGGCACAAACGACAATATTGAAGTGCGCTCTATTGTAGGAAATTTTTTGGAACATGCGCGAATTTTCTATTTTGAGAATGCAGGTGATCCGGAGCTTTATATGGCGAGTGCGGACTGGATGCCGCGAAATCTCGAACGAAGGGTGGAAATCCTTTTCCCAGTGCTCAATGCAGAGTTGAAAGAAAAAGTCTGGCATGTCCTTGAAGTACAGTTGAATGACACGCAAAAGGCTCAGTTTTTGCAGGCAGATGGCAGTTATTGCAAGATAGACAACAAGGATAAAGAAGCGCATAACGCACAGGAAGAATTTTGCAAGGAATATGAGGCTTTGTCTGCAAAGAAGGAGAAGGCAGAACAGCAGGCACGCACATTTAAACCAGAATATAATCAGACGATACAAAATTAATAGGAGCATACGGATTTATGATAAAATATGTACTTGCATCAGGTTCTCCGCGTCGGCGGGAGCTTTTGGAACAGATGGGGCTGTGCTTTGAAATTTCACAGGCGCATGAAAAGGAAATTATTACCAAAGAAGTCCCGGCGGATATTGTGGAGGAACTTTCATATCAGAAGGCGAGCGCGACAGTGGTGCGTTATCTGCAGCGATATCAGAACGACACGGTTGTTATTATTGGTGCAGATACAATTGTCGTGCATAAAAATGAGATTATGGGTAAGCCAAAAGACAACAATGATGCCATAGCAATGTTGACAAAGTTGCAAGGAGATTCCCATCAGGTTTATACAGGTGTAACTCTGATTGTATTGGAGAAAGGGCTAAAAAAACGGAAACAGGAGCGAGTTACTTTTTGTGAAAGTACAGATGTTTGCATGTATCCAATGACACCAGAGCAGATTGCGGCGTATGTGGCAACTGGGGAACCAATGGATAAGGCAGGCGCTTACGCAATCCAAGGAAAATGTGCTGCCTTTATTAAATCCATCAATGGAGAGTACAATAATGTGGTAGGACTTCCGATTGCCAGATTGATGCAGGAACTCTTTGTTAGAAAATTAGTATAGAATGTTTGAGAAAGGACTTTACAGTAGGTGCGTATGCTGTTACATTATTAAGTGATGATATACTGGCGGCCGAAAATCACGGTAGATTTCATCTGTCGTGAGTATAACAGACAATGAAATATTCTTATAAAGGAGAGATAGTTATGCACGAGTATGATGAAGCGGTATTAAACTGTTTTTTGAAGAATCAGCTAAAGTTGTTGCCGGAGAAGGTAGCAGGAAATATCGATGAGGCAGAGGCGTTCCTTGAGGAATGTATGGCAGTGGTTGTCGATTCCATAGATGAGGTATGGGAGTATTTTGACGATGAAGGAATTGATCTTGAGGGACAGGAAAGAGAAGAGATCGTGGATGCGCCCGAAGTATTTGACATCGGTGACGGAAGATATCTGATCGTAGAGAGCTAATAAAAGATAGGAATAGGTAGACAAAGTGGAAAGAAAAACAAACATTTCAGTGTGGCAACTGCGGTTATTTGAGGGCTTTGACAAAGACATTATGGTGATGCAGCGCGATGAGGAGGAAGTCTTTGATGACGCGATCCATGTCTTTTTTGAAAAAGAATACTATGATGCATATGTCGCAAAGGCTGTGAAATACAGTAGTCACCAGTATGCGTATCATGAGGATAAGCTGGGCGAGGTCGTCAATCAAATCTTTGAGGAAGAGATACCTGGGCTGGTACTTCATATGAGTACAAATGAGAATGCACCAAAAAATGTGCTGTGTGATGAAAAATATATTGCGTCAAAAGAGCTGTTGGCACTTAAGGATGCAGCGGACAGTTATCATATTTTGTATATGGCTTCTATAAAACGGTGCGCGCAGGAGGAAGCGATTGCACGACTGTGGACAAAAAGCGTCTATATTATAGGACAGGTTCCTGATTTACGAGTGCAGCCTAAAGAAGGCGAGAAACCAGTTTTTGCGCTTATGACCATGAGAAGGAAAAAAAATGGTGGGGAGGCGACGCAGGAAGATTATGATTATGAGTCCCTAAAGGTATTTTTGACGGCGGACAGTGCAATGCATTTTAATCCCGATAAAAAACCAATTAATAAATATAAGCTTGCCATGTTGTCACAGATTGTAAAAGGCAGGCTTCAGGTGATTGTAGAGCCGCACCGAAATTATTGGCTGGAATATAATCCGGTGACGCTGAATCTCACAGGATATCTGGAGATACCACACTACAATGAAGAGATGGTGCAGGCGAGAATCCGCGCATATACGCAGATGGACAAAATTTATATTTTGATGGCACCACAGCACAGTGACTATCGCACAGCCTGTGGAAATCCGCTGTTGTTAAAACCAGATGAGAATAATATTTTTCTATTTTTATTTGAAAAGTATGATGATGCGGTGAACTATGTTCTGCAAAATCCTATGACACTGCCTATTTTTGACAGTACGTTTCCTATTGGTGTATTAGATCAGAAAGAAGAACTGTTTCAGCTTGAGACAGTGCTTGCATTGGCGGAAAAACTTGGCGTGACAGGGGTAAATTTTGATTTTGATACAGTGGATGCCATTAGCTGTAAGATCGCGTATCTTTGGAATGTGACTGGATATCGGTGCGAGGTGGAAGAACTGTTGTCAGAGGAAGCGCTGCCGCAGGTTTTTCGCGAGGAGGAAGGCGAGAAAAAGTATCGTATGCCGATTGTGCCATTCTGTGATCAGAAAAATGAGTACTATGTAAGTGACGATAGAAAGGCTGCATTAATTGCGCATATGGACCAGGATTTTGATCAGGGTGTGGCTTATTTAGCAGGATGCAGTGTCACAGAGATGATGATAATGATGCAGGAGGCAGCGGCGCGTTTTGATACAGCTAGAAAGGCATCAGACGAGGAAACAGTGACAAAATATACGCGACTGATGAATCAGATTACCATTTCGCTCACGGAAGCGCTCTGCGAGAAGCCTTATATCTATACGCTAAAAGAAAAAAATGGGGATTTTACGCTCAAGAATAATATTGTTTACCTGATCACCACAAACCGCTATGAGATTGGACGAAAAGGGGAAGGGCAGTTAATGCCGGCTGGAATAGATAATCCGCAGTTTATGGAAAAGCTTTGTGAGGCGTCCAACATAGCAGCGCTCACAGACGGACCAAGCACATTATGTCTGATGAACACGCAGTTGATGAGCGAGGTAGCAAAACAGTGGAAAAACGGAGAAGCTTTTCGCGAGGAATTTATGATTTATCTGACACAGGGCTGTGGACTTGCCTATTCAGAGGCGATGTACTATTATAAACGGCTTCGTTCTGACCACAGTATTTTTGTGGAATTTGCCGCGGCAGTCAGAAATGGTGCGTATCCGCCAGTTGGAATGCTCACAATTGAAGGGTTCACTGCACAGGAACTGTCAGAGGCAAATAATTTGAATATGTTGCAGGCATATGACGCTTTATTGACGTTAA
The DNA here is from genome assembly GCA_002358575.1 of Lachnospiraceae bacterium UBA3401. Taxonomy (GTDB): domain Bacteria; phylum Bacillota; class Clostridia; order Lachnospirales; family Lachnospiraceae; genus COE1. Next base: position 8,361 of record DEPD01000173.1, on the reverse strand, counting down.
AGGAAGACCCGGAAAATGCGCAGAAATACAGGAGAATAGAAAGCACAGAATCCGTGGAAGAAACAGTGGAAACTGACACAAACAAAAAAGGGCTTTTTGGAAGATTGTTTAAGAAATAGTGGTTACAGAGATATAAATTTTCCTTGAAAAATCGCGCTTTTTATGTATAATAGAAAGTGATGTTTTGGGACAGGACGAAACATGAATATTAGAATAAGAGGAATTTATTATGATCAGTGCAAACAATGTAACCTACAGAGTAGGGAAAAAGGCATTATTTGAGGATGTAAATATTAAGTTTACAGAGGGGAACTGCTATGGATTGATTGGTGCCAACGGAGCAGGAAAATCCACTTTTTTAAAGATTTTGTCAGGGAAGCTTGAGACGACAAAGGGTGATATTGTAATTACGCCAGGACAACGCCTTTCTGTTTTGGAGCAAGATCACTTTAAGTATGATGAGTATTCTGTCATCGATACAGTTATTATGGGAAATGTCCGTCTCTATGAGATTATGAAAGAGAAGGATGCCATCTATGCAAAAGAAGATTTTTCAGATGAAGATGGTATTCGTGCCAGTGAGCTTGAGGGCGAGTTTGCCGAGATGGATGGATGGGAAGCAGAGTCCAATGCCGCGCAGCTTTTAAACGGTCTTGGTATTGATACAGATTTGCACTATGCATTGATGAAGGATTTGAACGGCAGTGAGAAGGTGAAAGTGCTTCTTGCAAAAGCGCTGTTTGGAAACCCAGATATTTTGCTGCTCGACGAGCCGACAAACCATTTGGATTTGGATGCAATTGCGTGGCTGGAAGAGTTTTTGATTAATTTTGACAACACTGTGATTGTTGTGTCTCATGACCGCTATTTTCTGAACAAGGTATGTACACAGATTGCGGATATTGATTATGGAAAAATTCAACTCTATGCTGGAAACTATGATTTCTGGTATGAGTCAAGCCAGCTTCTTGTGAAGCAGATGAAAGAGGCAAACAAGAAAAAGGAAGAAAAAATTAAAGAACTGCAGGAATTTATCTCGCGTTTTTCTGCGAATGCCTCCAAATCAAAACAGGCAACTTCAAGAAAACGTGCTTTGGAGAAAATTGAACTGGAAGATATCAAGCCTTCCAGCCGCAAGTATCCTTATATTGATTTTCGTCCAGATCGTGAGATTGGAAATGAGGTTTTGACAGTGGAGCATCTTTCCAAGACAATCAATGGGGAAAAAGTACTAGATAACATTTCTTTTATCCTAGGTCGGGAGGACAAGGTTGCGTTTGTGGGTGCAAATGAGCTTGCAAAGACTACTCTTTTTCAGATATTGATGGGAGAGATGGAGCCAGATGAGGGAACATACAAGTGGGGTGTCACCACATCACAGGCTTATTTTCCAAAGGACCCAACAAATGAGTTTAACAATGATTATACGATTGCAGACTGGCTGATGGGGTATTCGCCGGTGGATGATATTACTTATGTGCGCGGTTTTCTTGGCCGAATGTTGTTTGCGGGCGAGGATGGCGTGAAGAAGGTCAAGGTGCTTTCCGGTGGAGAAAAGGTGCGTTGTCTTCTTAGTAAAATGATGATAAGTGGTGCAAACTGTCTGGTTCTTGACGAGCCGACAAACCATCTTGATATGGAGTCGATTACCGCGCTGAACAATGGACTGATTAAATTTCCAGGGGTGGCGATCTTTGCCTGCCACGATCATCAGTTTGTGGAGACGACAGCAAATCGTATTATGGAGATCTTGCCAAACGGTACTTTAATTGACAAGATTACGACTTATGATGAGTATCTTGCAAACGATGAGATGGCAAGAAAACGGACTTCTGTATATACTGCGGAGGCTGAGGACGAGAGCGGAGAGGATTAGTACAGCAGTCTATGAAAAGAGACAGGGTTTTTCTGTCTTTTTTCATTGATGGTAAGGAGCTGTACAAAAATAACTGACACATTACAGTTCCAAAAAGAAAAGGGAGAATAAAAATGGGATTTGTCGATTTGCATGTACATTCATGCTGTTCTGACGGCACTATGACCCCATGCGAGTTGGTTGATTATGCAGTAGAGAAAGGGTTGCGTGCAATTGCCCTCACAGACCATGACACTGTGGAGGGGGTAGACGAGATTATAGAATATGCCAAAGGGAAGCCGATTGAGATTATCCCTGGAATAGAGTACTCGACAGAGTACAATGGTCGTGATGTGCATATTCTAGGGCTGTTTATCAATTACAAAGCACCTGTTTTTCAGGAGTATTTGACACGTTTTCAACAGTCAAGAATAAACAGAAATCGCAAGTTGTGTGCAAATTTGCAGGGGGCGGGGATTGAGATTTCCTATGAGGTGCTTGTGGATTCATTTCCAGATGCTGTGATTACAAGAGCGCACTTTGCAAGTTATTTGTTGGAAAAAGGTTATGTCAGAAGTAGGAATGAGGCTTTTGACAGATATCTAGGGGATCATACGCCGTATTTTGTGCACCGCGAGAAAATTACACCTGAGGAAGTTATTGAGGTGACACTGAAGGCTGGTGGGATACCGGTTTTGGCACACCCGTTGCTGTATCATCTTGGAGAGGAGCAACTAGACCTTTTGGTGCATAGGCTAAAAGATGCTGGATTGATGGCAATGGAGTGTATCTATAGCACGTTTTCACCGGCAGAAGAAAGGCAGATGAAAGCGCTTGCAAAAAAATATCATTTGTTGCCATGTGGCGGTTCTGACTATCACGGCGGCACGAAGCCAGGGCTTGAGCTTGGCGTTGGTTATGGGAAACTTTTTGTGCCAGAGGAAATTCTGGCAGATTTGAAAAAGACATTGCAGACGAAAATTTTATTTACGGACTTGGACGATACATTGCTTGACAAAGATAAAAAGATTTCGGATAGAACAAAGCAAAAGATTTTGGAACTGTTGTCAAGAGGACACCATTTTGTACTGGCAAGTGGAAGATCACTCAACAGTATTCTTGCTGTGCTGCAAACACTTGATATACAGAATTGTAATACAGAAGGTAAAATTTATATTTCGGCGTATAATGGGGCGGTACTTTATGACTGTGCAGAGAATGTAGTCATAGAACAGTACAGTGTTCCAATGGTGACAGCACAGGCAATTTATGATTTGGCTCTGAAAAGAGGAATCCATATTCAGACATATACAGATACACATATTGTAAGTTGTGCAGAAGACAAGGAACTTGTATTTTATAGAAAAGCAATTCATCAGCCATTTATTATCAGTACAGATTTGGAGAAGGAGCTTGCGCACGCGCCGTTTAAGTTGCTTGCGATTGATATAGATAACCGAAAACGGCTCGAAGAGCTGCGCAGGGAAATTGAGGCATCAGAGATTGCAAAGGATGTCACATGTGCATTTTCCAATGCGCGCTATCTGGAATTCTATCATAAAAAGGCTGGAAAGGGAAATGCGCTGCGCCATCTGTGCAATGCAGTACATGTCCATATTCAAAATTCGGTTGCAGCGGGTGATGAAGAGAACGATATTTCTATGTTGGAGGCCGCGGCTGTTGGTGTCTGTATGGCAAACGGGCGTCCGGCAGTGAAGGAATGTGCAGATTATGTTACAACGCATGACAATAATCAAGATGGTATGGTGGAGATTATTGACAGGTTTTTCTGAAAAAATTATAATAAACCAGAAGTGAAAGGGATAGAAATAACGATGAATGAAAAGAAAATGGCATTTGCAGAGAGAATTGAGCAGAACAGCAAAAATTATTCTCCAAAGGATTTATTTGATTTACAGGTTGCGGAGAGAATGTTAAGTCAGCTTAATATCAGTTTTGGTATCGAGACATTAATGACAGATAGACATGGCAGCATTCTTATAACCATTGGAGATTTTGGAGATTTTGTGCCAGATGTTGTCAACAAACCTGGCAATAAGATTCGGGTAAAGGGCAGGACTATATGTCATATTTACGCAAAATATGACCATGTTGCAGAGGAAAAATTAGATGTGGTAAAGCAGTTTTTTGATGCATATATTGAGACATTGGAGGATTACTGTGGAAAATCGTATCTTGCCAGTGAGCAGGCTGTCTATATTGATGAGTTAGAACAGCAGTTAGAAAACGATGCGGGCCATGCGAAGTATTCTGGTGAGAATGATCCGTTGACGGGACTTTTAAACAGAAATCATTTTATCAGTCATATGAAAGAGCTTGCAGAGCGCGAGGTAGTTCCAACGGCTGCAATCTGTGTTAATATCAATGACTGGAAATTTGTTGACAATCATTTCGGTGAGGAGGAAAGCGACCGGTTGGTGGTTACAGTGGCAGAAATTCTAAGAGACAAGGCACAGGAGGCCGGCTTTGTAAACGCTGTATTAGGCAGAGTGGAAGGAGATGTATTTCATGTGCTTTTGCCACTTACCGAGGAAGTGGAAGCAAAAGCTTATTGTGATGCAGTGCAGCAGGCGTGTGATAGTTTCGAGGATGAGAAGTTGGCGCCTAGCGTTGCGGTGGGCTGCGTGATGCGCACGAATGTTGAGGAGAACTTTAAGGATATTCTTTCAGATGCAGAGTATGCGATGTTAGAGAATAAGTTTGTGATTAAAAATGCGCCAGGTTATAAGGAAAGGTTGGCAAAAGGATTAAGCGTTTGTTTATAAATCTAAAATAATTATTAAGTGCAATAAACTTTAAAAATGAAAGAAAAAACGAGATATTATGAGTAAATGGAAGAAAATGGGACATAATAAGATGTAAATCCGTTTGCAGAACGCGCAACAAGAAATTATTATATGATTTGTTAGCACTCAATAGACAAGAGTGCTGATTGAAAAGCGGATAATATTTTTTCATAAACATAAGGAGGCATTTCACATGAAATTAGTACCATTAGGAGACAGAGTCGTATTGAAGCAGTTGGTTGCAGAGGAGACAACAAAGTCCGGTATCGTTTTGCCAGGACAGAACAAGGAGAAGCCACAACAGGCAGAGGTGATTGCTGTTGGACCAGGCGGTGTTGTTGATGGGAAAGAGGTTAAGATGGAAGTGAAAGTTGGCGACAACGTAATCTTCTCTAAGTACTCTGGAACAGAGGTTAAGATTGATGATGAGGAATTTATCATCGTTAAGCAGAACGACATTCTGGCCGTTATTGAGTAACTAGGAAAAATATCAAGGTTAGAAATAGTTCATTAAGAATTTATATTGGAGGATGATGGAATCATGGCAAAGGAAATCAAATATGGAGCAGAAGCTCGCAAGACATTGGAGACAGGTGTAAATAAGCTGGCAGACACTGTGAGCGTGACATTAGGACCTAAGGGAAGAAATGTTGTTCTTGACAAGTCCTTCGGTGCACCACTCATCACAAACGATGGTGTGACAATTGCAAAGGAGATTGAGCTTGAGGATGCATTTGAGAATATGGGTGCACAGCTTGTCAAGGAAGTTGCTACCAAGACAAATGATGTGGCAGGTGATGGTACAACAACAGCTACCGTTCTTGCACAGGCAATGGTCAACGAGGGAATGAAGAACTTGGCAGCAGGTGCAAATCCAATTATCTTGAGAAAAGGTATGAAGAAGGCTACAAACTGTGCAGTGGAAGCAATTGCATCTATGAGTTCTAAAGTGAATGGAAAGCAGCACATTGCAAGAGTCGCAACCGTTTCTTCTGGTGATGAGGAAGTTGGAAATATGGTAGCGGACGCAATGGAGAAGGTTTCAGGAGACGGCGTTATCACTATCGAAGAGTCAAAGACAATGCAGACAGAGCTTGACTTGGTAGAAGGTATGCAGTTTGACCGCGGATATATTTCTGCGTATATGGCAACAGATATGGATAAGATGGAAGCAACCATGGAAGATCCGTATATCTTGATTACAGATAAGAAAATTTCTAATATTCAGGAAATTCTTCCGGTACTGGAGCAGGTTGTACAGTCTGGTGCTAAACTTTTGATTATCGCTGAGGATGTTGAGGGCGAGGCACTTACAACATTGATTGTTAACAAACTTCGTGGCACATTTAATGTAGTGGCAGTGAAAGCTCCTGGATATGGCGATAGAAGAAAGGCTATGCTTGAGGATATCGCAATTCTTACAGGTGGTCAGGTAATCAGTGAGGAGCTTGGTCTTGACCTTAAGGAAGCGACATTGGAGCAGTGCGGACGTGCGAAGTCTGTTAAGGTTCAGAAAGAGAATACAATTATTGTCGACGGCGAGGGCGACAAGGCTGCAATTGATGCTAGAATCTCTCAGATTAAGAAGCAGATTGAAGAGACAACTTCTGACTTTGATAAAGAGAAGCTGCAGGAGAGACTTGCAAAGCTTGCAGGCGGTGTTGCAGTAATTCGTGTTGGTGCAGCGACAGAGACAGAGATGAAGGAAGCAAAACTTCGCATGGAGGATGCGCTGAATGCTACAAGAGCAGCAGTGGAAGAAGGTATTATCGCAGGCGGCGGTTCTGCATATATCCATGCATCGAAGAAGGTTGCAGAGCTTGTTGAAACACTTGAGGGTGACGAGAAGACAGGTGCTAAGATTGTGTTGAAGGCACTGGATGCGCCACTGCATATTATTGTTGCAAATGCAGGTCTTGAGGGAAGCGTTATTGTAAATAAGGTAAGAGAGTCCAAGACTGGTATTGGTTTTGACGCTACAAAGGAAGAGTATGTTGATATGGTGGAAGCTGGTATTCTTGACCCAGTAAAAGTGACAAGAAGTGCATTACAAAATGCATGTTCTGTAGCAAGTACACTCTTGACAACAGAATCTGTTGTGGCTAATATTAAAGAGGATACACCAGCAATGCCAGCAGGCGGTCCTGGAATGGGCGGAATGATGTAATTGAGAGAGGAAATTGGAAAGATGTCTTGTTGGTAGATGGGGCGCTAAGAAATTTCTATCTTAAATGGGGAGAACGCAGGTGTTGCGTTCTCCCTATTTGTGCACACGGACGCGGAAAGGAAATATGCAGCTAAAGCTGCTCGCGTCCGGCGCGGTGAGTAGGGGAAGATTGAGAGAATTTTATGGTAGAACACATTAAGGATTGTGATAACATTCACTTGTTTCGGAATATTAGTGAGGATGAGATTGAAAAGATGTTTCGGTGTTCTAAGACAGTGGAGCGCTTTTTTGAGGATGGAAATTATATATTTCGGCAGGGAGAGACACCAAAAAATTTATTTTTGGTGCTGGAAGGAACCGTAATGATTTCCAAGGATTTCGCATCAGGAAAACGAGATGTACTTTTTATGGTAGGGCAAGGCGATGTTTTTGGGGAAATGTTTCTTTTTGCGGATACCAAGGTTTATTGGTATGATGCCATCGCGCAGGAGAATGTGCGGGTACTTGAGATTCCATGGGAATTTTTTTACTGTTTTTGTAGCAATGCCTGTGAACATCATCGCATGATTACTAGAAATATGCTTGAGATTCAGTCTGAAAAAAATTTTAAGATGACTAGAAAACTACATTTGTTATCGGGGACGACATTGCGCGAGCGCATTGCTTTATGGCTGATGGAACAGGTTGTGGAGAGCGATATTGTAAAACTTACCATGAATCGCGAAGAGTTGGCAGATTATCTTGGTACGACCAGACCATCACTGTCCAGAGAACTCATGAAAATGCAACAGGAACATCTGATTGAGACAGAGAAAAATATTATTAAAATTGTAAACCGTGATGCGTTGGAAATATTGTATTAAGAAAAAAACATAAAAAAATTAAAAATGTAACAATTGTTACAGATATTTCTCCAAGAATCCAATATACTAAAATCACAAAAGAACACAACACAAGAACAATTGGAAGATTCATTTTATAAAAGGAGGAATTATCATGACAGATAACGCACAGGTAAGCAATTTAGTAAATCTTTTGGACGGATATGCAACAAAGGGTGGACATCACCTCAATGTAAATGTGCTGAACAGAGACACGTTGCTGGATGCACAGAAGCATCCTGAGAACTATCCGCAGCTTACAATTAGAGTTTCAGGATATGCTGTAAACTTTATTAAGCTGACACCAGAACAGCAGGCAGATGTAATCTCAAGAACTTTCCACGAGGCAATTTAACTAACTTTATAATTCCATTAAAACAGAGAGCGCCATCCATAAAAGGATGGCGTTCTCTGTTTTTTGTATATGGGTGCCCAGATAAAATATGTCAGCAAGCTGCCAGACCCCCGATGTGTGATTCGGGGGAAGTTTTTCTCCTACTCGCGTGTATGGACTCAGGAACAAATTTTCCTTGTTTGGTTACAATTCACACTCGCACCAGATTTCGTATTGATTTATGATGTTTTGGTTTCATTTTCATTAATTGATTCACTCAAAATGCCACAAAGCAGGCTCCGTCACCATACAGCAAG
>DEPD01000126.1 GCA_002358575.1 Lachnospiraceae bacterium UBA3401 | reverse complement strand
AATTTTATATTTCACACTAACCTCCAATTTGTGTTTTATTTTCTATCTAAAATATTCTCTGAATGTATTGCAAAAGTAACCTGAATATACTATAAAAATTTGTCTTATTAAAATCTAATTGAAATATATACTGTGCAATGGTAAACTAAATCTGTTAGCAACATTGACGAAACGGAGGTTGCCTATGGAAAATTCATATTTTGTCGAATTTCCTACAATGGAAGTCGAAGATCTTCATATCAACAACTTTGGTTACTCTGTCACAAAACCCTGTCACAAATATGGACCTGCTGTTCGTAGTTTTTATCTCATTCACTATATCTTGGATGGACAGGGTGAATTTTATGTCAATGGCAATTGTTATCAACTTACAAAAGGGCAAGGTTTTCTTATTGAACCCGACTATCAGACGGTATATATGTCTGATGCCACAGCCCCATGGACTTATGTCTGGGTGGGTTTCTCAGGAAAGAAAGCAAAGGAGATGCTCAACACTTTTGGCCTCTGCCAGGATTTTCCTATCTTTACCTGTAGTGAGGACCAACACCCCGAAAAGTACGTGATGGATATGTTACAGCACAACAATGCCAGCTCTGATGACCAATATCGTCAAATGGCAATGCTCTATCTCTTTTTTTCCTGTCTCGCCAAGACAAACAAAGACAAAGCACACTGTGCACCCAAGGAAAATGTATATATTGTCCATGCCATACGTTATATTCAAAACCACTATAGCGAACCACTGCAAATTGAGGATATTGCCCGTTATATTGGACTAAACAGAAGTTATCTAAGCACCCTGTTTAAGGAGCACACAGGACAATCTCCCCTAAAATATCTACAGACATTCCGGCTTACCAAAGCTGCACATCTGCTCTCTATGACACAGCTTTCTATTGCCAGTATTGCTTTCTCCTGTGGATATCAGACACCCGAATCTTTCTGTAAGGCATTCCGGCAGCTCACAGGACTCTCTCCTAGCAAATATCGAATACAAGAACAGTCCAAAAGTGATGATAACCGCAAGAAATCTAATCCTTTCTCAGAAAGTGATATCAGCATCCCTGCACCGCTGTAATCTCATACAACACTGACCGAAAGTCTTGACAGCCACCACTTCCATCAATAATTTGTCCGGAAGATTTATCTTCTAGTATCATTCCATATTGCATTAGCTCATCGCCATATGCATTGTAAGATAAATATTGACTCTTGATATGATATTGCTGTTCTGGCAGTAGTCCACAAAGGGGCAGACGTCTATAAGGACCATTAATCTCACTCAGTATACGAGTTACAGTCACAAGCGCCCGTTTTCCATCGGGCGCTACTGCCTCCCATGCAGCAAAATTTGTCTCAAAAGGGCTGCATAATCGATAAAAATCACTTTTGGCGATAAAATTTCTGTTTTCTTTATAAAAAGCAACCTGTTTTTTTACAGTTTCAATTTCATTAACACTTAGTTTATTTAAGTCAAGCTCATAGCCAAACGCGCCCGTAAATGCCACATTTCCTCGTGTCTCAAGTGGTGTTTGACGTCCCACCTGTTCATTTGGGCAGGCAGAGACATGCGCTCCCATACAGCTTAAAGGGTAAACCAAACTGGTTCCATATTGAATTTTTAACCGTTCAATCGCGTCAGAGTCATCAGATACCCACCCCTGCGGTGCATAGTAAAGCATCCCCGCGTCAAACCGTCCGCCTCCGCTTGCGCAAGACTCAATCAACAAACTTGGAAATGCCTGTATCAAACGCTCATGCAAATCATAAACACCCAAAATATATCGATGAAAAATTTCTCCTTGCTGATCGGAGTGATATGCCTTTGAATAACACTCGCTGATCGAACGGTTCATATCCCATTTAATATAACTAATCTTTGCCTTTGATAGCAATGCGTACATCTGTTCATATATTGCATCCACTACTTCCCTGCGCGAGAAATCAAGAACAAATTGATTTCTTCCGTGGGAAACACTGCGCTCTGGTGTTGCGATAATATAATCTGGATGCATCCTAAAAAAGTCGCTGTCTTTATTGACCATTTCCGGTTCAAACCACAATCCAAATTTCATGCCAAGTGCTTCTATCCGTTTAGAAAGTCCCTCAATTCCATTGGGCAATTTTTGTGTGTTTGCCTTCCAGTCACCAAGTCCGCATTTGTCGTCGTTGCGCGCCCCAAACCAACCATCATCCAACACAAACAGTTCAATATCGCATTCCTTTGCCTTTGCGGCAAAACGGATTAAATCTTCCTCCACATAGTCAAACTGTGTCGCTTCCCAATTGTTAATAAGAACTGGTCGCTCTCTGTCTCGCCAATATCCCCGTACCAGTCGATTTCGATACAGACGATGGAACTGCTGACTCATGCCATTTAATCCAGCATTAGAATATACCATAACTGCTTCAGGTGTTGTAAAATTAGCCGCTGCATCAAGTTTCCACTGAAAGCCAAAAGGATTGATACCTAGCATCACACGCAGTACCTGATAATTATCCACCTCCGCTTGCGCAAGAAAATTACCACTGTAAATCAGACTAAATCCATATGCCTCACCGCTCTGTTCTGTAGTATTTTTACGTTTTAGCGCCAAAAACGGATTGTGCTGATGAGAAGAATTTCCACGCATACTGGACACAGCAGTAATTCCTGGCTGTAAATCGCGCACATGAACATATCGCTCCCGCGCCCACGCACCCGACAATTGCACACTCTGAAACGCCGCGTCTGGGAAGTCAATACTCATGCTCATTGCTCGATTCACAAGCAATGCTTCTTTTCCGTGATTGACAAGTTGAACACTCCTAGCAATTGCATCAAAATCACGAAAAATACTATAGGAAAAAACAACTTCCAGTGCATATTTTGAATCCCGCATAACAATCTCAACCGTAGAAGCCTCACTTTCATCCTCCACATAAGTGGCTGGCAACCCAGGTAAGGGCTTTTTCCCATTGATAATTCTATATCGCTGATATTCCAGCTTACAGATACGACTTCCGTCCCCTCCTTGAATTTCCATGGCAGGATAACGATAATCTGAAGTGCCATAACAAGGATATTCCTGTCGCAGATGCTCATAGGAAGTGTAAAGATCCCCTTCTGTTATGTAGGTTGTCATAGGGCGATGCGCCTTTTCTACCATATGCAAATAACTGCCTTTTTGGGTTAGTGCTTTGCCAAAGTACAGATGGCCAAGTTGCCCACTCTCCATAACATAAAATAGATAGCTGATTCGTCCATTGTTCAGATGAAATACCTTTTCCTGTTCATTTACGATAATCATACGCATACGCTCCTTTATCTTTTTTTCTATATTTTTACGAACCTTTATTAATGGCTCTTATGTAACTTATGAATCTCTCTGGTGAGGTCCTCCAAACGTTTTCCTTTAAGTTTATAACCAAACTTAAAGATAAGAAAACTTAACACTGCAAGAATAATTGGAAGAACAAACATCAAAACACGGATTCCTGTAACGGTGGAAGTCGACTGATTTCCTGCCATCTGTGGGTCATAACCCACCAATTCCAAGCCGACACCTGTAAATAATGCTGCGAGAGCAGATGCCATCTTCATTAAGAAAGTCTGTGCAGAACAGGTCACGCTCTCATTTCTTTTGCCAAATTTTACTTCGCCATAATCAATAACATCTGCAATACAGCAAATTGTCGTTCCAATTGACAAACCAGAACCAAAGAATAGCAGACAGCAGGATACAATAACACCAGCGGCACTTGCAGGAGCCACAAATCCTAAGATAAGCAGCAGCACCAACCCAACAATTGGAAAACCACATGCCAACGCATACACTTTTTCACGGTCAATTTTTTTGGCAATCATCGGGAAACAGAACAATCCTGCCATCTCTGCTAAAATTGTAAAACCAAACACAGAGTAGAGTGTCGCATTACCACAAACTTCTTTAAAATAATAAACGGCAAATGCTTTTAATACTTGTGTGCAAAGATTAAATGTCAGAAGTAATCCGATAAATGCAACCCATTGGTCATTTTTAATAATAACTGCAAATGCTTCTTTTAGGTTGGTCTTCTGTGACTTTACAGTCAGTGTAGACTCCTCTTTTACATTCAAAACTGTAATTCCAATTGTAATGATAAATAACGCTGCAATCGCAATTGCACAGTATGTAAATCCTGTCTCACTAATATTGAGCGTACTTCCATTTTTCTGCTCTTGGAGAATTGTTGTGTCTCCCGCTATACGATTAAAAAAGTCAATAAAGTTTAACCCAAAAGTGCAGATGATAAAACCGCCCAAACTTGCAAAAATTCTTGGAATTACTGAGATTTTCTCTCGTTCACGCGGGTCATTTGATAGATTGGGAAGCCATGACCAGTACGGTACATCCATAATGGTATAAGTCATTCCATACAAGATATACATAATAGACACGTAAATGCATTTTGTCTTCATATCTACAATTCCAAGTGTTGTAAACAACAATACAAACGTTATGGAATTTAAGAGAGTTCCAACAATCAACCAGATACGAAACTTTCCATATTTTGTCTTTGTGTTATCCACAATCATACCCATAACAGGATCGTTGACAGCATCCCACATTCTCGCAACAAAAAACAGCGTGCCCACAAACCCTGCGGCAATCCCTAAGGTATCTGTCAGATACAACATTAAAAATGCCCCCACAAGATTAACAATTGCGTCCTTTCCAATCGCTCCAATACCAAAACACCATTTTTCTTTTGGCGCTCTCTTTTGTTCGTTCATAAAAGTTCCTCCTTGATTAAAAAATATTATTCAATTGAGAACCGGTTCTTTTGATGATATTAGTTTATCATATCTATTATTGGAAACGCATGTGTATATTTTTCTACCATCTGTCCATTTGTTAGATGCGCGGACAGCTTTGTTAATATGCTTCTTTTGGATATCTGTATGCAATTGAGTAGAAAACGAGTACAGACAGCCTTAGCTGGATATTTCCTTTCTGTGTGCAATCGAGCAGGAAAGATTACTTCCCCTACTCGCTGCGCGACCCGTGCGCCGCCTTAGCGGCTTATTTCCTCTGCACGGGTCTGCGCATAAAAAGAACAGCCATAAACCTATCACCCATTATAGCTGTTCTTTCTATTATAATATATTAGTATAATACTTTTACTGTTCCATCTGTTTTCCAAGAAATCCTGCCGCCGATTGTGCGAGCTTCATCTCAACCTCGTTCATCTCATCGCCCGCCTTTGCTGACAGCAACACAACCGCACCAATCACATCTCCCTGCGTAATAATAGGTATGATGACTTCATGCTGGTACTCCTCAGTCTCATCATCTGTCACAGACACATAATCTTTATCACTGCGCGATGAACACACTGTCTCGCGCGAGTTCATCTTTTCCTCCAAAGCCTTGCTGACAGACTTTCCAAGCACTTGCTTGCTGTTGCTGCCTGCCGCCGCTATAATCTGGTCTCTGTCCGCAATCAGCGCCAAATGCCCCGACACTTGTGAGAGACTCTCTGCATATTGCTTTGCAAAACTTCCAAGCTCACCGATTGGCGAGTATTTTTTTAAGATAATTGCACCCTCATGATCTGTAAAAATTTCAAGCGGATCGGATTCCCTTATTCTCAAAGTCCTCCTGATTTCTTTTGGTATGACAACACGTCCCAAATCGTCAATCCTACGCACTATTCCCGTAGCCTTCACCGATATTTCCTCCATTTCTAGCAAACTATAATGTCAGCCTATATTATGCCATGAAGGTACAAAACACTTTCACAATCAATCTAAACTGTTCTGACAGCGCATTTCCCTTCATAGAATCAAAATACATGTTCATAATATTTATAAAACTGTATTGCTAGTATTTGTATATAATGGATTTTTATTCATTGTAAAATTTTGGTTATAAACGATTCTCAAACTGCATTATCCCAACCCTAAAAGATGGATTAATAAAAACCATGCCACACCATAGTATGTGACAACCCCAATTAAATCATTCACCGTTGTAATTAGAGGGCCAGATGCCACAGCAGGGTCCACATGTATCCTGTTAAAAAACATTGGCACAGACGTGCCCACAATGCTTGAAATCGTCATTGCTATCAAGAGCGCAATCCCAGCGCAGAGCGAGATTGCAAATGCGTACTGTGGCGATTTGCCTTTGAGCAAACACAAGTAGCCGCCTATTAATACAAACGATAAAATTCCAAGAATCAATCCATTTGAAAATCCAATCCGCATCTCTCGGAAAATCATACCAATTTTTTGTCTAGTTTCTAGATTCTCATCCATCAGAAGACGGATTGTCACAGCAAGCGACTGCGTTCCCACATTTCCTGACATTCCCAGTATCACTGACTGAAAACTCACAATAATGGCAAGCTGCGCAATAACCCCCTCAAACAAGCTTGTCACAGTAGATACACACATACTTAGCCCCAGCAGGACAACCAGCCACGGCAGGCGTTTCTTAATACTCTCGCCCAGCGATTCCTCAAGCTCTGCCTCCTCCGTCATACCAGCAAGTTTCGCATAGTCATCTCCCAGCTCATCATCCACGACCTCAACAATATCCTGCGCCGTGATAACGCCAATCAGCTCATTCTTGTCATTCAATACTGGAATAGAATCCTCGGCGTAATCCTTTAGGCGCTCAATGCACTCCGAGATTGTCTCATGATCCCGCACATATGGAAATGACTGTGTTATCAAAGATTCCAAATCCATATAAGTTCTAGCCACAATCAAGTCCTTTAAATCGACTGCCCCATAAAAAGTCCCGTCGTCATCTTCCACAAACAATGTGGAAATATTATCGTTCTCCTCCGCCTGCGCAATCAAGGAACGCATTGCTTGTTTGATTGTCAGACTTCTGCCAATCTCAATAAAATTCGTGGTCATCTTGCTGCCAATCTCATCTTCCTCATAAGAGCAGATAAGTCTGATATCTTCTTTTGACTCCTCGTCAATCAATTCAATTAATTGTTTCCTGATTTCCTCGTCAACTTCCTCAAGCACATCCACCGCATCATCAGCATCCATGTTCTCGATAATATCCGCCGCATGTTTCAGCTCTAACTCTCCAAGATACTTGCCAGGGTCATCCAGATAGGCAAATATTTCTGACACACGCTCATCACCGAGAGTATGATAGAGTACTTTACGCTCCTCACCATTGAGCTTATCCAGCGCATTGGAGATATCATTATCATGATAGTTTGTAAGCTCCTCTGCAATTTTCTCTCTGCACTCACCACTGCGAACCAGGTCCACCAGCTCCTGAATGTAATCTGGTTCATTTAAAAATTCATTTTCCAAAGTAAACATCGCCCTTCTATTTTTATTCTTTCCCAAAAAATTACGGGCGAATCCAATTTCAGACTAAGGAACTGTAGAAAAATAACTGACGCATGTTGACTTGGCTATTTCTCCGATTATGCATGCCAAAAAGCCTCGCCGTAGCCCGCTACGCCTACGT
>DEPD01000177.1 GCA_002358575.1 Lachnospiraceae bacterium UBA3401 | reverse complement strand
AAGTTAGTGCATATGGGGGAACCCCTCACAGAACCCATCAGAAACTCCTCACATCTATATAGAAAGAAATTAGAAGGGAAACTATTAACTGTATAGATGTGAAAGGGATGGAGAGGGAGCTTTCTTAGAAATCATCCTGCATCTATATCAAAAAAGAATAAGTCTATAGCCTGTTCTGACTGGCTATAAACTTATTATACGAGGAGGGAAGATGATGCGTAAAATCTTGGCAGCAATATTCATTACGGTGGGACTGGCAGTTATGTCAGTCCCACTTTTCTATCATTTCTACGGAAATCAAAAGACAAATGAACTGATGGAACAGTTTGAACAAAACGTGGAACAGGAGCATAAGGAGGATGGAGAAAAAGAGGAAGAAAGGGAAACAGAGACGGAGGCGGCGGATACCAAATCCCCCGTTAGTGAAGAGGATGCAGCCCTGTTTTCGTCCGGGGACGTGATCGGTCTGATCGAGATAGAAGCCTTAGATTTGAAATATCCCATTGTGCAAGGAGCGGACAGTAGGCAGCTTGCCTATGGGATCGGGCATATATCCGACACCGCGGCAGTCGGAAGTACCGGGAACTGTGTGCTTGCCGGACACCGGGGGAGCAGATACGGCACTTATTTTAAGTACCTGAACAGGCTTTCAGAGGGGAACACAGTAAAGATTATAGATAAAGACGGAAATATACACCAGTATGAGGTTGTTTCATGGGAAGTCGTGGGACCGTATGATAATTCGGTAAAAGCGCAGGGGACAGAAACGGAGCTTACCCTGCTGACCTGTGAGAACAGCGGGACAATGCGCCTAATTTACCACTGTATTTATAAGGAGGCACAATAGCATGGAAGAGAATGTAACGGAGTACCAGTTTGGCACGATAGAGGACATTCTGCGGGGATGTGAAGCCGAGCCGACGGAACCGGACAGGCAGACGGAAATGGACGGCGGCATACTGCTGACAAGCGGCGTCCATGTCTATCTGCCACGCCATGAAATCAACGTGCATGAGGGATTTTTCTGCCACATGGCAGACGGGCAGTTTGAACCGCTGTATTTCCTGACCGTCATTTATGACAAATCGGATAAAGAATTTTTGTATGATGCGGAAGAAAACTTCGTGGACACGGTGCATCAGTGGCTGAAAGGAAAATGCACACCGGAACAGTTGGAACAGGAACCTTGCGAGGTAAAAGGGATTAAGGAGGATATTGTCTATGGAAAAAGCATACAGACTGGGGGAAGTGGAAGAAATCCTTGCAGGGATGGAACAGCTTGCGGAAGTGCTGGACGACATCATGGAAAGCGATGAGGATTACCAGATCGTCATCAGCGGGTGGCAGGTGCATATCCCCGAACTGGGGCTGAACCTGCATGAAGGCGTTTATTGCAATTATGACGGGGAGGAGGACGGCTATCTGCCTGACTTTGCAGTAACCGTCGTGAAAGAGGAAGGGCAGGACGAATGGCTTTACTATGAGCAGGATGGCTTCCTGATAACCCTTGCAAATTACCTTCATGGGAAAACGGACATGGATTTAGGGCAGTTGGGGCAATTATCCTGTTTTATCCGTATGCCGGACGGAAGCCTGCTAGCGGAAGAATGAACCTGCCTGACACTTTAAAAAGGAAAGGCAGTTCAGATAACAAAATAATATTTCATCGTCCAGAAAGGACAGAAAAGGAGGAACTTATGTAGTATTCAATTCAGTTGAACGCAGTAAACAACCCGGAAAAGAGTGTGAGGGCATTTGCAACCCTCGTGTTCGGGGACAGCTTCAAGGTCACGAATGTGGCGGTGCTTGAGGGCAGCAAGGGCAACTTCGTGTCCATGCCCAGTTTCCGCACAAAGGAGAGGGACGAACACAACAATCTGGTCTATAAGGACGTCTGCAACCCGATCACGAAGGAGTTCCGTGAGGAACTGTACAGCGACATCTTAAAGCTCTATGACGAAATGGAGCAGACGGGCAAGGCAGAGGTCAAGATGGAGCCGGACGAGCCAGAGTTTACGGTAAGGGTAACGCCTTTTGAGCGTGAGGGCAGCAACATGGTAGGTCTTGCGAGCATCGTGCTGAATGACAGCTTTGCGGTAGGCAATGTAAGCGTGGTGGAGGGAAAGAACGGAATGTTCGTGGCAATGCCGTCCTATAAGGCAGGCAACAGGTACAGGGACGTTTGTTTCCCGATCACAAAGGAGTTCAGGGAAAAAATCAACGATGCGGTGCTTGAAACGTACCAGCAGGCAAAGGAACAGGCAGTGCAGGAGGGAAAGGAACGTGCATCACAGCAGATGCAGACCGATGACAGGGGCTTTATGAAAGCCAGCGGGGAGCCGCTGCCGTTCCGCTAGGCAGAACCAGTAAACAGAAAAAGGCAGGGCGGGCAACCGCCCTGCGGAAAGGAAAAGAAAAATGGAAATGACAGCAAACGTGGAACTTACAAAGGAAAAAAATCTCATGGAGCTGCTCGACCTGCTCCGTAAAAACAATATGAAAGAGGCTGCAAACAGCATCTTTGAAATGGCGGCGTATGTCGATGTTATGGAGAAAAAGATGGATTCGGTCTTAGAGGAGCTTGTGACGGTAAAGGACCAGCTTCATAAGATGGAAGAACGTGAGGCAGAGAAAGGGCTGAAACAGTCACTCAAAAGGGCAGTAGGCAAGCTGGAACAGGACTGCAAAGCCATGAAAGAAAAACTGTTTGAGGTCAAGGCAGAGATCAAGGCAAAGGCAGGGGAAATCGTGACGGCGGCAAAGCAGAAAGGGAAAGCAGCCCTGAACAAAGTGGCGGAGTTTCTTGGAATTAAGAAGAAATTAGAGGGTATCCGCCAGAACGTGCAGGAGTCCATAGCAGACGTGGATAAGAGCATTGGAAAAATAGACGCTTTCGGCACAGGCATGAGGGAAGCCGGACAGAAGATCGCCAACACGTTCCGTACCTTTGCGGATAAACCAGAAAAGGAGTACGGGGAGAAGAAGTTCTCAAAGACAGAGCTGATAAAGAAGCCTTTTCAGGCAAAGAGAAAGCTGCTGTCCGGTATCCTGAACTGTGCGGATGCCGCTATAGAAAAGACAGAGCAGCTTGCCGCAGAGGTAAAACAGTACCAGACGGATAAGGCAGAACGGGAAATGGGCAGCGTTGACAGCATGGAGGCTGTTAATCCGGTTGAACTTGCAATGGTGGCAGAGCCGGAGTTCCAGTATGGGGCGGAGGCGTTTGAAGCACACCAGCAGGAAACAGCAAAAGCGATGGCAACGGATAAAGCGACAAAGAATGTGCCTGTAAAGAGCGGAAAAAGCCGATAGAGAAAAGTCCTCTTGAATTGAACTTAGGTTTGATTCAGGGGGATTTTTTATTTTGATGGTCATTTTCTGCAAAAACAGGTCACTTTCTGCAAGGGGCATTTTCATATAGACAAGTGTGTGCTAACATTAACATATGAAAAACACAGGTTCAGCTTAATACACAAAAAGTAACAGGTTATTCTATAATATATTAATTTTGCTAAGAAAGAAAGGGAATGAATATTTATTAAATAGCAATATATTGATAGAATAATTCGTGCTTATTATAAACATTATTGAAGGGAGAAAAATATGATGAAAAAATTTAAGTTATTATCATTTGCGCTCGCTGTTGTTTTACTAATGGGAGCTGTTACAATGGAAGCAAATGCAAGTTATTCTAGGCAATATGCAATAGCAAAAAATACAGAGTCAAATGGGCATGGTTCTTATTTCTATGCGACAATTCAACCGTTAAATGCGAATTGGTCTGCGGCAAATTCATCGAGGTTTATTTTACATACTACATGGGTTGGAAGTGGAAAAAAATGGATTGAGAATGGATTTATGGATGGTGCTATAGCTGAACCGGGAGGTAATCTGGAATATCATCATGGATTTTACACGGCAACTGGAAGTCATGATAATAGCATTGGGTATTCAGAGTACAAAATAATAGGTCCAAGCACAGCGGATGGAACATCACATTCATTCCAAATTCAGCGTGATGGAACAAATAGTTGGGGTGTGTATGTAGATTATACACTAAGGCGTACATATGACAATTTTGCAACAAGTTGTGACAGTATTGATGTGGGATTAGAAACCAATGAGTCAACAGCAACATCCGCACAGTGGAATGAAAGATCAATTCAAAGGCTTACATCATCTGGGTGGAAAAATTGGGGAAGCGGGACACTTAGTGTAGGTAGTGATAATGTAAGTGCTTCTTGGAAAACCAAATACTCTGCAATATATACATCAAAATCTGCTGCAAAATCTGCTTTCAATGAAAATTCTGAATCAGATACTATGAGTGCGGATGATATGCCGCTTATAACAAATCCAGATCCGGTTTTGGAAGGCAATAGCGAAATATTATCTGGATTGCAAATGAGTCGCTCTGATGTAGTTACTATGTATAATTTAGAGAGTAATGGCGGTGAGGTAATCACAAATGAGTATATGACATATTCAGATTATTTAAGTTTTGATGATCAGGCAACTGTTTCAACTGAAATTGCAAAAGATAGGGTAGTATTTGTAGCACAAGTGTATTATCCTGATGGTTATGAACATGTTAGAGCAGGCTTCATTGATCATTGTTTGGCAACCGGAATATATGATGCAGCAACAGGCGAATACTTAGGCGGTAGTTTTAGAAGCGTAGATAGATAGTCATAATACATTTGTTTTCCCACATTTTATGTAAAAATGTGGGAAAACAAATTGTGGGGAGGAAAGGTAAAGTATGAGAAAGATTATTCTAATATGTATTTTTCTACTAACAAGCATGATTACTGGAGGCACATCGGAAAAAAGTGAGATGGAAGTGAAAAATGATAGTGGTGAACAAATAAATCAAGAAAATAGTAGTGATATTTTGGGGCAATACAGTGTGGATAATGATGTAATAAATAACGAGAATGCGGTTGAGATTACAAGTAATGAACGAATAAGTCAAGAAAATAGTAGTGATATTTTGGAGCAATATAGTGTAGATAATGATGTAATAAATAACGAGAATACGGTTGAGACTGAAAGTAATGAACAAATAGGTCAAGAAGATAGCAATGAAGGTATAATTATTGATGAAAATACAACTGAGTTTACAATAGAAAACAGTTTAAATATTATTGACATTGAGCAAATTAAAAAGGACGGTGGAAAAGTTGAATTTGCAGATATAATGACATATGCAGATTTTCAAAATCTAGGATGGACTGATGATGTTGATGCTAGTTTAGATAAAGATGAAAAGGTGTATATAGTAAAAATATATTATCCAGAGGGGTTTGAGCATTACAAAGTAGGTAAGATTGAAAATTGTGAGGCTATTGGGATTTATAGTATTGATGATGGAACATATTTGGGTGGCTGTTTTAGAGAAAGACAATAAGTGGTAAAAAGTTGATGTATTACAATAGATATGAAACAGTAATAGGTGGATAGGGCAGAAAAGCATATAGAGAAAAAATCCTTTTGAATTGAACTTAGATTTGAGTCAAGAGGATTTTTATTGTATGGTCATTTTCTGCAAAAACAGGTCACTTTCTGCAAGGGATATTAAGATAATCTATTTTTTGACGTAAATAATTGTGTATAGCATTAAAATTATGTATAAATCAGTATCACATTATTTTTAACAGGAAAGGGGGAAAGCAGAATTTTATATGCCTACAATACCAGTAGGTACAGGATAGATGTATATGTGAAACTGATTATATAAAAACTTTATAAGAAAGCCTGCTAATAAAA
>DEPD01000093.1 GCA_002358575.1 Lachnospiraceae bacterium UBA3401 | reverse complement strand
TTTTCCTACAATTCCTTAATGATTTCTAAATGCATTAATCTGCTCTATCACATAATCCTGTTCTTCCAATATCATTCCTGTATAAATAGGTAAACTCAAAACTTCCTTTGCATAAGATTCTGTAATGGGATAATCCCCCTTTTTGTATCCAAGAAAATGATAACATTGCGCCAAATGAGGCGGTATTGGGTAATGTATTTGTGTCTGTATACCACTTTGTTCCAATGACTTTTGCAGAGAATCCCGAGACACACATTTTACTACATACTGATGATAAATGCTCTCCGCACCATCTCTTACTTTCGGCAAACAAACTATTGGGTTTGTTATCCCTTCATTGTATCGTTGGGCCAACATTTTTCTCTCGTCATTTAGCTCTTGCAAGTGGGATAATTTTACCCGCAAAAGAGCGGCCTGCATTTCATCAAGCCTCGAATTAATCCCTTCTATCTCATTGTGATACTTCACTTTACTGCCATAATTGCGCATCATACGCAGTTTTTCTGCAAGTATCTCATCATCTGTAACAACAGCACCCGCATCACCAAATGCGCCCAGATTTTTTGTTGGATAAAAGCTAAAACATCCTGAAATGCCAAACGTTCCTGTCATCTTTCCAGCAAAACATGCTCCATGAGACTGTGCGCAATCTTCGATGACTTGTAGACGATGCTTCATTGCAATATTCACTATTTTTGTCATTTCAGACGCCTGACCATACAAATGTGTTACCATTATCGCCTTCGTCCTGTCCGTAATTGCCTGTTCTATCTTGTTTGCGTCCATATTAAAATATTCGTCAGGTTCAACAAACACAGGAGTTGCATTGTTTTCAGTAATGCCAAGCACTGTTGCAATATAGGTATTTGCCTGCACAATCACTTCGTCACCTCTGCCAATGCCAAGTGCCCTTACCGACATAACAAGCGCATCTAGTCCTGAATTTAATCCAACACAATATTTCCTTCCAGTAAATCGTGCAAACGCTTCCTCAAACTGTCTGACTTCATTTCCCAGCACATACCAGCCTGAACGCAGTACGCGCAGCACTGCCTGTTCATATTCTTCTTGGTACATCTGAAACTGCCTGTCAAGTACATTGCATTTTATCTGCATATTCCTTGTTCCTCCATGTATTAGTGCTACAGGGCACAATCCCTTATGATTTCCAAAAGAATCTGTGCGGACTTATCCCAAGTAAAACAATCCAAAACACGTTTCTTTGCAACATTACCCATCTGGTCACTACCACAAGATATAACTTTTTCAACAACTTCTGCCTCATTTTCACAAAGATAACCCGATACATTGTTTTCTATTATATATGCAGGCCCAGGTGCATTCAAAGCAATTACCGTACATTCATAATACATTGCCTCTAAAATAGCCATTCCAAAAATTTCATGTGCATTTAAATTAACATAGCATTCAGAAATTCTATATAACTCCCACATTTTATCGTTTGGCACCTTATTATAAATCGTAATATATGGCATTAAGTTGTGCTTTGTTATCCTTTGCTGAACCGCATTTGCAAGTTCTCCTTGTCCAATCATAACAAGCCGAAATTGTGTGTTTTTCTGATAGATTTTATAAAAAATATCAATCATTTTTATAGGTTGCTTTTCTGCCGTCATTCTGCCCACAAAAAGAATCACTCTATCACTTTCACCAAAACCATATTTTTCCAATAAATTTCTAATGTTATAATCTAAATAATCCTCTTTTAAAAGCGTTTTGTCAAGCCCTACAGGAACTGTATAAATATTTTTTGCCCCTTGTGCCTTTAATTCTTCTGCAAGCGCTGGTGTTTTTACAACGGTAGGAATCCTTTTATAGTATTTTACATTATTGCAAAAGAAATCCACAAGTTTTCTCTTCCATGCACAGTTATTGTTACTGTGCACCACACCAATATAGGGAAGGCATAGGCTTTGATTTTTTTTACACCATCTATAGAAACGACCAAGAAGCAAATAATTATCAGAAGCTGTAATATAACATACGATATCCTTATCAAGCTTATCCATATCCACAAACGCATGTTTCCCTAAATGTTTGCATTTCAGATATATTGTTTGAATTTGACCTTTTTGGATTGTTTCTTTCTCCTCATTTAAATCTGGTATAAGATGATAGACAGTCACTTTATGTCCTATTGCAGCTAAAGCCTTTGCCATACCCTCCGCTTGAGAATTATAATATTGGCTTAGATTTTTTTGTTCTGTATTGAGTGATATTACTGCGAGTTTCATCCGCTATTCCCTTTTCTTTTTCGTCTCCTTTATAAGTTCATACGCAATTCTTTATGATTCTACATGATATCTTCAAATATTTCCCTCAAATTTTTAGCATAACTACTTATACTAAAAATTTGATTTGCATATTCATATATATTATCACTCATATTTTTAATCTCTTCTTTTCCCATCTTTGTTAATTCTATGAGTTTTTTTTCTATTTGATCAATATGGTATCCCTCAAAATATTGGCAGTATTCATATAGTTCATCCATACCAGTGCCTTTTGTTGTGACAGGTATCAATCCATGCCTCATCCCTGTCAAAAGAGCTGTTGACATTCCTTCTGAACAAGATGGAAGCAAAATAAATGTACATTCGCTTACAAGCTCCAGAAACTTTTGAGATTCTATTTCTACAAAACCACAGTCAACAACATTCTCTGACCGTACACAGCCTATTTTCTTACACTCCTGTTCAATTTCCCTGCCACATAAATACAACCGCCACTCAACATGTTTTTTAAAGACTTCTATCAGTAAATCATTTCCTTTGTGTACAAATCCCTTGACTCCAAGCACAATAAAATTTGTACTTCTTCTCTTATCACAAATATTATTCACATACTTCTTATTTTTAATAGCCGTAGGATACACACGTCTTACTATCTTATTTTTAAAATATTTTGTTTCCCCTAGACAGATTACTGCATCTGCAAGTAATTCATCACCTTCATGGTAAAACTTACCAGTTCTGGCAAAAGAGATTTTTCTCCCTGTTCTTTCATAATAATAATTTATTCGCTCTTGTTCCCTTTTTCTTGATATAAAATACGGATTTTCCGTCATATAGATAATCGTATAAGCTTTCGGATTTCTCTCTTTCGCCAGTCGAAACATATCTCCAAAACCCAAAATATAATCATAATAATTTGACGGAATTTCTGCTGCTGCATCTTCATTATTGCACCCACAAACATCAATGCAAAAATCCATATCAATCAATACTTTAATCAGTTGAAACATTTCTTGTAGATTTGTATGAGAGATTGTATGTCTTATCGAATATGCTGTTCTTCCATAATCCATATAGCTAATCAGAATCTTTTTTTGTTCTTTCAGACAATCATAGTTAATTCCCAAAACAATATTTTCACTTCGCCTAGGGTCTATCTTACGAAATTGAATATTTAGTCTTCTGCATAAATTTTTTATAAACTCATTCACTATTTTCAATGTTTTTCTCCTCGATTATTTTTATGCAGCCACTCATATAAACGACTTTTAAGCACAATATAATTATAGCGCTTTCTGGAAATATATCCCCGCGTATAACGAATCAATGCATTTTCGCGAACACCCTTTTGACTAGATGACATTCCTCCCAATCGAAAATTGGACATCACCTGCATTACAGGAGTAAAAACGACCTGCTGCGATTCCCAAAAGCGCAGCATTAAATCATAATCTGCAGCAGAATGATATTTTGTATCAAATAATCCAAAGCGATCATACGCCTGTTTTGTCACAAAACAAGTAGAATGTGTTATCATCTGCTCTGAAAGGAAATCATGATGATAAATAAATATTGATTTTTCTTTATTTTTAAAGTAATTTCGCTGCATTCCATACACTACCTCATAGGAATTATTCTGATAATGTCTTACAGCCTGTTCAATCGTATCCTTTTCATACCAGTCATCACTATTGACAATTCCTATTAACTGTCCCTTTGCAAGACAAATTCCCTTATTCATAGCATCATATATGCCATGATCTTTCTCAGATACAATCGTAATCCTTTGTGGAAGCCTGTTGCGGTGTTCTTCAATCAATGCTAATGTGCGATCAACAGAGCCGCCATCAATTATAATATATTCTATATTTTTATAGGTCTGATTTTCTATACTTATCAAAGTCTGCTCTATTGTACTTTCACTGTTATAACATGGCGTAAGAACAGACACAAATATTTCTTCCATTTTATTATCCTTTCCCTATAACTAGCTGATAAGTCTGTTCTAACTGTTGGGTAATGGCTTGTTCACTAAATCGATTTTGTGCAAATATCCGAATCATGCCTGAATCATATGTTTTACATTCATTGTACATCTGTTCTAAAACATGTTGAAGACCTGCGATATCATTTGGCTCTATCAACATTCCATTAAAACCTTTCACAAAATCATCTGGTCCGCCGTTTGCCACTGCAATCACTGGTTTTCCGCAAGCCATTGCTTCAATATAGACCACACCAAAAGTTTCATAGCGGCTTGGAAGCACAAAACAGTCGCACTGTTGCATATGAGATACTACTTGACTACGATTCAGACTTCCTAAAAACTCTACAGAATTCATTATATTATATTCCTTGCACCATTCTACCGCTTTTTGCGCTGCCTGTCCACCACCGCCAATAAAAAGCTTTGCCGTACTATATTTTCTGGAAAATTCCTTCCATGCCTTCAAAAGAATATCGATTCCTTTTTTCTTTAACTGATCATACGTATTCATATAACAAACAGTCAAAAAACGCACCTCCTGATGTGAATCACATGCGCACGGTTTGAATTGCTCAAAATCAACAACATTTCCAATCACTTCAATATCATTGGAAGGTCTGTATTCCGATATCAGTTTTGCAAATGCTCGACTTACACAAATTACTTTTGCTGCCTTCTCAAATGCTTGTCTAATATAATGGTCATTGGATTTGCAAATCTGATCTCTGTGAAGTTCAAACAAGGTCGCATGTTCTGTTATAACATACGGAATACCTACTTTTTCTGACAATCGCATCGCTGCATACCCCGCCCAGACACAACAGTGTGCATGAATAACATCTAAGGGACCTACTTCAGCGCAATACTTTTCATGCAGCTGCAAAATTCCTTTTGCAAAGACTTCGCGATATCCTTCTATTCCATGTTTTAGAAGACAGAAAAAACGTCTACGATATATTAGAATTCCTTCTTTTTCAGACACAGACTCTTCCTCATATCTCATATAATCTTTCATGCATTTTACAGAATAAGTGTCGCTATAGAATATTGTCACTGTATGCCCTGCACGCTTTAGTGCCAATGCCTGATCCCAGAAAAAGCTTCCAAGAGTTGGATTCTTTTTCGTCTGAAAAAAAGCAGGTATGATTAATATATTCATTTTGTAATCCTTTTTATTGTTTTGTTTTAAAACATTAGTTTTGTGCAATCTTCAGCCAACTTTTACACTGTTTGACTGCCTCCCATCCCATGCCATTCTGCCACATATACCAAAATCGTTTCTGAAAAAAGAGCTTTCTCTCCGCTTTTTTTAGTTCCCGCAGATTTGATGCTGTGACGGATTTATCTGACATGCGATAATACACAATCTGCTTGTCCAACAATCCAAACTCATAACCTGCATGAAGAACTTCCAAATTCATTGGATAATCCTCAAACCACCTGTAGCGCTCATCATAGCCGCCAACCTTTTTGATAAAATCCATCGTATAAAATGTAGCGGACGGCGCCACAATTCGATTCTGAATCAATAACATGCGATATTGTTCCTGCCGCTCTTTCCTAGCAAACTCATAACATCTGTCACAATACGCCTGTACATCTGCATACACCGCATTTGGATTCTTATCATTAAATAATTCTACTTTTGCAATTGGAAATACACCTGGATTTTCCTCACAGAATTGAACATAACTTTCAACGGCGTCTTTTGTCATGTAGTCATCTCCAGCAATCCCCTTATAATATGCTCCTTTTGCCACCTTAAGCCCTCTATTAATATTAGCAGGAAGCCCTGTATTTTTATCAGACGTAACAAGTTTTATAGACGCAAGTGTCCCTTTGTTCTCTGTAATCCATTTTCGCACGACCTGCACTGTATTGTCAGGCGAGGCGTCATCTGTTACAATCAGTTCAATATTGGAATATGTTTGGTTTTTAATACTATCAAGTGTCTCGACAATTGTCTCTGCAGAACGATATGACAACACAATCACACTTACCAGTTTCATTGTCTACGCCTTTCCCAGCAGTTTTTTCACCTGCCAAAAATATCCTTCAAACTCCTGTTTCTCTGCAAATGGCTGATACCAATAATACCCCATTAGTACAAAGAGATAATTTCTTAAAAGATACACTGAAATAAAGTGCGCCTCCATTAAATTATAAATGGAGAAAATGACCACCATACAGAATAGAACAATGTCTTTTTCTTTATAACTTTGATATAAAAGATAAAAATTCATCAGAATATAAAGGATACCAGGTATAATTCCATACCAGTAAAACAGCCTGACAAATCCTGCATCAAAGTATTCTGTATTTTCCGCAGCAGCAAACCATTTCCAGTTTTCAAGCCGCGCTGCCTCAACCGCATAGCAGCTTTGATATCTGCCATTCAATACCTTATCCAGCTTATGCATCAATGAGTCCGTTGTGAAATAAGTATTCTCCACATGAGAACCAATCATAGAAAAAGCAATACATCCTATCACAACAGCAGCCCCTAACAGATAAACTCCTTTTGCTTCTCTACATCTTTTGCCATATTTCATTATAGGAATCAATGCGGCAGACATAAGCCACACCAAGAATCCAGTTTTTGAGTCTGTGAATAAAAACAGTATAATATCAATTACCGGAAATAAAACAAACCAATACCATTTTGCTCTATCTGCATAACAGTAAAATGCCAATATACCGACAAGCCAGAGCATACCATGCAGCGCGTTTGGGTGTCCCATACCTAATGTATACCTTGTCTCAAAAAGCTGTTCCCCCTGACTGCCTCTTCCAAAATCAGCAGTCATAGAGATACTTCCATAAAGCCCTGTCACAGACAGCAGCATCAGCATCATACAACCTGTAAAAGTAACCCAAAACACTACCTTCATCATCTTTTTTATCTCTATCCCTTTGCAGGAAGCGATAAAGGCAACCACTCGTACTGCCTCATCTTTTTCATTGATTCGATAAGACACAAACAGCAGACTACCAGTCAACAAAATATATATCCATTCTTTTGTCGAATACTTGGTCAAAGCGATTTTTATACAGAACAGCAGAAATGTCAATCGAAATAACTGACTCTCTAACGGATTAATATATGCACTTTTGTCCACAATCACAATCAACAATTCTATCATTAATCCAAGCCAGAAACACGCTTCGCCTATCTTCTTTGCCTGACCATACTTCATTGTGCCCCTCCTATTGAATCAGCCCCAGCGCTTTTCGGATTTTCTTAAAACGTCTTGGTCGGTTCTCGTACTTGTACTGTATATAGGCGCTGCACTCTGGCAGCTTTCTCTCAAATGCTGCCTCATCATTCATCCACGCATTTACTTCGCTGTGAGAAGTGAAGAGAATTGGCAGCAATCGTTCTATCTGATGTGCCTCGGAAGGAAATCCAGGATCCAACCCATAATTCATTAATTTATTTAGATTCCAATAAAACGCTTTGCTGTGCATTTGAATCTGTTCCCGCCTTACAATATAACAGGCACCGGGCGAAAAAGCAAAATACTGCGGAATCATTGGATCTTGATAAATAAAACGCATCAGGTCATCCACATCATTAAAATATTTCTTGGGATGATTGGGAGACTGTACATACCAAGAATTGTTTTTCTCAATATACATATTTTCCATGGCAAGAAAAGCATCTCCTAGCACATTCTGCTCCTTATTTTCATTGTATTTAGAATATTTATCCCAGTACTGTTTTTCTTCATACAAAAAAGTAAAGCTTTTGTTTTGATATACCTGTTGAAAAAAGCCCATCGAACAATGCCGCCCAATCATATTTCCTTTTAACAGACAAAGAACTTCTGGCAAGGAATCATAATATTCTGCAAAATAAGAAAAATAACTTGTTATATTATGCCCAGTATTTTCAACATCTTTTATAGATAGATTCATTTGATGGAGTTTTGTCTTGACTTCCTGATTATCAGAACAATCATATATTATATAATCGTTACATAGCTCAATTAAATCTGTCGGTATTGTATTAAAATTATGAATTAAAAAGAAATTTTCTGTCTTTTCCATTCTTATTGTTTCCTTCCCGTGCGATACAGCCGCATCCTGTTTTGCAAAAAGCACTGTACTGCCGCCTTCTGCTCTGCGAACCATTTTTGAAAAAACATGTGTTTGCTAATCCCTAGTTCTTTTGCCTCTTGCAGTCCTCTATGATATTTTAAAAGAAACTTTTCTGTAAAATATGCGCTGCACGCTACACTTTCCTGCAAGTGATATTTTAGATACATATATCGGTAATCATTGTAAATCCGCAAATCGTTCTCCGAAAAACTCTCTGTATACTGTTTTTCATGGACACCAATGGAAATGAGTGGCTCTCTTGTATATGCAAATACTGGATTCTTTTCAAGCAAATCAAAATAGAGAAACATATCAGATGCCCAGTTGCTGCGCTCATCAAAAAATGTCAGTTCACTGCCGCGCCGATAGAGTGTAGCACTTGGCGCCCCAATCTGATTCCCTAAGAAAAGATTTTTATAGTCCCCGCGCAACCTCTCTATAAAATCATTGTCTGCAAAGCGGTCATAACTGTTTGTTTCGTGCGCTGATGCGTGATGCAATGTATTTATATTTTGTCCGTCCAACATCACTTGCCGACTCCCAGAAAAAGCAAGCACCGCATTCGGATTCTTATCAAGCAGCTCGACAAGTTTACCAAGACTATCAGGAAAAGTAAACCAGTCATCACTAAACATAATCTTAATGTAGGTTCCTTGTGCCATGCGAATTGCAGCATTCCAATTAAAAATATGTCCATATGGTTTTGTGTTATGGCAATAGTTTACACCCGAATAGTGTTCTCTTACAAGTCTTTCTGTGGCATTCTCAGTCGAATCATCGGAAATATTGACTTCAAAATCTGTGTAGTCCTGACAATATATGGAATCTAACAGGCGTTTTACTTCCGCTGCATTGTTATAACAGGGAATACAGATTGAAACTTTCCTGCCCATACGATACCTCATTTCCTAAGAATTTTTCTGCCCATTCGTTTCATTGCAACCAATATTTGATAACAACTGTTTTTTACAATTACTTTTATTCTGCGAAGTGCTTTTTGCACTCCTTTTTCCTCATTCATAATTAGAAAATCCAGCTCTTTTTGATGTTCTCGGATATAGCGCGGAAAAGTCTCGTCAATCTCACATCGGACAAACTGCGCATTGCGCCCAAATATATCCTTTCCATCCTTAATCTGGTCTGTCACATTGGACAATACATGTCTGGAATTATACTCCTGATGTGCCGCTGAAACGACTTTTTCCTGCACTCGCTTTCTAATATCTTTTTCGCCATGGCCACCCATATAGCCAAAATGCCAGCCCCCATCCTCCACGCGAATCCCAATTTCTTTGCGCTCTGGAAAGCGAAGTTCACCAAGCAGCAAATGTTGTTCTCTTAGCAACCGATAGCTTAACATTTTTGTTCCAATCCATTTCTTATGTGTTACACCCTCAAACTCTCCCGCATAGGACAGCAAATTTCCAGAGACTTCTTCCATATTGAGATAACAATAAAAAAGCCGCTGTGCAAAATGATAAATTTTATCCTCTTGAAAGTTCTGCAAAATCTCGCGAATTTTATCAGGATTTGGAATTTCGTCAAGATCGCTGAACAGAATAATATCCTCATCTTTACAGACTGAAAGCCCTCGGGTCACTGCATTTTTCTGGAATGTATCGCGCTCATGTGTGCCGCCCTCAGGAGTATCATCA
Source organism: Lachnospiraceae bacterium UBA3401 (assembly GCA_002358575.1). Lineage (GTDB taxonomy): Bacteria > Bacillota > Clostridia > Lachnospirales > Lachnospiraceae > COE1. The sequence goes on along the minus strand of DEPD01000093.1, from coordinate 71,388 downwards.
ACCACCACATGAATAATTTTATCTGCAAACTCTGCAAACAAATATTTATTCTCTTCGTAATATAAAGGCTTTTTTAGACCAGAAAAAGTCTCTGTCGCCTCACTAATTACAAATTTGTCCACTACAGAATTTAGAATATTTAATCTTATTTTCAGGATATCCAGTTCATTAAAAAACTGAAAACAGTCATATACCATATTTCACACATCCTCTTTTCTAAAATATAATTCTTTCATTCTTCGTAAAATAACACACCTAAAATAATAGGATATCCTAAAATTAATGGATAAATATACCTCTCATAATCAATTGCATTACATGGTCCTACTAGAGCCGTCAGTGTCGTCAAACCGAACACAAGCATAAATGCAAAGCCACATTTGTCCCCTCTGCCCAGCTTCATCAACCAACCAGTCAGAACTACCCACACATAAAATGCACTTGTCATAAGAATATTTATTACCGGAGTCTTCATCCATACCATATCATATAGAGAACATAAATCCCTAAGCCATACATGTACTTCATCATAAATATTAGAAAATTCAAAATATCCATCCCTACCAGCATTATACATACTACCAACACTTGTCCTATACAACTTCTGTATATCATTTACAACAGGATAGAAATAACCATAATAATTACTTATCGTTGCTGCCGCATACGTCTCAGGATGTTTCCAAAACATAGCAAACCAAACTTTAAAATAATTTATTAGCTTCTCATTATCTGTATCAATCCGAAATGTACCTTTAACCGGATCTGAGATATCAGATGAATATATCTCCGCCAAAACATCATACTGCAACACAGCGTTAATTGCCTCCCGCTCCTGTTCTGTCACCTCGTCCCCATGCCTTTGTATGTATCTTGCTGTCTGCTGAAAAGGGATCGATAACGCTTCTCTTATACTCCCATTAGCGATCTCTGCCGCAGGCAATATTATATTAGAAAAACCAAACTGAATTAAAACAGTTAATACAATGTACACAAACCATCGTTTCCAATATTTCCTGTATAAAAACAACAAAGAAACAAATGTAAATTCCACAATATATAAACCGTTTTTCCGCAGCAGCAAAACCATCAATGCAGATAGTAAAACACCGAAACTATGCTTTATTTTTTTCACAGAATTATTCTCAGAATTCAATAAGCCATGCAGATTTACCCCAAATAACAAAATAAACCCTGCAAAGAGTGTATCTTTAGAAATCATAATAGCATACTTGGATACCCATGGGCATATCGTCCAGAATATCAATGCAAACATTGCTGCACGGGGCTTTTTTAATTCTCTTGCACAGTATATGCAGCTATACGACAAAATACCAGCACTCACTACACATTGCACAATTGCACATATAAATATAGCACATGCATCCCCTCCCCCAAATTTTCTGACAATATCCATAATAATTCTAATAAATCCTGTATATAATATAGGATGATGATTGGTTAAGTATACATCTTCCCTAGGCAGTAATACGGCATCTGCCAATCCCGTAGGATAATTGAATGCCATATACAAAATATCCTCTGTATCCCCCATAAAAAATGCTGGATAGTAAACGAAAAGAGTTCCTCCCCATAATATAAGCAATGTAATAAAAACAAACAGTCCTACATATTTTCTTTCAAAAAAGTAAATCACAAGACCGTTTTTTTGATTGTCCATCAACTTCTCATATACATTTGTCATAATAGTAAATAGTTTTTGAAAAAACAAATAATATCCGCCTGCTATAATAAAACTTTTTACGCACTGTATTCCCCCTAAGAACAGTATATCCAGACTCTCATATCTGTAAATAGCTGTTCCAGTAAAGAGGCTTATAGAAGCAATCAGTGTCAACATTTCTACTGTAAACCTTTTTCTTCTGTCCCTTATACCAGCATCAGAAATTTTATAATATTTTCCAAGAAACCACAATAACAACAAAGTTATAAGCGGCTGTGCATCAATGCCATTTAAAAAGACTGAAATATCTGGAAGAAACGAATATATCTTTTCAAAATTTCTTTCTGCTATTTTCCTCTCTACAATTCCATAATTCATGGAAAAAGCAAGTACTGTCCACAATACTTTACCTGACAGAAGTAATTTTTGCCAATTTAGTCCATCTTCCTTGAAAATCTTCCTTCGATTATTTTCCTTATACCCTTCTTCATACATTCTGTACAAGACCCCCTGATAAAATTCAGATATTGTGTATTGGTTTCCTCCCATTATAAAACGCAAACGGCATGATTTCTTGCACTTCTGGTACTATTTTCTCATGACCATATACCACATCCGCCCATACATCCCCTTCGATGAAATTCATTAAAAAACTGAAAACAATCATAGACCATCTTCTCTAAGCCTTTCTTCTTTTCCATCTGGCAATCCCAGCGATTGCAATCACCCCTATAACAGACACTGTTGAGAGGAGATACCCCACTTTCCACAGAAAAGGTATCACATAGCGAATCTCAATTTCCCCTTCATACTGTGGACTAATTACGATATTGACATAATTGTTATGACCATTGCGAATTGGGAACTCTTGTCCACTATTTTTATCATATGCATGATAGTGATCATAATTTAACAGTGGAATTTCTACCACTTTTTCCTCTTTGGACTCATTTTTGCAAGAAAATGTTGTCACGCCATCTATATACTGATATCCACTCACCGTTACAGATGTCTCATCTGTAACTATTTTTCGCACTTTTAATTCTTCCATTACAGTACCTGTGGGCAAATATTCTCCATAACCAATCTCAGTGGGCATTGCGCCATAGACAGTGATGGTCTTAGCTTCGTTTGCAAAGTCTCGAAAAAACATTCCTGCATTTAACATCGTAAACAAAAGCATTATACCACAGCACAATTTTACTGTGACACTGCCTTTGTATTCCGAAATCACTTTTACACCTGTCACTGCAGCAAAGACACCAAAAACGGTCGCAAAAGCATAGTAACGCCAAGGATACTGAATCATACAAAGCATCTTGGCAATTATACCGCTGATATTTCGTATGCTGTCCCATGGCATAAACCGCAGAGAAAATAAAATGCTTAACACTGCAAAACCAGCACAGTACGTGCCAAACCGCAACATTTTATCCCGCTCAATCTCCCAGTCATATCTCTTTGCACAACAATATAGGAGAATGCCAATCCCTATAATCAAGGAAAAACCAACGGACATTGGCATCTCGTCAAGCGTTCCCTTGACACTTCCACCCGTCGCAGTCATAAACAATCCTAATGCCTGCACAAGATAGGTTCCTTGCTCTTGAATCTGATTGACTTGGTTTGCCTTCACATTTAGATTCATTGTCATAGAAGATAAAAATGGTATCAGAAATGCCGCGTTCACAGCAAACGTTATCAGTGCTGCTCGCACTAACGCCAAAAATCTTTGTGGCTGAAATGTTTTTTTGATGGTAAGCAGGCAAAACAATAAAATACACAGTGCAGTCAGCTCGCAGGTAAGGATATGGCATCGAATAATCCCTGTAAGACCAATCACAATTGGCATGTAGTCATGCCAAGTAATTTTTTTCTCCTCAGTCATATACACGCGCGCAAATCCATATAATACAAGCGGCAAAAATGCCATTGCTGTGTACTCCCCAACAGAAGCCCTTGTGTAGACATCTGCAAGGCGATATGCTGACAAGGTATATAAAATAGCGCCAAACAAGGCAAAACGCTTGTTGCGAAACAACTCCTTTATACAATAGAAACAAATTAGACAAGATGCCGCATTGATTAGAATTGCGTATATTTGATAAGACACCTGCAAGGGTGCACCCAGACAGTAAATTAACGCAGGAATATATAAAAATAATTGGCTGTAAAATAGCGGTGTCGCATATCCATATCCATTTACCATTTCCGTTTGAATTGGCACAATCCAATGTCCATTTTTGATTCCTTCTGCCAGAGACCAGATGCGGGCAGTGTGAAAATCCATATCATGCCCCCAATACAGAAAATCCATAAACAATGGCAGACTTGAAAAGAATATGGTAAGTCCAAGCACAATCACAATCTGTTTATTGGCATAATTATTGCGGGTAAAAAAGTATCGATATCCAACATCTGCCACAGCAAACAACAAAATCCAGCCAAACAGGCAGACAAAACGCCACAAGGATAATTCTTTAATTTCTATTGCGGAAAGGCGAAGCTCCCCAACACCGCTAAATAACACATGCACTTCCAGATCTTTCACACCATTAAAAGACCGCACCCAAAGCCGGTCTGTCATACTTGTTTTGATGTCTTGCAACAAAATTTCACTACATTGAAATCCTGCACGATGTTTCTGTGATGTTATCTGCACAGAACCTGTGTAATCCTCACATGTACTCTCTTTTCCAAAAATAGACTCATAGGAAACCACCACCTCATACATTCCATGGGGCAATGCAAATGGCACTGACCGAAGCACTTCCTGTGATGACTGCTCTCCCATACGCGTGCCTATCACGTGATAGCTCCCATCGTTTTCCAGAAGAACCTCATCATCTAATATAGTTATATTTGTGTTATCCAAAGTATACGCAGTCGGTTTTCGGAATGCGACAAGCAGCATAATTAATACAAATAACATTTCCACTGCAAGCACAATTGTATAACCTTTATTCTGCGCAATCCATTCTTTCATATTCCTTTTATCCTTTTCGCAATAATCTCTTACACCGTCTCAAAAATGGTTCTTTGATAAAATTCGGATATTGTGCGTTCGTCCCTTCCCACTTATGAAACGCAAATGGTATGATTCCCTGCACTTCTGGTATCATTTTTTCATGGCTGTAGTACTTTGCCACTTCTAGCGGGGCAATGCGCATTCCTTCTGCCTCTAGCAGATGGCGAATCTTACAACAGATAAAACCATCCTCGTAGTACCACATGCGCCCGTACGCATATTCTCCCTCCCATGGAATCCCTGCTTTTCTGGGGAAATCCATCAGACGTTTGCTTCGTATTCCTGCACTGTTTCCAACACGGCAGATATTTCCATTTTTATCTCGGTAAGTAGTTGTATCTTTCTCGGGCGGCAACGGCCACGGTGCACCAATATAATCATAATCCAAAAATGCATCTTGCCACATTTCCGGGTGTACGACAAATCCATCTGCATGGACAATCAATGCAAAATCCGTGTGAATGTGGCTTCCCAATTCATAGACCATCTTGTAATTAAAATCATCAATATTTTTTAATTTATCTGTGTGGCTATAACGGATCGCTTTGGGCAGTCCAAATGGCTTTCTATGCGTGATAAGCACTGCATCTCCAAACACAATCCCGCGCATACTGTACTGCATTGCCTTGATGGTTGCCCTGACATTCACGCTGGTCATCGCCACAAGTGTCACTTGTGGCAGATTTAATTTTTTAGTGCTGTTATCCATAATTTAAATCCTGCCCCTTTCGCTGTCAGCCCTTTCACAAACTTTTCAATCTGCGTTTTAAAGACCGCACAGCCCTTACAGACAAATCCTGATAGATCAGCCATTGACTTTTTATCTTTGCTGCCATCAAAGCCGTTCCTTCTAGTCTCTGTCCAATCCTTTTATAGGATACCGACTTTTTCCTATATTTGTCAAGCGCTTCTCTGCATTCTTCGGCTGTGTAGAGCTTTCCTTTTCTGTCAAGATACATAAAATCCGAATATATATTCTGTTCCGAAGCCCAATACCCATTTGACACATTATGCCTAGCCCAATATTTCGGCGCAATAATATACTGCACTGTATCGCTTGTAAATGCTGGAAAAAAAGCAAAAGTCGAGTTGGATAATATTAAATAACTTGCGTTTTTAATAATGGTATAGTCTCCTGCCAAGTCAAAATGATATGCCTTTATCTCTGGAAGGATTCTTTTTGCCGCCGCCAGATCGTCTGTTATTGTCATAAATTCCATATCGGGGCGAATCTGCCGCATAATCTTGATGGCATCAAGCCAGTATTTGCGCCTTAAAAACAGTTCTGGGTTGCTGGTGTACTCCCCACCTCGAATATTGATAATACAAAGATTTTCTTTGGCGTAATCCTTACAATCATACGCTGGTTTTACTTTCAGCCATGTTTTAATTTCTTTTTTATACTTCCCAAAGTAGGACTCATCCTGCATATTTCCATACAGAAGTATTGTTCGGTCAAGTGTCAAAAATCGATTGTCCGCGCCAGTAATATAACAGCCATGTTCTATATCATGCCTTGAATTTCCAAGATAAATCCTATCCTCTTTCTCATAATACGTCTCTGTAAACTGCTCTTTTGTCCTGTCCAGCCCACAGTCCAGCTCCATAAAATACATGCAGTCTAACAGTTGGCTGTTCAATATGCTAAAATCATAGTTTTTGGCGTGTGCAAGCGCCCTTGTTGTCACATAACAGAACAACTGATTGCCAAGCCCCTGCCCTTTCAGCAGTTCTGTTGCAATAATTGGTTTCTTTTCCATATTATTCTCGCTTTTTATAACGTCGTTTTCACAATTTTTCCCGCATCTACTTTATAGATAATATCGCACTTCTCAATTGTATTTAACCTGTGTGCAATAATCACCATTGTCTTTCTGCCATGGAAACTGTTGATTGCCTCCATCACTGCTGCCTCCGTCTCATTGTCAAGCGCAGAAGTTGCCTCGTCAAACACAAGAATCTCTGGATTATGATAGAGCGCCCGCGCAATTCCAAGGCGCTGTCTTTGCCCGCCTGAAATACGGATTCCTCGATCTCCAATGGTAGTATCTAATCCCTCTGGAAGTCCTTTAATAAACTCTTTTAACTGAGCTTCCTCAAGCGCCTGCCAGATGCAGTCATCGTCAATCTCCTTCTCCGCAATTCCAAACGCAATATTATTTCTGATAGATTCGTCTATTAGATAAATAGACTGCGGAATATAGCCAATCTGTGCAAGCCATGCCGGATAATTGTCAAAGATATTAACGCCGTCACAGGTAATACTGCCCTCTCTAATTTTTAAAAGTCCTAGAAGGATATCTACAATTGTTGATTTTCCCGCGCCTGATGGGCCCATAATTCCAACGGATTTTCCATAGGGAACAATCATATTCGCCTTGTCAAATATCAGTTTGTCCGTATTGGGGTAGGCATATACAATATCTTTCAGTGCAATACAATTCTGAAGCTGCATCTTCTTTGACCTGTCGGCAGGCTGCAAAGTCTGATTTGTTCTGCGGCTGATTTCATTGATATTCATATTTTCATACACGTAGTCAAGACAGGGACGGAAAAAAGAAATATCAGTCAGATAAGTATTGATGCGGTTTACACTTGGCATCATGCGGATTGCTGCTATTGCAAACGTTGTAAGCATTGGCACAAGCGAGGAGGCATCCTTTCCAAAAGAAATATACAGAACAATATACCCAAGCACACTTGCCATAAAAACAGTCTCAATTAACAGTCTAGGTAGATTATTTAAAACAGCGTGCCGCTCTGCATATCCAGCGCCAACTTTGCCGCTCTGCTCATAATTGTCTGCAAAAAATGCTTCCCTGTGCAGGACCTTGACATCTTTAATGCCATAAATTGCCTGAATCCTCCACTTTGCAATTTTTGACTGAATAGATTGATTTTTTTCCCCCAATTTTGCAAGACGCGGCTTCAATACCTTAATAATTAAAAAAGAAAGAATCCCAAACACTACAAGCAAAAACAATAACAATTTCCAATCTGTAACAATCATTACAATGCAGAGCAGAACAAACACCACGGACTCGGACACCAGAGAAATCATTGCCATCAGAATATTAAATACATTTGGAATATCGCTGTCTGTCAGTCGAAACACAGTGGGAATATCCGCATCCAGATAAAACTCATATGGTCTATTTAAAAATTCCCGCAGCACTTGACTAATTAATTTGTTGCGATTTAGTGCAATAAAACGATTCTGCACATATACAAGCAAAAGCAAAAAAGCATTTTTTAGTGCATATAAAAAAATCAGCGCAAGCAAAAGTGGAATAATAAATCCCTGAATATCCTGAATGCCAAGCGCCTGCATTGCCCACTGCATATACTTGTTTTCCTGCATCTCAGCAGGATCTATAATCGCCCATGCAATCGGCAGCACTCCCGATACACTGACTGTCTCAAGCAGACCGCCTATAAAGATTAGAACACCCAAAAAACAGATTTGGATTTTCTGCCTCCTGTCCAGAATGTAGCGCATTTTCTTAATTATATCCATCTTTTACCCATGCCTTTCATTCGTGATAAATTCCTTCGTAATCATAATTTAAATAAAACTGTTTCTCTGCCGTCAAACGCTCCAGATAATTTTCTTCTGTGACAAGCCCCACATCAGAAGCAATCCACTGCAAAATCTGACTGTTTATCTTGGCAGAATAATGTTCCTTATCCCTGTAATTATCAAGATTTGTAATCACTTCATACTGATCAAAAAAGTTATACAACTTTACATTTGGACACTGAAGCAGCAGTTCTGTAACCAATTGTTCCGCCTCAAACTGTCTTATAATAGAACCTTCCTGTATCAAAGAATCCCAGTAGCAAATACTATACGGCGTATAGAAAACATAAAATGTTGTCTCTGGATATTGGTTTATCAACGAGGTAACATTCTCTGTAATATTTTCCAACGTCATCTTTCGTTCCTCTGGACCCAAGACTGTTGGCATATCCTCCTCCACATGGTTCCTGTCATATGTCTGCAGAATAAAGCGCAACCCTGTTTCCTTGTCCCAAGAAGAATACGCATCCATTGTCGTTCTAGGCTGTCCTGTCACTGTCTTTAAAATATTGGGTAGAACACCATGGTAAAAAATAGACTTATTAAATACATACTGCATATCATTCCATGGATTATCATCATAAAGGTATTCTGGATATCCTTCATACTGCGTCCAGTCTTTCTCCCGAATGAGTCCGCTATAATCCAGCGTCCATAGAACCGTTTTCAAATTTTTATTGCGCTGTAATGCCCGCTCTAGATTCTGTGAAAGCTCCTGAAATCCTGCTCCTGAGAAGGTTTCTTTCACAGACTGGGTCCCAAACAAAGCATCCATCTCGCTCGGTTTAAAATTCTGCGCCATTGATGTCCCTGTAATAATAGCATTGTAATCAAAGTGCCTTGAAATGCCATCATTTGTATATCGCTCGTCATACAACCGATAAGAGACAAATGAAAACGGCTTGTGAAAATGAAAATACGGATCAAATATCCAAACAATCAAAAAGACAAGAAAAATTGACAATAATAGCGATGCAAAACATCGTATAAACCATTTTTTAGCATCTTTTTGTCCCTGGTCCATTCTGTTTTCCTTTCTAACTATTTAAAACCTAAAACTTTAAAAATTAAAGTACAAAAACTCGCTGACATCTGAAAGTGTCAAAATACTCCACAACATTAAAACAATTACTACGATAATCTGTCTGACAGAATATCGCATCTGTGCAATTTTTTCCTGTGTATTTTTCATAAAAAAACAAGCAGCCAAGACAATCAAGCTAAATGCAACCAACAGTATTCCTGGATACTGCCTCACGATCCCGTCAAGGCCAATCTTACAGAGTAATTTTACTTCCACCAAATCATTAAACGCATCTGTCATTGGCCTGTACAACACACCATCACCAGCAACTTTTAGATGCCGCCAAAGCTGTCTTGCCTGTGTAATGGATTCCGCACGAAAAAGACTCATGGAAAAAAGGCAGAATATAAATGTTACCGCCACGCCAACTGCCCGCGGAACCCACCGAAAAAATCGTCCAAAAATCTTCTCAATCACATTTCCAATTCCATTGATTACTCCCCACAAAATATAAGTCCAGTTTGCACCATGCCAAATGCCGCTCACCAAAAACACAATGAGAATATTTACATACCTTCTGATAATTCCTTTTCTACTTCCCCCAAGAGGAATATAGACATATTTGGTAAAAAATCTTGTCAAGGTCATATGCCATCTTCCCCAAAACTCAACGATAGACGCTGCTTTATATGGAGAGTTAAAGTTCAGCGGAAGTTCTACATTGAACAGATATCCAATCCCTAACGCAATGTCACAGTATCCGCTAAAATCAAAATAGATCTGCATTGTATAACATACCATCAAAATCAGCACGCTCACTGCATTCAGATCACCAATATTTCCATAACCAATTGTCACAACTTTAGAAAAGGTATCTGCTATCAAAACTTTTTTGGCAAGTCCCAGCGCAAATGCATAGATTCCTTTGCTCAAATTTGTATAGTTCAGCACATGATTTTTCTTGTCCCGAAGTTGTGGGATCAGTTCATCATGGTATACAATCGGTCCTGCAACCAACTGTGGAAAAAAAGAAACATACGCCGCATACTCCAACAAACTATATGGTTCACATTCTCTTTTATAGCTGTCTATCACATAGGAAAGCTGCTGAAACGTATAAAAACTAATACCGAGCGGCAACATTACACGCAAAAGCCCAATATCTGTTCCCAAAACACCATTGATATTTTCAATAAAGAAATCATAATACTTAAAATAAAATAAAATGCCTAAATTTAAGAGCAGACCAAACACCAATAATATCCGCCGCCATAGCATAACACTCACTTTTGACAAAATCTTCACAAGCCCATAATTAAGCAGAATGCTGACCATTAAGACCACCATATACCGAACACTAGTTGCATTGTAATCATAACCATAAAACAGCATGGACATCACAATAAGCCAGCAAAGTGAAAGTTTATATTTATTTATATAATTGAATCCGTAATATCCTGCAAGCACTACTGGTAAAAACAGGAAAATAAAGATATAAGAATTAAATAACATATACTCTCCTTTAATATTCGGTCCATTCGCTTCGTGGTATGCCAACTAAACTTTCCAAATCATAATACTGGCGTAATATAGAACAGCCCCAGCTCTCTGGGTCCTGATCAACATCATTTTTATAATAAAAACTATATTTGGTCTCAAATCCAGGTCTGAGCATTGGCACTGTCAGATTGACATTGCCTTGCTCCTTTTGCTCTAGTATATATGCTTCTCGTTCATTGACCTCGCGATAAATTCTCATAAGATTGGCTCCGTTTTCACAATAAGAAAAGAACATTCCTATTAGAAATAATACAATCCCGGCAAATTTAAAAGTATTTAGATAGATCTCCTCTTTTGGTATATACCAAATTGCCTGCACACATGCGATTGTCATAAAGACACCAGCCCCAAAATATGCTCTGTCCATTGGTTGTGGTGTTAAAATTAATGCATAGGAAGTTGCTAGGCTAACCACAGCATATAAAATCACAAAATAAAAGTCCCTTAATCGCTTTCCTTTCAAAACAAGAAATGTCAAAATCAAAACAACGATTACTAGCATAAAAAATAAATATGTGTATATTGCTGTATTAATCTTTAGAAAGCGCCCAACATATGCCAAAATACCGCTATGTTCCTCTGTCTCTCGGAGCAAGTCCCCTCTCAGTCGGTTCCCTGGCGCCATCACCATAAATAATAATCCCGTAATCATTCCGCCGACTCCTGCTATCATCCATGGTTCCAATTTTTTATTTTGAAGGTAAAATGCAATGGTAAAGAATAGAACTAATAAAAAACCTCCCCCAGAGGTATTCTCATTGCACCAGCCGCCCAACAATCCGAATATAAAAAGGAAAAACGACAAGACAATTCTATGTTTTATAGTCTCCATATGTTCGATTTTATATCGGTAATATGTCACAAAACCAAGAATAATCACCGCACCCCATAGATAATTACACGCACCACTTTCCCATAGTACAGTTTGGTCAAACGAGACGCCAAACTGCCACAAAAACAAACTTACCAGCAAATAAGCAGCAAGGTCATAGGATTTCCGCTTCTCTGAAATATTCCAGTATATCAACAACGTTAACAGTACAAAGCAAGTGCTATTACAAATATTGAAAATCCATTTTGGACCCAGAAGAAAACAACGCATAATCAATTGAACGACCGAACGACCGTTCCAAGTCATATAATTTTCATATTCTGCGCGAAAAATATCTGCAATGGAATGATACATAGAGGCATCAAACTGAAGTTCGTCAGACATCAGCGGTGTAAGAAAATTATAGATTAAAATTGCAACAAAACTAATTGCAACGACGATATAAAATCTAATTTGTTGTTTTTTCATTTTGTCCTCCATCCTTAGCTTTTCTTTTTATTGGCACTATTATACGTGCATAAAACCCATTTACAATACGATATCCCAACGGACTATACAAGAACAGTTTCATGCGAATTAGGTCCCCGTTGCTTCTATGCACTTTCGCATAGACTTGTCTAATCACTGTTGCTTCGCTTTGCATCATGTTTGCAAGGCGCTTTGCGTCTGCTTTTGTCTCCTGTCGAGCAGACAAATCTAAATAGTAGGATAAAAGACGTCTCCAAAAATAGTATGCAGCCAAATTTCCCATCTCGTCTGATATATTGTTTTTAATATAGGTAATATGTTCACGCCAAAATGGAATTTCATCTCTAAACATTCGTTTGCTTTTAGTTTCATTCATAATACTTCCCTGTCTGTCTTGTACATAATGGTAAAATCCAGAATCAAGGTAGACTGCTTTTTTCAGTCTGCAAAATGCTTTGGTGGTATACATGATATCCTCTGAGTTTCTTCCTTTCGGGAAAATCATATCTTTCACCAAATCTCTGTGAAATAATTTACTCCACACAGAGTTATAAATCACATATTTTTCGTGCCCGCAGAGATAAATTTGCAAAAGTGCATCCCTAGAAAGCGGCACGACCAAATCACTTTCCAATACAGCATCTACAGACATGGCGGAATTTTTGGCAGAGTATTCAGTTCTATAACGGCAGATCGCAAGCTCTGCCTGATTTTCAATGCACGCAGCGTACATACGTTCATACATTTCCAATTCTATCCAGTCATCACTGTCCACATAGCCAATATAAGTTCCTGTGATAACCGCAAGCCCTGCATTTCTGGCATCGGACAACCCACCGTTTGATTTGTGCACCACCTTGATTCGCTTATCACTTTTTGCATAGGCATCACACATCTTGCCAGAATGGTCTGTCGAGCCATCATCTACTAATATAATTTCAAGATTTTGATAAGTTTGGTGAATCACGGACTGAATGCAGCGGTCAAGATATGCCTCAACATTGTATACCGGAATGATAATTGAAATTAAGTCTTTCTGTTGAACTTTCTGCATGAGAATCCTTTCATAGCCTTAGGAACTGTAGAAATCTATCTTTCCATTGGAATGGAACACTCTTTCCAGTCTGAAATACGTTCCAAATTTGTCAGCCACTGTAATTGAAATCCAGTCAAGGAATAGCCATGACCATAGAAGAAATACTCTTCTGGAAACACATCTTCCCCAATCCAGCGCAGTTTTTCTCCCGGTATTGTGTAATTAAAACTCCAATTTTGCCAGAACCCCAACATGGAATCACCAAACTGATTATCATAGTCCGGCCGAGCCAGAAATACCCCTTCCGCAGCGCGCTCTGTCGGTGGAAGTGCAATAAAAATAGGATTTTCCCCACCCAAACCAGCACGATACCCCATCAACCACATGGTTAAATTCATTAAATCATAAAATCTTACTGGATGTTCCCAGCGTAGAATCGTCCACTTTGTCTCCTCTGGCAAAGCAGCAATTTGAAAAGAAACGGGAACTCTATCCTCGGCTATACAAATCCCAGGATACTCCTCCAAAAGCGCAATTGCCTGTTCCACAGGACAGTTAATAACAGAAAAACAGGTATATCCTGTCAAATCAAAAGGGAAATTTGGTTTACCCATAATCTTTCACTCCTTCAATAAATTCTTTGTCAGCACATAACTCCTGCAGCATCAATCAATATCCATCCATGCCAGTTTTGGTGTACTGTCTTTGCATCTGTCGTCTCATAATTATCATGGTGCAGCGGACGAATCATCATTTTGTTTGGATTTTGGTTGAGTCTTGCTCCCCACATACTAAAAGTGCTATTTGCACAAATATTGTGTTTACAACAACGCATCAGCTCCATATCATACAGACTTTCCCTGCCTGTATTCCAATCCACAACACACATGTTCTTATCTTTATAAACGCGCTTTGCGTATGCTGTATCATCGGAAAAAATATAAAAAATTGGATTTTCAACACGCTCTGAGATATAATTTATCGCACTATTATAATAAGCATCTGTGCAGATTCCCATATATCGCTTCCCATCTGCCACAGTCAGATAATCATCACGCCGAATATGAATGCTCACTGCATTTTGCTGCTGCATTGTCTGCATCATCTGCTGATTGCGCGGATTCATACTTGGAGGAAACTTAATTTTCTCCTGCAATTTTGGTATGATATCCGTATAATATCGCTCGCAATTCCAAAAGCCATAAAGATATACATTATCCATTGAAAAAATTTCAGGCATATAATCAGCATCTTCTTTGACTGTTTTTTCCCGTCTGCCAATCAGCTTTCTCCGAACTCTATCTGTGAATTTCATACCATTATCCAGAAAAAGACGCCGCTCCTCCTCTGTACAGACTTCATATTCCAATCCATCAAGCCATTCTAATTCGAGTGCGCGCCACTCTCTCTCCTCGCCCTCTGCCCCTTTATATGCGTACAAATCAAGCTTTACTTCTTTTCCTAGAAGTTTAAACTTTTCATATAATGCATACTGGTAAAGTTGATTGCCAAGCCCTCCCATAACATGTATGATAATCATAATATCTCTCCAATAAAACCCTCTTTCATTGTTTCTCCTCGAAAGAAAATTGGTGTCTTTCTTGGAATTGATGGAAAGTAGTCATATCCAGTCCTGTCTCCACTGACAGGATAATAAAACAAAACTCCATTTACATCATAGCTTTCCAATTCATACTGCCCATAATTTTGTTGATATTCATATGCTGGTTTTGCTGACTCTGTATAGAAATAACACACAAAAGAGAACATTTTTATCGCGGAAAACAAAAATAATGCTGTCGTTCCCAACAACGCTATCTTTACTATCATATCCTTTTTTTGGAATTTGTCAAAGTATTTTCTTAAAATATCAAATAAAATACCGCTCGTTATCATGATAGGAAGCAGAATATAGGCATATCCATACCGCAAAAGCGGCGCAGAAAACTGCCAAAAAAGATAAGAGGCAAGCATTGTGCCAAGCACAAGAAGCTGATTCGAGCGCATTCGGTTCAAATCACTCTGCGCAGGCAAATTTTTCACCATCAAATTTTTCACTGCTAAAATAAGAAAAATAGGTATGCAGACAATATCTGCCAGCACAAACAACTTGCCAACTGCAGGTAATGTCTCATGAAACCACGCTGGAAACCATTTTATCAAAGGCAAATCTACCAGTGCTGCATTGTATATCCCTCTGCCCCATGTCTGAATCTCCGCCGCGTCCAATGCAGCAGACGCAGCAGGAATTTTCCAATCTACACGAAATAAATCCAGTGCAGGAAATGGATACAGCAAATATCCTGATATCAATACATTCCTTGCAAGCCACGGAACAATCACTTCACACCCCAATAATAGATAAATGCCAATGTCTTGCAGCTTTTTTTCTCGCAGCAATATATACAATGGCTTTATTGCCAATATTAAAATAAGTCCTGCTGTCAGCTTTAATGTCACAGCGTAAGTCCCTGCCACGCACAAAAGCGCATAGGGTGCCGCCTGCTTTTCTTCCTTCTCAATAAGTTCTAGCCATTTTATTACAATAAAAAATATAACGCACATAACAGCATAGTCAGACGCCGGGGAAACAATATCACGATAAATAATTGTGAGATAATAAAAAGCACCTGCCCTTGCAAAATCTGTCACCAGTGTTTTTTTATCCTTCTTTTTCTGAAACAGTGCAAGAACTTGTATCCAGAGCAGAAGTGCTATCAATCCATTGACGGTATGCAGCGACCTGCCACAGAGAAATTTCATACTGTAAAGTGCTGACAATGCAAAAAAGGAACTGTTGTAAGCAAAGCGCACATGAATATTGCCCAGTCCCTTCACAATCCCATATTCTTCAATCCAGCGAATACTCTGCGCATGATATAAATCGGAATCATAGTGCATATACCCACGCGAAGTACAAAAACACCATAGTATAATACTTATCGCCAACACAAGTTTTCCTGCGCTGCTATTTTTTTTCCATGTGCAGTACAATAACTCTGTAATTTGATTGTGCTGCGTCACCACAACCAGAATGCACATTCCCACAAGGATAATATTGGCAGCAGCGCCAACTTTATAAAACAAACTGAATACCTGCGCATACACTGTAATTGTTATCAATCCTGCTGCCAAAATACTGCTGATATCCTTTACACGATATTGAAAGTGCCTCCACACAACTTCGCGCAGCCGCATTCCCATCAAAAATGCAGTGATTGCAATATAAATCCAGTTGAAAAATACTGAAAGCATCTTTTCCTCCGTTTTATTTTAAACACAGCCTGCTTCACAATCCAGCATCCAGCTCTGAAACATTAATAGATACCAAATTTGAATACGCCAGTTTCCTCTCTCCGTAAAGTCCTTCCAAATCCGCTGAACTGCATCTGCATTCAAAATTCCCTGCCGTCTGATTAAGTTACTGTCAAGCAGCGACTCTGCCCACTGGCGAAGTTCCGGTTCCAATAGCCATTGCGTGATTGGAATGGAAAATCCCTTTTTGGGGCGATCCATCATTTCTTTTGGAACATAGCGGTACAGCACATCTTTTAATATTAGTTTGCCCTCGTCCCCTTGCTTTTTATACGTTATAGGGATTGTCCAGGCAAACTCAACTACATCTTTGTCCAACATAGGCACCCGCGTTTCGAGCGAAACCGCCATAGCAGCGCGGTCAACCTTAACTAAAATATCATCTGGGTGATAGACCTCCATATCCATCAGCATAATGCTGCTCTGTGGGTCTCTCAACGCCCCATAAGGAAGGTTGTTGTGTTTGTACGCATGTGTCTCTTGTTCCAATGCAATATGGAGATTGGAAGCCTCCTGCGCATTGGATAATTCATATAAATGTTCGGGGCTTTTTGCCCCTAAAAGATACGCCTTTGTCTGTAGTAACTGATTGTT
Organism: Lachnospiraceae bacterium UBA3401; assembly: GCA_002358575.1. Classification (GTDB taxonomy): domain Bacteria; phylum Bacillota; class Clostridia; order Lachnospirales; family Lachnospiraceae; genus COE1. Next base: position 54,267 of record DEPD01000093.1, on the reverse strand, counting down.
TTGAATCAGTAGGTTTCCCACTAGAAACTTACTGGCAAGTTTTCGGATTCCATAGGGATAGCGTTTCATTTTTCCCCAAATACGATTGACAGACGCGTAGGAACCATAACCGCAAAAAAGCTCGTCCCCCGCATCACCGCTCAATGATACGGTCACATGTTCCCTTGTCATCTTGCTCACAAGATAGGTTGGTATCTGGGACGAATCCGCAAACGGCTCTCCAAATATCCAAGAAAGTTTTGGAATCACTGCTTTTGCATCTTCCGCTGTTATATAAAGTTCTGTGTGTTCTGTGCCAAGATGCTGTGCGATTTCCTTTGCATAAACAGCCTCATTATATTCCGGGTCTTTCATGCCAATCGTAAAACTTTGCACTTTCTGTGCAGACTGTGCCTGCATCAATGCCACAACAGTACTGCTGTCAATCCCCGCCGACAAAAACGCACCAACTGGAACATCTGCAACCATTTGTTCTCTTATCGAAGCTTTTAGCAGCCGTTCAAGTTCATCTGCTGCCTCCTGCCTAGTCCCCTGAAATAAATGTGCCTGTCCATATTTTGCGGCTTCCCGCACAGACCAGTACGTCTTTATCTTCGGTTCTTTATAAGGCGCATCTAACTCCAACATACAGCCTGCATCCAGCTTATAGATATTTTGATAGATGGAATATGGCGCTGGAATATATCCATGAATAAAATACAACTGCAATACTTTAGTGTCAATTGGATTATAAAAATCGTCCAGCACGCGAATGCTGCCAATATCCGAGGCAAAGACAAAATGCCCATTGACAAATCCATAGTACAACGGTTTCTCGCCAATCCGGTCCCGAATCAGTGTCAACCGTCCTGTTTTTTTATCATAGAGTGCAATCGCAAACATTCCTTTACAATGTTTGATAGTCTCCGTCACACCATATGCCTCAATCGCTTCCAACAGCACTTCTGTATCAGAAGTCCCCCGAAAAGCGGTTACTTTTTTTTCCTTTAACAGTTTATCCCGCAGTCGGCGGTAATTATAAATTTCACCGTTAAACACACATACATATCTACCAGAAGCCGAATGCATTGGCTGTGTACCGGTTTCCGACAAATCCACAATCGAGAGTCTGCGGTGCCCCAGCACAACATTAGCTGTATCATCTGCCCAGATGCCGCCCGCATCTGGCCCCCTGTGATACATTCTTTGATTCATCTTTTCTATATTTTCTTTCCAGTTCTTAGGACTGTTACAAAAACCTGCTATTCCACACATATCTGTTCTAACCTCATTTCGGAACGGTTGCTAAAAATTTCCATGTAGAGATAATACCATATTTTTATGCTAATTCCTAGTATATGTAGAAAAAAACAGTGTATTCCATACAGGAATACACTGTTTCAGACTTTGTTTCCGTTCTTTATTGCAATACGCGAACAACAATTTCCTTCTCAATCCTAGAGCCATCGTTGGTTGTTATCGTAATAGTCACATAATTATTCGCCATTCCTTTCTCTTTCTTTTTCGCGGTAAGTTTTCCAGAAGCGCTTACGGATACCAGCTTAGGATTACTGCTCTTGTAGGTAAGTTTTTTGTTGGTAGCGTTACTTGGATTGATAATCAATTTGTCTGAGAGCTGCAAGGTTTTTTTATTCCTAATACTCTTTACATACAAAGTTATAATCTCTCGACCTTCATTGTCCGTTAATCCTTGGATATCTCTCGTCGTGTTAATGCGCTTAATCATTTTTCCTACATATAAAGTAACCTTGCCTGATTTCTTACTTCCGTCCGCTGCGGTCGCAGTAATTGTAACTTTCCCGTTACTGTGCCCAGTCACAGTACAGGTTCCATCATAATTGGGCGTCACTTCCGCAATATTGGGATTGCTGGATTTCCATGTTACCTGCTTGGTAACACCATAATTTTCATATCTGCTGGTGCTTTCAACATTGGCTTTCAGTGCAATCTTTGCATCATTCGTATCAATATCGATACCGACAATTGACGCATAACCCAGATCGATATTATCTTTTTTCTCTAAAATTTGTACTTTTGTTGCAGGCGCCACAAAATGAATCCGAAACTCACAGACTGCTGCGCCGCCATCCGCCGCTTTTGCCCTGACAATCACATTATCATCATTACTTGTATCATAATCTCCACCGCCAAATGGTTTCTTTACTGTAACCTTACCACTTTTATTGACAGATACCAGACTTTTATCATCACTCTCCCAAGTCACTTTTTTTGTTGTCGCTGCCAACGGTTTAAATGCCAGTTTTAACTGAACAGATTTTTTATAACCAACATAAATATCCTGCACACCATCTGCCGGTTCTATCTTTGTTATTTGTTTTGTGATTGTCAGTGTAACTTTTGCATTTTTGCCGCTGCCGTCTGTCGCAGTCGCAGTAATGACTGCTGTACCATTTTTCTTAATCTCAACTTTGCCATTTTCATCCACCGTAGCAACAGCCGTTTTACTGGATTTCCATGTCACTACGTCATCAGCACCAGTAACCGATGCAGAAAACTTAATATCGGGATTCCATGTCCTGCCATCATCTAAAGAATATCCTTTTATTAAATCCACACCCAGTTTATTACCTCTATCTTTCAAGGATTGCCCATTTGCCAAGATATCTACACTGGTAACCGCTGGGCATACGTTAATATAATAAATATCTGTTTTCTCGCTTCCTTTGATTGAAGTCGCTGTAATCGCAACTGTTCCTTCTACATTCTTTTTTGCAGTTACCTTTCCTTTGGCATCCACTGTTGCAAGCGACCTATCTGAAGAGAACCATGTCACAGCCACCCCGCCTTCTGTGGAAAGCTGTATTTTTTTCCCATTTGCCACCTGCTTTGGTCCGATAATTGTTACATTGGGATCGGTATCCGTCACAGTCAATGTATAGGAGTCTTCTTTGTTAGATCCGTCAGTTGTCCTTGCTGTGATCGTTACCCTTCCTTCTTTTTTAATCTGGATAACCACCTCGCTATAACTGTAATTATTCTGAATCGAATAAACTTCTGCAATGGCTTTATTAGAGGTTATCCACTCTACTTCTTTGCGATAATCGCCCTGTTGACTCGATCCACCACTTAGTTGTGCCGTAAAAGTTACTCTGCGGTTGTTTTTGATATCCTGCATATCAATCTCAGAATTTTTACCAGAACTTATATAACTACCATTAAAGTCCGTGATCTCTATTGTATCGCTCTTACCCATTACATAGACAGTATGTTCTGCGTATTTGCCGCTTCCGTCTGCCGCTTCCGCCCGAATCTTTGCCTCTCCTGTTCTGCTGACCGCTGTCACATAGCCGCTGTCATCTACCACCACCACATTTTTATCACTGCTTGTCCAAACTACATTTTTGTTTGCCGCATCTTTATCTGTCACTTCTACATGCAATTGAATAGATTGTCCTGAACCGACATAATGGCTTCCTGTAATCGAAACCCTTCTTACAAGTGTATTGACATTGACTGTCGTTTTTGCAACTTTATTACTGCCGTCTGTTGTAGTTGCTGTAATAATTACACTGCCAAGAGATTTGGCTGTAATTGTACCTTTTTCATCCACCGTAGCAATCTTTTCATTGCCGGATTTCCATGTGACAATCTGGCTTGCCTCCTTGGGAAGAATCCTTGCTGACAATGTGCAGGTCTCCATTCCGGCATCAAGGTCTATTCCTACCATTTTATTCGTAACAATGACATCATCTTCCAGATTGGTATTTCCATCTGGTATCATAATATCAAAATCTGTTACTGGTTCTGTAACACTTATCGCAAATGTCTGAGAAATCCCCCCTCCATCTGCTGCAGTCGCAGTGATATCCACGAAGCCTTTCTTGACACCCACTACCTCTCCTGTATTTTTATCTACTGTCGCAATGGAAGTATCATCAGACACCCAATAAACCGCTTTATTCTCTGCTGATTTTGGAAAGACTTCCGCTTTTAGCTTGATTCTTCCACCTTTTACAACCTTATTGCTGCCGCTAATCGTAATGGAAGACACAAGTGCTGAAACATTTATTGTTACAGATGCTTTTGCATCACTTCCATCTGCCGCTGTGGCAGTAACATCTGTCTTTCCATTTTCATATACAGTCACTACACAGCTTCCATCTTTATTGTCTGTCACATCTGCTACCTTTGGATTTGTAGATTTCCATAAAACGACTTGAGATGCATCATCTGGCTTATTCTTTACCCGAAGTGTAAATGTTTTTTTATCCGTCTCAATATTTACACCGATTATTTCGTTAGTAACAGGTTTCTTCATATCCCTTGCATCATAGATTTCAATCGATTCTACCTTGGGAATAATGATAAACTCCATCTCATAAGAAGCTTCACCGCCATCCATAGAAGTTGCTTTTAAGGTCACTTTTGTTTCGCCTTGCACGTCTTTTGCAGTAATAATCTTCTTCTCTGCATCAATATTAAGACTACCTTTGGGACTCATTTCCCACGACAATCCCTCGTCAGTCACATCCGTCGGCGTAAATTTAGGAACCAGTCTCACACTGCATCCACTTGTCAGCAGCACTCTGCCCTGCGAGTCTACTACAACAGGAGTCTTCGCATCTACTTCTTTTGGTTCTAACACAAAAGATTGTACAATCCGCTTTGCTCTGATTGTTGTTTTTCCAGCCTTGCTGCTTCCATCTTTTGTCAGTGCTGTTATCTCTGTCGTCCCACTGGCATTTCCTTTCACAACACCGCTTTCTTTATCCTCAAATTGAATCACTGAAGTATTGCTAGATTCCCATATTACCTTTTGGCTTGCATCTTTAGGCGATACAATAGCACTCAATTTTTCCACAGGCTTTTTTAATTTTCTTGTGCCAACAGCAATAAATTTCTTTGTCACCAAATCATAAATTGCAGTTTTCTCTGTGATATCCTCGTCTCCAAGCTTTACTTTTACCCCTGTTGCCAAAGGCAAAACCGTAATATTGACAATTGCCGAAGAAATGTCATCTCCATCAATCACTTTAAATGAAAGTTTTACTGGTCCTCCTGATGGTGTTGGCTTTAACCCCATCACTTCCACCTTAGGATTGCCTAGTGTATTTACCTTTGGCGTAATCTTAACATACTCACTGTTTCCAGGCCACTGAATTTCCGCTTTCTCTGAAAATCCTTTTGCTATCACCTCAAGCGTAATGGTTTCTTTAACCGCAATATCCATATCCTTTAGTTCCGTGCCATCTTCAAGTCGCCTAATATGAATAATTGTGTCTTTATTCGTGACAGTTACACTTAATTCCAACTCTTTTGACAAAGAGTTATCCTTTAATGTTCCTGTGATTATTGCATGACCTGGTGCCTCAGCCCGAATTACCCCTTTTTCATCAACAGTTACAACAGAGGTATTGTCTGACGTCCACACCATCTCTTTATTTTCTGCCTTCTCTGGAGTAAAGCGCACTTTTATAGGATACTCCTCTCCTCTGATTAACTCAATTGTAGTTTGGAGCAGTTCTATATCTTCTACAACTGTGACATTCTTCCATTTTGCATACAAAATTAATGGCGCTTTGATCGAATTACTAAAACTGTAAGAACTATTTAATCCCGCATCGCTACACCATCCTTCAAATTCCGCATACTTCTTGGTTGGATCTTCTGGTTTATCCACTGAACTATCCTGTTTTACCAGTTCAAAATAGGAACTCTCTGAACAGCCACCATTTAACTCATAAACAACAGGGTATTGATACTCTGGTTCTGTCTGTTCATTGAATATAGGATAACCTTCATTAATATCGCTGCCACTGTCCGACGAAAAACTTCCTCCAAGTACCAAAAGTGCATCTTGTGACCTTAGTTCGCTAGTCGTCTTTGCCATCTCTGCGTCTGAAACCCCACCAGTTTCTCTGTAAAACGCAATGGTATGTTCATCGCCGACATAAAGGCAGCTTGTACAGAATGTATCTTCCTCCCTGCCCATAAATCCCACAAGCATTGCTGCATAATCATTTTCATTGCCAGACACATTTCCTGCATTATAACAATTTGATATGGAACCTTTGTAAATAACTCCTGCAATGCCGCCAAGGTACTGTGATGATTTTGCAACACGAATATTTCCTGTATTATAACAATTTTCAATCGGTACTCTATAACCTTCCCCCGCACTTCCTAAGATACCACCAATTCCCACAGATTTTGTGGTTCTGCCGCTGCCGTTTATGCTTCCTTGATTGAAACATTCACTGATACTGTACTCTCGATTTCCATTGTACAACCCTACAATACCACCTACATTTGCCAAACCAGTTACAGAACCAGTATTTCCACATCTAGTAATTGTTCCTGATGTTGTTGCGGCAATACCACCAATATTTTTATCTTCTCCGTTAATCGCTGCATAATTATAACAATCACGAATCGTTCCTAATTTATTCTGTGCGACAATACCGCCCGCTTCACCGGTTTCCTGCGCATTGTTTTTCTGTCGAATTGTTCCATAGTTCGTACAATCTGCAACTTCACCTTCATTCATACCCACAATACCAGCTACAATATATGCGCCTTCTATACTCATATAATTAGCACAGTCCTTAATACTGTCGGAGTCTCGCGAAGTGTTTGTTCCAGCAATTCCAGCAACAACCGCCGCCTTGGTACTAATGCTGCCTGTCGCATAACACTGTTGAATTACCCCATTGTTTCTGCCAGCAATACCGCCAATATATTTTTCTGCATCCGCTGTATTTGCCGCCGCTGTAATTCTTCCTGCAAAAACACAGCTTTCAATATTTCCCTCGTTTACCCCTGCAATTCCGGCAGTATAATCCATATTATTTGTGGCTTCTAAATTTCCAGTAACCACACATTTCGTAATTAAACCATCATTGCGACCGGCAATCACCCCTGCAGAGCGTTCCCCTGTCATTGATGCATTGCTGACATGTAAATTTTTCACGACTGCCCCAGACTGAATGGCTGGAAACAGACCTTGATCTACTTTTATATTTTGAATGGAATACCCATTTCCATCAAAAGTGCCAGCAAACCTTCCGCTATAATATACGGTCTCTGACTTCAGATCAATATTGCAAGCCAATGTCACTGTACAGCCATCATAATCAAGCTTGCCTGAAAGGAAGCCCATAAATTGATCTCTGTTTTCTATTATATATTGACCCGATGAAATTTCCACAGGGTCCTGTACAGACGCATAGGCTCTTGGCGATGCAACATCGAATGATGTTATATTGTTTTTTGTCTTAAAAATATGTACCGACGCATCCACTTCCGGAACAGGAACTGATGTTTGTTTTTCTGCTGATTCCGTTTCAAATTCAAGAGTTTCAATCTCTGTAGTTTCTAAGTCAGTACTATCTTCTGTTCCCTCTGTCTCCGTGCTATCTTCCGTCTCTAGCGTATCCGTTTCTGTTTCTGTCTCCGTTGTCTCTGTGTTACTTTCCGTCTCTGTCTCCGTTGCCCCAGCACTCTCCGTACTACTTTCTGTCTCTGTCTGTGTTGGCTCTACACTCGTCGTCTCCGTGCTGCTTTCTGTCTCTGTTTCCGTTGTCCCTACGCTTGTTGTCTCTGTATTGCTTTCCGTCTCTGTCTGTGTTGGATCTGCACTCATTGTCTCTGTAGTATTTTCTGTCTCTAGTTCTGTTGTTTCTGCACTGGCTGTCTCCGTGCTGCTTTCTGTCTCTACCTCTGTGGACACGACACTTTCTGTCTCTTGTTCTATTCCTGATTCTTCTGTACTTTCTTCTATTTCTTCATGCTCTTCTCTTTCGTTCGCAGCCGTATTCCCCTCTTGCTGTGTTGGGGATTCTTCCTGTCCATCGGTCGTCTGTGCCTCATAGCTATCCGTTTCTGATGCATAAGCTATCCCTGTCTGCGGCAGTTCTGTCGTAATCAAAGCTGCCGACAATATTACAGCGGCCACTTTCTTGATTCGTTTCAATCCCTTGTACTGCATTTCATTCCTCCTCATTACTTTATAGCCTTTTAAAGTCCTCTCACAACCTTAACTCCAAAAGCCTATTCTCTGAAATCCCAATTACCAAACTTTTCCTTGTTTATTCTATAATATTTTTTCCTGTTTTTCCATAAACTTCATAGAAATTTTACAAATCTAAATTATAATTTCAAACAACAATTCTCACCATTTTGCTTGCGAATTGCAGATTGCCAAAATCCTTAAAAAATGCTATTCTATCTTTGCAAGAAAGCCATTGGCATTCTTGAATTTCAAAAAACTATTTATGGAGAAGATTATGAAAACAAAACGCAAATCCTATCTGTTGTTCCTTCTGTCAACAATGTTGTTGACTGGGTGCCGGCAAAAAGTCCTTGTCTCTGAGACAGAACGGACCGTTTCGCCCCCAGTTTCTGACACGGTTGACTTAACTGTCTGGAGCGCGGCAGAAGATGAAGAACTGCTTCACCAGATAATCAGCGCATTTGAAGAAACCTATCGCGGACAGGCAAATTTTAACATTACCTATCAGCCACAGAGCGAAAGCCACTGTATGGATGCCTTGATGGCAGACTTAGAAAATGGTGCAGATGTGTTTGCTTTTGCCGATGACCAACTGAACACGCTTGTTGCAGCAGGCGCATTGGAGCCCATTGAGGATGCAGCTTCTGTCAGAGAGGTCAATCTGCCAGAAGCTGTCGCCGCCGCCTCCGTAAACGATATTATGTACGCGCTGCCATTGACAGCAGATAATGGATACTTTCTATATTATAATAAAGATTATTTTTCAGATGAGGATATCCAATCATTAGAGCAGATCCTTGCGATTGCGGCTGAACACAACTGTCAATTTTCTATGGATTGGTCCTCTGGATGGTATGTATATTCCTTGTTTGGCAACACAGGACTTACTGTTGGGTTAAATGATGATGGCATCACCAATTACTGTACTTGGAATGCAATGGATGGAAACATTAAGGGAATTGATGTGGCACAGTCCATGATCGAGATTGCCGCGCACCCTGGCTTTATCAGTGTGGATGATGCTGGTTTCCTAGAAGGAGTACAAAATGGCACAATTATTGCAGGCGTCAACGGTGTGTGGAATGCTGTTGCTGTAGAAGAAACTTGGGGCAGCAGCTTTGGCGCTGCAAAGCTTCCTTCTTATACTTGTGCTGGGCAGCAAGTACAAATGGCTTCTTTTTCTGGCTATAAGCTTATTGGTGTAAACGCCTACTCTAAACAGAGAAAATGGGCTTCTAAACTGGCTGAATGGATTGCTGACGAGGAAAATCAAAAACTGCGTTTTCAAATGCGTGGTCAAGGACCTTCTAACCGCAATGCCGCCGCCTCAAAGGAAGTGCAGGACTCCCCTGCAATCGCAGCGCTGCTGGAGCAATCCGAATTTTCTTGCCTGCAGCGCATTGGTGGAAAGTTCTGGGAACCAGTCAGCACTTTTTCTGCTGAGATGCTAGCTGGAAATCCGTCCGGAAAAGACTTGCAAGAACAGCTTGACCAAATGGCTGCAGGAATTACTGCCCCATAACAGTACCCTTTAAAAGATTCCAAGAAACGATTCCTACAAGAAGGAGAATCCATCGTCATGAAAACAATTAGTTTAAAGCATCGGTTAATCCTGCCCATTGCTCTTCTGGGTATTGTGGCACTTTTATCAAATATAATTTCAATTTCTAATATACGCAATGTAAATGCGAGCGCCTCCAATATTGCCGACAATTATATGGAAGGTCAAGGTCGTCTGGCTGAAATCTATCAGTCCTCCATGAATATTCATAAAATGGCTTTGAGCCATATTGTTGCCACAGACTACAACACGATGACAGCCCTTGTTCAGCAAATAAAATTAGAGGAAGCAACTCTGGATGGTTTGCTTGCGCAATACCAGGAATATATAATACCCACGGATCAAAAAGCATACCAATCCCTTCTCTCCGATTATGACTCCTTCAAACATGCACTCGTTCATTTAACTTGTGCAAGTGCCAGCCGCAAGACACAAGATGCCTATATCCTTGCAAACGGTGATGTGGCAACGTTTTCCCGTGCTATAGAGGCTGATATTGACGCGCTGAATGCCTCTATCCAAGATCAGACCACCACCGCCCGAAAACAGCTTACATCTGTATATCTAATATCACTGGCAGTGGGAATTGCAGCGGCATCAGCCTGTGTTTTGTTGGTCTTTGCCGATCTAAAACTAATTACCAAATACGTTGTTCTCCCAGTCAAAAGCATACTACAGACGATACAGGAAAGCTCTGGCCGTATCAACACTATGACCGGGGAAGTTCTAAAAAGAACATATGCATCAAAGAGAAGCGCTGCGGACCTTTCTTCACTCGCCGAAGCGTTGTCCTCTGCTTTTCAGGAAGTGGCGGGCAATGTATCCGCCATCAATAACAATGCGGAGGATGTCCGACTTGATGTCCACAATATTGCAGAGGAATGCAATACCCTTAGCAACTATACCATTCAAATGAACGCACGGGCAGATGCCATGCAACTTTCTGCACAGTCCAACGCAAAAACCACAGATAGCAAAACCAAAGAACTTCTGAGCGCTCTGAATGATGCTATAGAAAAGAGCCACAGTGTAGACCAAATTAAAACTTTGACAGGAGAAATTCTTGCAATCTCTCAACAAACCCAGCTAATCGCATTGAATGCCTCTGTGGAAGCTGCGCACGCTGGAACCGCTGGCAAAGGATTTGCCATTGTTGCGGAGGAGGTGCGCACCCTTGCCAATTCCAGCCAAGAAACCGCAAGTCGTATTCAGGAAATGAACACAGTCGTCACCGCCACAGTACATAATCTCTCAGAAAATGCGCAGCACCTTGTAGATTATATGAGTCAGTCCGTTCTAACTGAATTTCAAGCATTTGTGGCATCTGGAAGCCAATATAAAGAAGATGCTGCCTATATTCGCCGCGCAATGGATAACTTTCACCTGAGAACCGAATGTCTAAAACATTCTATGTCTGGTATCGCAGACTCCATCAACACCATCACAAAAGCGGTCAGCGACAGCGCAGGCGGCATCGCGGGCGTCGCTGACAACACCAAAAATCTAGCCAAAGATATGGAGGGCATCACCAAACAGATGGGGGACAATCAAGAAATTGTCACAGGCCTAAACCGAGAAACTGTCGTGTTCGACAACTTGTATTGACATGCGTCTACACGATTGTTAAAATAGAAACAAAGTGACATACCGATTCAAAATATTGATCTTTTGGGGAGGAAATGACATGTATCATTGCCATATTAACTTCTTTTTTCTGGGAAAACAACGCAAAATATTTAAACTAATCGAGGATATATCCCCGCTAAAACATTTTACGCACGAATATTTTGAGAGCAAAACGCCTTATGAAACAATGATTTCAAAGGCGGATGTCATAATTGCGAACCTTCATGACATGGATGTTACCGCAACGATGCAAATGCTATTATCGGAAAAAAGACCAGTTACAGAACTAATTATCCTTGCAGACAAGCAACAGATTTCTTGTCTGGCAGAAATAACCGGATGTCTTACAGAAATCTATGATATCTGGACACTGCCATTGTCCAATGAAGAACTTACTTTTCGTTTTGCAAAATGGCAACAAGATTATAAAAAACAAAAAGATTATTGGCAGTGCAGCCAATATCTGGAATCCGCCATTAACAGTGTTCCAAATCTAATCTGGTACAAAACCAAAGATGGCATTCACGAAAAAGTCAATGACAGTTTCTGCAAGACCGTCAATAAAACAAAATCCCAGATAGAAGGTCGTAGGCATGCCTACATATGGGATGTCGAACAAGATGATCCGGCATGTATCGAGTCCGAATATGAAGTTATGACACGAAAGGAGACTTGTGTCTCCGAAGAGACAATTCAGACCAGCACAGGGGCAAGATTGCTCACAACATACAAAACCCCCTTGTACGATCTGGATGGAAGCGTGATGGGAACAGTCGGCGTCGGCATCGATATCACACAGGAAAACGAGTACAAACAGCAGTTAATTGCCAAGACCAAAACCCTAGAAACTATTTTTACTACAATGGACTGCGGTATTCTATGCCATACGGTCGATGGTTCTAGGATTATCAGTATCAATGGAGCCGCTCTAAAAATACTGGGATTTGAATCTCAGGAGGAAATGATCGCAGCCGGTTTTGATATGATTGCTTCTTCCGTAGTGGACGAGGACCGAGAACTTCTCCGAAAAGGTATTCTGTCCCTAAAGGAAATCGGTGACAGCATCAATGTCGCATATCGCATAAAACACAATAATGGTGATCTGTTGCATATTATGGGAAATATCAAGTTAATACAAGAAAATGGGGAACTATTATACCAACGCTTTTTGTTAGATTGTACTGCGCAGAAATTGCACGAAGAAGAAAAACGCAAACAGGAAGAACAACGCCAGATGGAGTTAATTCACGCATTGAGTATCGACTATAATCTTGTATGTTTCTTTGATCTGGATACTGGTCTAGGAAAGGCACTCCGAATCAGTGATTGTCAATATAAAATACTAGATGAACTCTTTGATGGCGAACTTTTTATGGAAAAAAACTTTGACCTCTACATCAACCGATGCGTTTATGAAGAAGATCAAGAAATACTTCGTCAGGCACTGTCACAGGAAAACCTAATGAAAAAACTTGCTGAGAAACGAGTGTACTCCGTCAATTACCGCACCATCTGTTATGGTGAAATGCGTTATTTTCAAATGAAAGCTGTATGTGCAGGAGATTGGAGCCAGAATTGCGGTATCGTCCTTGGATTTCATAGTATTGACGAGGAAATCCGCAATGAGATAGAGAAGACAACCATTCTGGAAGATGCATTGCAACAAGCTAACCGCGCTAACAAAGCAAAAAGTGTATTTCTTTCAAATATGTCTCATGATATTCGCACGCCAATGAACGCGATCATTGGTTTTACTACACTGGCACTCAGCCGCATTGAACATACCGATCAAGTTGAAGGATACCTCAAAAAAATAATGACATCTGGAAACCATCTGTTGAACCTGATCAACAACGTACTTGATATGAGTCATATTGAAAGCGGAAAAATGCAGCTATCCGAACAGCTCTGTTCTCTTCCTGAAATCCTGCATGGGCTGCGCAATATCATACAGGCAGATATCCACTCCAAACAGCTTGAGTTGTACATGGATGCCATTGATGTACAGAATGAAAGAATCTATTGTGACCGACTGCGTCTGAATCAAGTATTGTTAAATCTTCTGAACAATGCCATTAAATACACAACTGCCGGAGGCATTATCAGCATTAAGGTCACAGAGAAACCAGGTGCCAAAGAAGGGTACGCTAACTATGAATTCCAGGTTAAGGATACTGGTATTGGCATGAGCGAAGACTTTGTCAACCATATCTTTGAACCGTTTGAGCGGGAACGCAACTCTACTATCAGCGGTATTCAGGGAACAGGACTTGGCATGGCAATCACAAAAAACATTGTAAATATGATGAATGGTTCCATCAGCGTGACAAGCAAACAAAATGTCGGCTCAGAGTTTACTGTTTCTTTCACATTCCGCACCAGTTCAGAAGTAAAAGAATCCCCGCTAATCCCAGAATTACAAGGCTGTCGGGCACTTGTAGTGGATGACGATTTTAATACTTGTGATAGTGTTTCCTACATGCTCCAACAAATTGGAATGCGCGCAGAATGGACTCTTTCTGGAAAAGAAGCCGTATTGCGCACCCACCAAGCCGTGATGCGTAAAGATTTTTACTCAGTTTATATTATTGACTGGCTTCTGCCCGATATGAACGGAATTGAGGTTGCACGCAGAATCCAGAAAGAAACAGGTGGAAATGTACCAATTATTGTCCTGACTGCATATAATTGGGAGGATATTGAAGATGAGGCGAAAGAAGCCGGCGTCACAGCTTTTTGCAGCAAGCCGCTGTTTCTGTCAGAGCTAAGGGAATGTTTGCACTCTATCACGGTCACAGAAGAAGATAATGATTCGGGCACGGATAAAAAGGCATCCGCATTCCATACAGAACGTCTTCTTCTAGTAGAAGACAATGAGCTAAATCAGGAAATTGCTGCTGAAATTTTGCAGGAAACCGGATTTTCCGTTGAGGTAGCCGAAAATGGACAGATTGCTGTCGAAATGTTAGAAAAGTCAACTCCTGGTTATTATCAGCTCATCCTAATGGATGTTCAGATGCCTGTTATGAATGGCTATGAAGCAACCAGAGTAATTCGTAAGCTAAAAAATACACAACTTGCATCAATTCCCATTCTTGCTATGACTGCTAATGCCTTTGAGGAAGATAAGCAGGAAGCATTAAGAAGCGGCATGAATGGACATATCGCAAAACCCATCAATATTGAGAATCTAATGAGCGCATTGCAGCGTGTACTACATTAATTTTTTTACCTATGCGGTTGCAATCTGATAGAAAACTTGCATTCAATTTAATGTAATGTAAGTTTTCTATTAGATTCACAACTCACTCTTTAAGGAACAAAAGCGGCTGCGTTAGTAGACGTTAGAATGCGATAGCATAAATTTTTTCTATAAATCTTTATCGCTTAATTTCAATATACTTATTTTTGCGTATAATAAACTGCCTGTGCATTAAAGAGTTCATAGTATCTGCCTTGCTTTTCCAAAAGTGTCTCGTGCTCTCCTTCCTCCAAAATCTGACCGTTATCTAAGACAATAATTTGGTCACAAAATTTACAATTACTCATACGATGTGAGACATAAATTGCAGTTTTATCTTGAATCAATTCCGGCAAGTTCCTGAAAAAATCCATATATTTCTGAAAGCTGACGCCTAACACCGCCCATTCCCTTCTCTCCCGCGCGCACTCTGCGAAATGCAGCCAACGTCACCTGAAACATTTGATAGCAAGCTCCTTGTACCTTCATTAGTTCATCGTGTGTTCCCTGCTCTCTAATTTCCCCGCTTGAAAGCAAGATAATCCGATCACAAAATCGAGTTGACGCAAATCTGTGTGAAATAAAAAGCACGCTTTTTCCCTGCATTAATGTGTGATATTTTTTGTAAATCTCTGTCTCCGCCAACGCATCTAGTGCTGCTGTTGGCTCATCCAACAAAACCAGCGACGCTTCTCGATATAGTGCTCGCGCAAGCAGAAGTTTCTGCATTTCACCGCCAGAAAGTGTAATACCATCCTGTACAATATCTTTTCCAAGATGTGTTTCCAACTGCTGCGCAAAGCTTCTAACCTTTTCATCTAATCCTGCTCGGGTAAGTACTTCCCATATTTTCTCACTGTCATGCACTTCGTCCAACACTATATTTTCAGCAATGCTATAAGAAGTCTGAAATGGTTCCTGAAAAATAGCTGCCTGTTTTGTATAATAATCTATTCTATCCAGTTCGCGCGTGCTAACACCATTTATATATATTGTGCCAGATGTCGGTAAATACAACCCAGATATTAATTTTACAATTGTTGTTTTGCCTGCTCCATTTATCTCAACAAGCGCAAGTTTTCCCCCAAGCGCAAGATGAAAACTAACATCTTTTAATGTCTCCTCCTCAGCACCGTAGTATTGATAACTTACATGGTCAAACACAACTTCAATACCACAAGATGGATCTATCTTTACTCCTGTCTCTGCATCTTTATCCAACGCAAGATAAGCGCGCAGATCATTAATCATATTACCATCACGCCGAACAGAAACCACACTTTTACCAATCATACTAATCCAGTTAGAAAATCCAGCAATCAATCCTAGTACTCCATCCGGCCAGAAATTAGAGTTGTGAACCGCCTGTTTCGCACTGTTGCGTCGTTAAAATTTCTAAACGATGCCACCGCATCGCTGTCGAAATTTTGCCTAGCACGCGTAGACCAACAACCCTAACAAACTTTCTACCAATTCTAAATTATGACGTAAAAATCCCTCAATTCCCCAATCATTTGTCCAGATTCATTTGTTCGATTTCTCCATCAACTTACGAATCTTTACGTCCTCATATTGTTCCATGCTAAGTGAAACTCTTCGCAATCCACTCCATAATAAAGAATTCTGTTCGCGCTTCAATATACAGTCCGTCATTGTGTGCTTGCAGATAACCTTTGATAATATTCAGCACACCATATCCGGCAAACACAGCCAACGTCCTGACCACAAGGTCCCATATAAAAATGCTCTGTTCCAAACTACCGATAATCATTGATGTAATCATCATTCCTACAATAGGCGTCAAAACAAACAGCACTGCCTGCGCAAAAAGACACAGGCAAAATTGTTTTTTTATGTTTCCAGAGCGGCGCATACGTAAAATAGTAATTGCTCCAGATGGAAAAGTGTTTCATTCTTTTATCACTCCTTTTTCTGTCTTTTCTTTTTTTTGAGCGCTTTTGCTTTCTTAATAATTATAATCAGGAGAATTACTGCTGCCGTTGCTCCTGCAATAGAACCAACAATCAGCATCATATTTGCTTTCTCTTCCACAATGCAAAAATACGCTTGTGTGCCTGTCATATCAACCTGCAAATATTGTCCCCTGCTCTTGCTCTCAAGCTCTGTCCAGACACCATCTAAATATCCATAGACAACTGCGTCCTCATAAGGATTTAAAACGCGCAGCGCAAAGGAATCTGTCTCCTTAATGCCGCCATTTTCCAGCGTGACTTCATACACTACGCTTTGCTTTCCAGCCGCTTCCTCTGGTGGTGTCACATCACCTATTTTTACATTCAATATCGTATCTTCCGTAAAAATATCTTCCACTAAAGCGTAGGGCTTTTTCCATGTGCCTTCCTCTGTATCATCCTGATCACCACTGCTTTGCACAACTGTCACATTGTCCTTATACTCCGCCTCCACCACAAATGTTCCGCGCATCTGCTGGTCGGAAACATCCGGCCACATTCCATAAAAACCTTCTTTTGTAGGAATCTGTGGAAAACTTAATCGGTCAAGTTTCTCGCCATACTTCACTTCCTCAGATCCAAGATAGGTGTCTTCAATCTTGTAGATTACTTTAAGATGCCAGAACTGTGTTGGAAGCTGTTCTACCGTCAGCAAATCCTCATAACTGATTGGCTCTGCCACGCCAATATAACTGATATCATCAATTCCATGAATATCATCACCCACATAGTAATTTCCAACAACTTTCGCTCCCTGTTCCTGCGCATCAATATCCATTTCCTCATAGGAAGCCACCTGACCTGCAATGGCGCCTACCCTGCCGTTCACAGACTGTACTTCCGCCATTGCATAGCAATTTTTCAGTGTTTCCGCATATCCAGCGATGCCGCCCACATTTTTATTGCCATTCACAGAACACAACGCATAGCAGTTTTTAATAATAGTAAAGGATTCGCCACAAATGCCGCCCACATAGTCGCCTTCTGTGCTCTCCACACTGCCATAGCCTTCCGAATCCACAATAATACCATGATTCATATAGCCACAAATACCACCTGCACCATTCTTTTTCGCAGTAATATAGCCCTCATTAACACTGTCCGTCACAAGGCATTTCATAATAAATCGTCTGCCAATCTTATAGTCCATTGTGCCAGCAGCACTATCCTCTGGGTCCTCCTCGTCAATAGACATTGCACCTGCAATGCCTCCTACATTAATATCTCCTTTTATAATCCCTTTATTAGTACATGCATCCGTCCGCCCTGTCGTGATAGTATCAATCTTGTCATCATCAACATCTTCATATAGTTCCTCAATGCTTAGATTCTCCATATCAACCATGCGGTCCGCCAACAGATTAAACACAACATTCAGTTGGTCATTGACCGCTCTAAGGTCATCATTAATTCTGTCAGAATAGCTTGCTGCATTGTCACTCAATGATTTAATACTGTTTGACAACCCTTTTAACTGATTATGAAAATTCTCTTTGCTCAAATCAAACGCTTCACCCAACTGAGAGAAACGAACATCTGGCTGTGCATTCATATAATTTACAATTCCCTTGACACCATTGTTGGCTGACCGAAGCGCATCAAGCATATCCTGAATCTGATTGGTCGCTTTCTCCAAATCGTTCCTTGCCGCCTTCGCCGCATCTGATGTATAAGGGGCAAGAATATTATAGATAGTAGTCAGACTGCTCAAAATTGCAGATGCTGATGTTGACATCGCTCCTAACGATTCCACTAGATTTAGCACCTCTGTCACAATCGCTTCCTGTTCTGCATTGGTGAGTGTCTCCCAACTTTTATAAGAACCGTCTGGCTTTTGTACAATACTCTTAATGTGGTTGATAGACTTCTGTACTTGGTTGGAAGCCTGCGTCAACTCGTCAATCGCATCATTGACATTGGTTTTAGAAGTGTTGACCGCCTGCTCTTTATTCTGTTTTTGAAAAGAAATATTCACTGTACAAGGTGCCTTTGACATCTTGGTAATATCAAACTCATAAAGATAAGAACCGCTCTGTTTTCTGGAAACAGACAGCTTTTTGCCGCCTGAATCTGTAACTTTAATGCTCTTGACAGTATAAGAACCGCTTGGCTTTACTGTAAGTGTCACCTTCCCCTGCGCATTGCCCGAATACGTGGCATCACCGCTAAAATTGGACTTTAATAAAATGTCAATTGGCTCAAACAACGCAATAACTTCCACCGCTTTGTCCGGCATTGTAAAAGAATATCGTTTTCCATCACTCTCGAGATTGGGCGTCTCGCCATTTACTGTTATCTGATTTAAAATATATCCATTGTTTGACACAGGTGTCACATAAACTTTATCTCCTGCCTTGGCACTTGAGATATCAGCCGCTACAGATCCACCAGTGCTCGATACTGTTGTTATATTATAGGTAGTACCAGTATCTGTTGAGGTATCATCCTTTTTTACAAAAGTAACATATGCAATATATTTATTTGGATCTGTACTTTCAAGTCTAACAACATACTTGTAAGTACGGGCACCCTCTCCCTTTTCCAGCCCACTTTTAGGAATCTGATCAGATGGTATTGCATTTGTACGAATGCTGTCCTCTTTGTCAAGCATTGTCTCCTGCGTTTCAAACGCCTCTGCTAAAGTGCTCTCCATCTCTAATGTATCACTTTCTCCAACAGATTCTTCTTCGCTGTGATCTGTACGCTCTGTTTCTGTCGTATCCTCACTATATTCTTCGGTGGATTCTTGATTATTGTAGTCTGTACTTTCTATTTCTGTAGTTCCTATTTCTGTAGTTCCTATTTCCGAACTTTCTATTTCTGTGCTTCCAATTTCTGTGGTTCGTGGTTCCTTATAATCCGAACTTTCTATTTCTATAGAATCTCCACTTGATTCATTTTCATTGTAATCTGTGTGTTTTGGTTCCGATCCATTTTCAGTATTTTCTTTGTCTGTGACCATCTCATTTTGCTGATTCTGGTCTGCGTTCGCACGATTCTCCGCAGTTTCCTGCTCAGATGCAGTTCCGCCTGGAAGCTTCTGAAATTCCAGTGCAGCCTGTTCGGAGACATCATATCCTTCCTCTGGAACAATTGTGATCGTATAGCTCGCTCCATCAGATGCTTTTGTGGCGTTTGCCGTTCCGCCTGCATTGGACTCTGCATAAATCCGTCTGTCCGAATCACTATCGTACTGATACTGAAACAGCACTTCCACCTCTGCGTTAGAATCTGGCATAATAAAAATCCATTCACTCGCATCAGAATCGCTCTGCGTCGGCGTAATCCTACTGCCATTCACCCGCATTTCCTTATACTGATAGTTGGGTCTTGCCGCAATATGGACTGTGACATTCTCTCCTGCCGCAGCAGTGTTTCCTCCTGTTACATATGCGGTTCCGCCGGTTCCTGTTCGCACCGTAATCTGGTGTACCGACGCAGCAGTTTTTGTAAATATTGCCTCAACCACCGTCGATGTATTGTCTTTGATATCCGTCTGTCGATCAAGTGTTATCTCATGATCCGCTGTCACAATCCCTGAATAAGCATTTCCATTTACCTGAAAGGAATCGAACTGATATCCCCCAGAAGCAGATGCCTTAAAAGTCACCTGACTGCCATTCTGCGTTGTTGTGACGCGTCCACCTGCCGTTGACTTTACAAGAAACGCTCCCTTGTATACAAACTCCGCTTTTATCTTGACATTCGCCTTTGGCATCACAAAAGTATACTGATTCTCCTGGTCACTCACAGCAGAGATTGCAATCTTTTTTCCTTTTTTGTCTGTCACTGTCAAGGAGCCCTCTTTTAGTTGATACCCCTCATCTGGTTTTACAGTGATAGTCACCGTCTCATTTGCCGCTGGATTGGCACTGTCTGTTGTAACTGTTCCGCCGACTGTTGAGAGCAGCGTGAGTCGGCTGTAATCCATCTCATTGTACGAGGAATCGTCCAGTTTTCCAAGAACATCCAAATCTTTGGACAATTGTTTTGCCACATCATTTAGACCATTCATTGCATTTCCAGCGTCCGATACATCGTCTAAAATATCTGGCAGCAAGTCAATAATATGTTCCATACGTCCTGTAATAGAATTAATTTCCTCTACATTATTGTCTGTAAAATCTGTGATTTGTGTAACAAGCTCATCTCCCGAGTCAATCGCACTGTCTGCATAAGACTGCATGACATCCACATCACTCTTAATTCCGTCCCCCGCCGCATCCATATCATCAATTGTCTTTTCCACCAAATCATGCAGCTTATTAATCGCGTTTCGCAGCGATTCCGCCTCGTTAATTTCAATATATGGCTCCATCTGTCCCACAATGCCGCCAATATCTTTGCGTCCGTAGACTGTACCCTGATTTATAGACAGTGATACAATACCAGACTGCCGTCCTACAATACCACCAATATTATAGCCTGTATGTTCATATCCCACTATGCCATGATTGGTACACCGTGATATTACACCGTCAGAAAATCCTGCAATCCCTCCTGTATCGACGCCGCTGTACAGCGCACTATCCTCGTCTGCCGTGAGACTCTCAATAATTCCCAGTCCAGTTCCCATCTCATCATCCTGTGCAACCCATGCGCTGTCATCATTAATGCCAGCTCTGTTTGTACAGTAGTTTAAGGCGCCGTGATTGATGCCCACAATGCCGCCTGTTGCATAGTAACCTGTAATCCTACCCTTTACAGAACACCCCGCAATGATTCCTGTACGCTCATTGATACCGGCAATCCCACCCACGGTATCTCGTCCGCTAACAGTTCCTTGAAACGTACAGTTTTTAATTGTACCATGGTTAATTCCTGCAATACTGCCAATACATTCCTGTTCATTCTCCGAAGTAATATCACCCTTTAATGTTAGATTTTGAATGACACCTTCTCGCTCCACATAGCGAAACAGCCCCACGACATACCCGTCTCCCTGGCAGTCAAACCCAGAAATTGTATGTCCCACACCGTCAAAAATACCATTAAATACTGGAATGCTGTTGATTTCTGTTCCTGCAAGATCAATATCTGTCTTGAGGCTAACATACTTATCTTTTGACCAAGAATCAATAAAACATTTTGATGCGAAGTCTGCAAATTGTTCCGGTGAAGCAATATCAATCCGTTCATATTGCATTTCATCAGAGGCACTTGCCTCCTCTTTTGTCTGCTCCGCCGCCCTGACATTATGCATTGGAATTATACTGACCGCCATCGCTGTTGACAGAATCAGTGCCAAGATTTGCTCGCACATTTTATGCATCCTTCTCACCTTCTTCCTTCTTTATCAGTTCTTTTAAACTGCTCTCGTTATCTTCACGCATCTCAAGTTTTCCCATATTGACAAACAGATTCGCATCACCGCGCACAAGACCATGCACTTCACCGATAATTGTACCATTAATTTGACCCTGCACTATGCCGTCAACACGCATTAGACCACTCACGCGTTCCATTTTTAGCGGAATGGACACTGCGAAGGATGTTCTGTCGATAATTTTCTCGCCAAGCAATAAAATCTGCGGCAGCACAAACATTACCGTAAAAATTGAAAGAATTGTTCCTCTGCCCAAACACTGGCCAATGCCACAAACTGCGCCATCGGAGGACATCTGTCCAATAAAGATTCCTGCCAGCGCAAGCATTGTGCCCGAAGTGACTATCGTTGGAAATGCAAAGTTCATTGTCTCAATAATTGCATCTTTTTTCGGCATTTTGTCCTTGATTTCCAAAAATCTGCCTGAGATAACAATTGCATAGTCAATGTTGGCACCCATCTGAATTGAAGAAACAATCATTGCACTCAGGAAAAATACGTTTTTCTGCTCCACGGAAGGGAAAGAAAAATTCACCCAAATCACGCCCTGAATCACTGCAATCAAAAGCACTGGCATACCCGCTGACATAAAGGTAAACAACAGTACGACCAAAACGGCAAGGATCGAAACAACATTGACCACCGTATTGTCTCGCTGGAATGTCTTGTACAAATCATATTGGCTGGTCGATTCTCCAGGAACCAACACTTCTGCCTTGTCATAATACTGTCCTGCAATCTCGTGCATCTCATCCAAAAAGGCAAATGTCTCATCCCCTTCTTCCGGCAGCGTCAAGTAAATCAACATACGGCTGTAGCGCTTCCCTTGCAACTGGTCAAGTGCAATCTGCATCTTAGTGTGCGCATCCTCAAGCGTCTCCATCAAATCGTCGTCCAGTGTGACATAGCCTTCATCCACTTCATCATACAAAAACATAAAAATATCAATCAGTGGAACACTGTAGTTTGAAAAACCATTGACAATCTTAGCATAATTTTCATCATTTACGGCATAAGCCATATACAACAACTCTGCAATTTCATAATCAAGCTCCAAAAGCTCTGAGAAATCTCTTGCAGTTAGCTTGTCAGTCAGCATATAGCCATCCATCGCCTCCGTGTTGGCAAGCCCTTGCGAATGGTCTACTTCTGGTCTGGCATCAAGTTCCTTTAGCAGTTTCTTCTCTTTCTCATAATTTCCTGCCGGAACGACAAGTGCCACAAAATTTTCAGCGCCAAAACTTTCCTCAATCATCTCATCCACAACCATTGCATCGCTCTGAACTGGTGTTTCAAGCTGCGTATAACCATACACATAAGGACAATGCGACTGGATAATATACGCCCCCACCAGCACAACAGCAAACAGTGGCGGAATAATATAACGTGTCTTGTATGCAAACCTGCCCACAAAAGGTATGTCAGGAATAAAACTTTTGTGTTTTGTCTTATCCATTGCCTTACCAAAGAGCATAATCAGTCCTGGCATCAATAAAAATACAGCGAGCAGACTCAATAAGATTGCTCTGATCAGGCAGAGCGCCATATCACTTCCAATGCCAAACTGCATAAACATCATGGCAATCAGTCCGCCCATGGTCGTCAATGAACTTGAAAATATTTCTGGGATCGCCTTGCTCAATGCCACAATATCTGCCTCCCTGACTCCAAGTGACTGGTGTTCTTCTTTATAGCGATTACAGAAAATCACCGCATAATCCACGGATAAGGCAAGCTGCAATACAATCGTAACTGAATCTGAGACAAAAGAAATCGTCCCCATCAAAAAATTTGTTCCTTTAGTTATGAGTGCCGCCGAACAGAATGTCAAAAGCAAAACTGGCACTTCCGCCCACGTCTGCGAGGTAAACAGCAAAACAGATACAACCACAATCGCAACCAGCACACTGATTACAGACATCTCTTTTGCCAACTGTTCCGCTGACGCATCACCCATTGAAGTCGAGACGTAAATATCATATCCTTCCAGTAGACTCCGAACCTCATCCAACGCTTCCAGCGCTCTGTCATCCGTCTCCTCATAACCAAATGTAATACTGTACAGCGCCGAAAAGTTGTTATAATGTTGTTTGGAATTGTCAAAATCCAACATTATAATGCTGTCCAACTCCTGCAATTCCTGATAAATTTTATCCGCTTCCTCATAGGGAATATTTGTCACCATCACTTTTGCAGTGCCATAAGTGATAAACTGTTCCTCCATGCGTTCAAGTCCCTGACTTGTCTCAGTCGTATCCGGCAAATATGCCGAAAGCGCGTTCTCCACTGCCACCCAATTCATAGAAACCACCGAAAAAATCAGCGCAATTCCAAACAGCAGGAAAAACAAATTGCGTCTGTCAACGATAAAGGTGGCGATTTTAATCATAAATCCGCCCTCTTCAGCGCCCTTTTTGGATTGTTCGTCCATAACTTTCCTCTCCTTTACACAGCAAAGGCATTGTTTCTTGATTGCGATACCATTGCTTCCTCATAAAAATATCCTTATGCCGTATAGTATAGTATATTGTATCTCTTTTTTCAATAATGACTTATGGTCATTTTTGTTATTTTATTCTTTCTTTAGAAATGAAAAAGGAGCTTTGCACAAGCTCCTTTTATAGATGATTTAGATAGTCTTCCCATTTTTTGTTTACCTGTTCCGGTGCTAGAGTCTCCACAATTCTGTGCGCATTTTCGCGCAGTTTCTGTTCAAATTCTCTATCTTCAAAGATTCTGCGAAAAGCATCTGCAAGCGCAAAAGCATCTCCAACTGGCACAAGCAAACCATTGACACCATGCTCAATCAGCGTCGCCGGTCCCCCACAAGGACAATCTGTAGCAATCACAGGAATCCCAAGTGCCATTGCCTCCATAATAGAATTAGGCATACCTTCTGTGTTGGAAGTCAATGTAAAAATCCTAGCCCCGCCAATTCTATCCGCGATATCATTTACATTCCCTGGCATAGAAATCCTATCTGTCAGCCCTTTCTCTGCAATCAACATTTCCAGTTTTGTGCGAAGCTCTCCCTCCCCGTAAATCACTAGTTTTACAGTGGGATACTCCTCCGCTATTCTGCTAAATGCATGAATCAGCATTGCATGATTTTTATTTTCATCAAGTCTGCCTGCTGCCACAATCAAGTCCTCTCTGTCCACACAGACTTTTCTTCCTGTAAATTGTGGATTGAGCGGATTTGGCAAAATGACACTTTTTCTTCGGACTGCTCTTGGAAAGAACTGTCCAGCCTGCTCTGTCTGGAGAATCACCCCATCTGCAAAGCGGAAGACTGTTTTTGCAATAAACTGCATAAATTTCCCTTGATATTCCATGGTCGGCTCGCCTCTTACAGAGACAGCCACCTTAATTGGCAAAAATGCTGCCGCTGCCACCGCCATCAGATTATTTTTGCCAAGGAAAGATAAAATCACATCCGGTCTGTATGTTTTCCATAGATTTCTAAGCGTGCGAAACCGGACACAAAAGTTTCGGATTCGTCCACCATCTAACATAGATTCATCTGGCTCTGAATACACGCGTCGTATCTTGGGCGAAATACTATACTCTTTTTCTCTTTGATACTGCGTTACAAGAATCACATCATACTTTTGTTCCTGAAAATATTCTGCAAGATTTACCATAACACGCTCGGACCCACCCTTTTGCAATGAGCTGATAAATAAAATAATTCTCTTCATAGATAAAACTCCGGTTCCTTAATGTATATAAGTGCTATACCACTGCTGAAAGACAAAGAATGCCCATGCGACTTTGGAATAGTTTGCACCAGAAGCCGGTCCCTGATCCCCAGTTCTTAGATATTCACTGATAAATGCATGTACATACCGCGCATCAAAAATTCCCTGATTGTTTAAATATGCTGCGCTGCACATATCCTGCAACGCTTCTCTTAAAGGTCCCCGCATCCATTTGTCAAGCGGCACACCAAATCCTACTTTTGGCCTGTCAAGCAACTCCCTTGGAACATAATCATAAGCAAGATCTTTCAAGATGCGTTTTTTCACACCGTCCGTATATTTATAATCATGTGGCAAGCGATAGGAATATTCCATCACATTGACATCAAGAAGCGGACACCGCGCCTCTATCGAATATTTCATGGAAGCCCTGTCCACTTTACACAGAATATCTCCAGGCAGATAGGTCTCCTCATCCAGCAGCATTCTCCGCGCCTGCCAGTTGTTTTCCTGGTATTTGGACTCTATTGGAAATTTGAATGGTACACCGCTCTCCAAAAGCATCCGGTCAATCACCTTTAAATAGGTCCTTCCGCCAATCTGCGTCTTTGTCTCCACATCATGATTTCCCGCCACAACCTGAACGCGAAATGGAAGGCGCTCAAAAAGCCCCAGTGCACGAAACGGCGGAAACTGACAGACGCCATAAGTCATACGCCCAAGCAAATCTAACTTCTGCGCCTGCGCCACATTATCATAAATATTATATCCACAGAAAAATTCATCTCCTCCGTCGCCAGAGAGCACGACCGTGACATCCTTTGCGGCAAGCCCTGCCACCAACATGGACGGAATCTGCGAACTGTCCGCAAAAGGTTCATCATAATACTTTGGAATGCTATCCACCAAATCAAACATAGACTTCTCATCTATAAAAAATTCTGTATGGTTTGTCCCGAGATGCTTGGCAACTGCTTTCGCATACTTTGCCTCATTATATCTTTCTTCCTCAAAACCAATAGAATACGTTTTGACTGGTCCAAAACTAACTTCCTGCGCAATTGCTGTGACCAGCGAGGAATCATAGCCCCCGCTCAAAAAAGCGCCCACAGGCACATCTGCAATCATACGCTTTTTCACACTGTCCTTTAAAATTGCTTTTAACTCTTCCTTTGCTTGTTTATAAGAACCCACCGGCTCCTGCTTTTTTGTGTGATATACCGACGCGATATCCCAATACTTTTGTTTTGAGAGCTTCCCTGACTGAAACTGAACAATTTGCCCTGGCTCCACCTTATAGACATTCTCAAAAATTGAATCCGGCTCATTGATACATTGTTGATACAAATAGCGCTTTATCACATCTTTGCGAATCTTTTTTGGAAAACTGGGATATTCCATAATTGGTTTTAACTCTGATGCAAAGACGATATTACTGCCATCCTGCCAGTAATATAATGGTTTCTTGCCAATTCTATCGCGCACAAGAAAGAGTGTTCCTGTCTCCTTGTCATAGAGGGCGATTGCAAACATTCCCTGAAATCGGTCAACACACGCAATTCCCCATTTTAGATACGCCGCTAAAATTACTTCTGTATCACATTTAGACTGAAATGGATACGCTTTCAGTTCTTGTCGAAGTTCCAAGAAATTATAAATCTCTCCATTGTAGGCAATCACCAGTCTATCATCACAAGAATGCATTGGCTGGTGTCCAAGCATGGACAAATCCAAAATGGAAAGGCGCCGCTGCGCAAATCCGATTTCGTATCCATCTCTTCCAGCAAAAATCTCCTCCCCGCTGTCATTGGGTCCTCGGTGATACATGGTATCATTCATCCGTTTTAACTGATTTGTTGTAATGCTTTTTCTGGAAATAAATCCGCATATTCCGCACATACATTAACCTGCCCTTCCTCTAATCATTCGCCTGTTTTAACGAGCACTCTGATTTCACATTATTGTTCCCTTGTAATCTCCTCCATATAGTCTCTCCACTCCTCAAAGATGCGTTCTGGGGAAGCCATCCGTCCAATCTTTGCCGCATTTCTTCCAAGCCGTTCCGCCAGTTTACGGTCCTCAATCAATCTGTTTATCGCTGTCGCCAGAGTATTTCTATCCCCAACCGGCACAAGCAGCCCATTTTGCTCGTGCTGAATAACCATACGTGGTCCTCCTGGCGGACAGTCTGTTGACACAACCGGAAGTCCTAGCGCCATCGCTTCTAATACTACGTTGGGCATTCCTTCATAATCGGACGCATACGCCGCCAAAGCTGCACAGCGCATATCTCTCTCTAATGCGCTGCTGCTCCCCATCAATTGTATATATTCTTCTGCATGAAGACGACCAATTAAATCTTCCAATTTCTGCTTTGTCCCATCAAAAGAATCTGGACCATAAATTCTAAGCATATAATCTGGGTGAACTTGATGTACCATCTCAAAAGCCTGAACTAGCAAACATTGATTTTTAAAATCCACCAGGCGGCCAGAGTGCACGACGACATTTTCTCGCTTTTCGGGTATCTCATTCCCAATAAACCTTTCATCAATGGGATTCAAGATAATTCTGGAATTTTTGCGCACATACTTTGGAAAAAAGTCCCGCTGTTGCGGTGTCTGAAATACACAGCCCGCCGCCCGCCGAAACAGAAGTGGTATCTGTATCTTGTCCGACCAGAAATCATAATATCCAATTGGATTGATACGCACCGATATAAGCACAGGCAGTTTCATGCCAATGGTCGCTGTGAGTGCCCTATAATTTGCCTTGCGCGCAAATGCAATCACAATGTCCGGTTTTACTTTTTTTAAAAAGCATCGAAGATTTAAAATCCGGTCCACAAACTTCTGAATGCGACCCTGTTGTTCCTGTTTTCTATCAAGCCCCACATGGACGCGCTTCACCTGCGGGTGTATCTCATACTCATCTGCACCCTGCCATTCCGTGGCAATATACACCTCATATCCATGTTCTGCAAACTGTCCAGAAAGAGTTGCAACCACACGTTCTGCTCCCCCTCTTTCCAGACAGTTCAAATGAAAAACAATCCGTTTCATATCTCTCAACCTTTGCTATCTTTCCAGTCGCTGTACTGATAATATACTGACAATTAAAAGGACTGACTGCTCAGTATAAAATGATGCATACAGCCGCAATCTAAAAAATCTTATATGATAATTTTTCAGATAGGAAATATGCCGCTTCGCGGCTGGTGCGATACTCACGGCAAATTTAATTTTTGAACAGTTCCTTACTGTGAGTATAAATCTGTAGAAGCATAATCCACCATGCCTGATAAAACAATCCTGTATTATATAGCATATAGCGCATTTGGCAGTAGATCGTCAATGATGTAAAGCAGACATTAACCACAATTGCCAGCAGCACAATCCATGCAAATTCTCTCGCCATTGTAAAGTTGTTTTCTGCTCTGTTATATTTATGTGCGAAGACTGCAGAAATCGAGTGGGGAGATTTATTTCCTCTGCACAGGTCTGCGCATAAAAAAATTGTTATGCCATAAAGCAAATACAAAAACAATGCTGCCCAGTTTAACAGACGGTGCACCTTTAACACTGTTGTGATCAGTCCATGAATCACATTGCAGGCAAAAAGTTTGATCAACTGTGGTATAGATGGCATTAGAAGGTCCCGCATCATGCTCCCTGCAATCCGGTTATAGTCTGCCTCCCGATCAGCCTCAGCAACGCCCCGAGCCTCCTGTTGTTCTCTAATCACAGTCATCACAATATCAAATTTAATGCGGTCATACGCGCTGCTGTAATGGTCCTCAATAGCCTGCCACCCCTTGCCCGCATAGGCAATGTTGTATTCTTTCTCCTCGGCACGCCGCATAATTTCCAGAAAAAGCGCTCTGTTATCTGCATCTTGAATCTGCTGTGCCATTTCTTTGTCCGCAAGGTATAATTCTGTTCCAAGAATAAAGCTAGAATCCCCCGTATGCGGCGCAAATTCTCCCCGCACCATCCAATTGTAACCACAGTCAATCAATCTTGTTCCTACAAGCACAATCACGCAGGTTAACAGTACTGAGACAACAGCTTTTTTCCAGCCTTCTTTCCTAAAATAAGTAACCAAAACCACCAGAAAGAGTATCACCAGTGTAATAAGCATTTGTTTTCGGATACTAATCAATACTATCGACCAAGCAATCGCTCCTGCCAGACTTTTTTTGTCCCTTTGAAACCAGATGCCAAGAATACACAAAAAATAGAAAACCCAGAGCGAGTATGCAAGCCCTTCCGTCTCAATACTGTTGAAATAACTGCATCTTCGCTGCGCTACAAACCGGTTTAACAGCGTAATCCCATACTGTATTAAAAGAATTCCTGCACTGCCAAACCAATTGAGTGAGAACCATCGCCCAAGCACGCTTGTTATGGCACACGCCGCTACTGCCGCAATGACACACTGACCAATCACAGCTACATGAAGACCAACTTCTGCGCCAAAAGTTACACGAAACAGCCATAAGTACAAGCAATATCCTGGTTCTCTGTCACTCTGCATCTGAATATAAGACGGCGCATCTTCTGTTATAATAATACCGTCAAACAGATACCAGAAAAGATAAAATGCCAAACTGATTAGAAACAGAATTACAACAGTTGTCTGTTCTCGCCTTTTTTGCACTTTCTTCAACCTCTTTCCTCCCGCATGTCTATTCCTATGTTCCCTAATTCGCTAAATCTGTCTCAATCAATTCCCGGATTCTGCACAGATATCGATCCATTCCAAATGCCTCCGCACGCTTTAAAGCTGCTTCCTGATATGTCTGATACAACTGTTCGTCTTTTAACAATGCCTCTAACTCCGCTGCAAAGCGTCTCTCCTCCTCGGTAAACCGCTGTGCATCCATATCTTTTTCTCCATGAAAAATACCTGTGAGAATCCCATAGTTCGCATGAAATATCTGGCTGTCATCCCTACACTGTTCATACTGTTCGTGCAAAATTTCTGCCGGACCTGTAAGGCAATTTACGCTTATGCATGGGATTCCAACCGCCATTGCCTCTATTAACGCATTGGGAAACCCTTCGCTTTCTGATGTCAATGCATAGACATCCGCCTTTCTTAAGAAAGAAAAAGGATTTGACTGCACTCCCGTAAACAAAACTGCCTCCTGCATATCAAGCTGTCTGGCAAGTGCTTTATAGGCATTGTAATCTCCCGCCCCTATAATCATCAGCCGTGTCTTAGGCAAATGCTTTCTTACTAGAGATACCGCCTTTATTAAATGCCAGAACCCTTTGACATCATGTTCCCTGCCCATAGAGACAATCAATTTCCCGCTCTGCGCAAAAAAGGAATCAAACGCCTCTGGTGTCCGCTCTCTTGACTGTTCTCGAATCCGTTCAATATCACAGGGATTGTAGACTGCTGCGGATCGTTTTGGCTGAAATTGTCTACCAATTTGTTGTTCCATTATTCGTGTGCAGCTTATCACTCTGTCCGCAAGCCGACAGACCAGTTTCATGGCAACTTTGTTACTTAATGCGCCATATCCCCGAATGCCCGCCCAAGTAAAATCTTTTTGCTTAGACAGTACATTCACAAGATTTGCGGTTGGCCCAAAACTGTAGCTCAATTGAATGTCAAATCTTTTTTTAAGCTGTCTTACACGCTTTACTCTGCGCATGACATTGACTGCTTTTCCCAACTTGCCCTCAACTGCTCCAAGCTTTAAATCTATCATATCCACTCCCGACACATCATAAATCATGCCTGTCGTATTAAATACCACCAAATAAACAGCATATTCTTTTTTTAAAAGTTGTGCAGTAGTTGCGCACACGCGTTCTAATCCCCCTTGGTCAAGCATGGGCACAATCAGCATAATACGCTTTTTCTTATTTTCCAAATCAGTTCACTCTTTTCATCTTTTTCATTGCTGTAACTGCAAGCTTTCCCAGCAGTGTATTCCCCGCAAAAACATTGTAATACGTAATTTTATCCCCGCCAAACTTCAATTTAAATTCGTCGATACCATTGGGATTGTCAAAGTCTGAGATACCACCCCAGTCATAGCGAAGCACACCTTGCTCCTTAAAGTACTTCATATCCTCCCATTGAAGCTTTTTGTTTGCGCGCCCTATTAGATTCTGGTCCGCGCTCTCCTCGCGAAAACACGAAGCAGAGTGCAAAAGTCTTGCGTCATGCACATCATAAATATAAGAATGAAACACAATCGGTTCATCTTGCCGCCATACTGCGGAAAAACAAATACTATCCGTTTCCAAATATTTTTCAATGGCTGTCAGATTAAATTTCGTCTCAATTCCCTTTGACTGATACAT
The DNA here is from genome assembly GCA_002358575.1 of Lachnospiraceae bacterium UBA3401. Lineage (GTDB taxonomy): Bacteria > Bacillota > Clostridia > Lachnospirales > Lachnospiraceae > COE1. The sequence goes on along the minus strand of DEPD01000093.1, from coordinate 22,544 downwards.
CTTCTCATACATCTCTGCAAAAATGTCCAGAATTTTTCTGTCTGTCTTAATCTCAGCCTTTTTGTAAAAACGAATTTCAATACCATCCCGCTCACTTCTTCTGCATTCATACCGCACATTTTTATTGATTTGAGCAAATAATTTCTCTTCTGGCAAGGTTAAATCACTCATACAAGTATGGTATTCCTGCCAGCCTCGAAACCTGCCTTTTGTCTCCTCAACAGGCACCCCATGAACAAACAAAATATCCGCGGTTCGCTTCTGCTGTAAAAGCTCTGAGATACTCAGCGCATTCGGATACCAAATCTGATTCACTGTTAAAAATTTTTTCCGATATGAAGTATCTATCATGTGGTCTTTTCCCTTTCTATCATAATTTACCGAGTCACAGACCCCGGCGGATTTTTGCCGCTCATATAAAAAGCTTCCATTTTCGCCGCAAGCTTTTGCACATCAAAATCCTTTGCGGCAATCACAGCGCGCATATCCTCACGCACCAACGCTTTTTTGCTGTTCCTCATAACCTCGCTCGCCCAGCTTGCAGCAGGCTCCTCAATACTCTTATAAGTAACTAAATCTGTCAGCGCAGCCTCTTTTGTAACCTTGTCCGACACCAGACACCGCAGTCCAGAAGCCTGCGCCTCCGCCACACTGCCTGGTAACCCCTCAAACAGTGACGGAAAGACAAAATAGTCAAAAGCTTGATAATACCGTTCCACATCAAAACGATTGCCTAAAAAGCGAACTCTGTTAGCTAACCCAAGTCGATTGACCTTCTCCTGAATCTCCTGTTTTAACTCGCCCTCTCCAATCAGCACCAGCGCCGCATCATCACGTATTTTGCATAGCTGTGCAAAAATATCAATCAGATAACTATGATTTTTCATAAAGCCAAATCTGCCAACATGTCCTATAACAAATTCATGTTCAAATCCCAACTCTTTACGCACCTGTTGCCGCACTGTTTCCTGAAAGACAAAGCGCTGTACATCAATTGCATTTGGAATTGTCCACACTTTGCCTGCCTCGATCCAGTTCCTGCCATAAACCGCCTCCGCCGCCTCCGCAGAGCAGGTAAAACAATAATCTGCCTTGTATTTTAGCGAACTGCGCAGCATTTTAGTCGCAACCCCTTTTAACCCGCGGTCCACGCCAGCGCTCCGCGCATGTGCGATAGTCATAGAAATTCCTGCCCTTTTAGCGATTGGAAGATAGATTGCAGCAGTGCTTGTCATATGTCCCTGCACAGCCACAAACTCTTTATGCTCCTGAAAAAATCTGTGCAGTGTCTTGCGATAGGACAAGATATTGATTACTCGAAAGCGCGGGACATGATAAATCATGCCTCCAAGTTGATGTATTTCTGCATCATACTGCCCTTCTTTGTCCGTGTGCACAAGAAAGTCAAACTGCACCTTCCTTTTGTTTATCGCTCGGTACAGCTCCATGACCCTGCTCTCCGCACCGCCAAGATTTGTTGTTCCTAAAACATTTAATACTCTTACCGGATCTGTCATAATTTTTCCCTCTAATTTTATCTTCTCAGAATCCTAGGAACTGTTTAACTTCCTTATGTCCTTGAAGATTCTTTTGCCGCTTATCAGTATATATTTTGTTAGCGCCATTGCATACTCTGCTGCCTTCCCAAACACTCCGCGCCTCTTTGCTCCAACTGTCGTCAATTCCGCATAGGAAATCAGTCGGTCCTTGTACTCTGCAAAAAGTTTTTCGTAGTGTGCAAAATCCTTGTCATTCATAGTGTTAGAATGAACAACAAACGTAGTGTAACCACCGTTCTTTTTCAGGCAACTGCTCTGTCTGTATGAGATTGGATAGAATGTCATACTCCGCCATAGATAGGGTCTATTGCCAAAACCGTCCGTCATTTTGGAAAATCCAAGCTTCTGCAAAGCTTTGATTGTATTTATATCGAACGAATGTGCAGGTGCCATAAATATCTCTGTTTCAATCCCATGTGCCAGAAGGATATCTCTACCGCGCTTTAGCGCTGCAAATTGACTTTCATATCCTGTTCCTGCAAGCTCTGAGAGCCTATTGAGCGGAAAACACCCCATCTTTTTTGTAGTATACACATGTGTTACTCCATGCTGTGCAATACACCAGCCCTCATTTTCCAAACCCTTAATATATTTCCAAAACGATCTTGCTACATCTGATTCGGAAGACGCAATATGAAGGTTTGCATCCTGATTGTCTGGCACCACCCCTATAAGCGGTTTAACCTGATACAGATCGCAAAGTTCCTTAAATCTAAGAAACTTTGCCCAATCCATATCAGGTGTGATATCATCCATCCTTATGCTGATTCTCATAGATTTTCCCTGTACCAGTCAATTGCAAGCGCAATTCCACGCTCAAAATCAAACTCTGGCGCATATCCCAACAGTTTCCTTGCCTTGGAAATATCAGCATTTGAGTGTTTAATATCCCCCGCACGGTCTGGCCCAAACTTTGGCTCCACTTCTTTTCCAAGTGCCCTGCACAGATCATAATAAATATCAATGAGATATTCCCGTCCACCGTAAGCAATATTAAATGCCTCTCCTGCTACATCACTTGAGGCCAGACATGCCTTTAGATTTGCCTCAATCACATTGTCAATATAGGTAAAATCCCGCGACTGCTTCCCATCTCCATTGATTGTGGGCACTTCGCCATCCATGAGCTGTTTGATAAATTTGGGAATTACGGCTGCATAAGCGCCATTTGGGTCTTGTCTGCGGCCAAATACATTAAAATAGCGAAGCCCGTAAGTATCCAACTGATAGAGCTTTTTATAGAGCTTGCCATACTCTTCTCCTGTGCGCTTTGTAAGTGCATAGGGCGAGAGCAGATTGCCTTCCTGCCCCTCTTTTTTGGGCAGTACCGGGTGGTCTCCATACACAGAGGAACTAGAGGCATAAACAAATTTCTTTACTTTATTTTGCCTTGCTGCTTCCATCATATTGAGTGTACCTAAAATATTATTCTGCTCATAAAAAATAGGCATTTCAATACTTCTTGGAACAGATCCCCACGCTGCTTGATGCAGAACATAATCCACACCTTTACAAGCTTCCATACAAGTGTCCAGATTTTTGATATCTCCTTTTATGAATGTATAGTTTGACCGATCTAAAAACATCTGTACATTCTCTTCTCTTCCGGTGGAAAGGTCATCTAAAGACCGTACCTGATATCCCATATCTGTCAACGCCTCGCACAAATTAGAACCAATAAATCCCGCTCCGCCTGTCACAAGGAAAGTGCTTTCTTTGTCAAATTTTAGATCCAAATATCCCATATCGAACTTTTATTCTCCTCTCATTCTCGTTTGACTCTTGCCAGCTCTCGCAGCTCCAAAAATCCAGCCATATAAAATAACGGTAAATTATAAATCATATATCGTGAAATACATTGTACCATTAATGCTGTCGCACATACATTTCCCATAATTGTAAGCAGAACAACTGCCATAAAGGGCGCTGCCTGACTTCCTCTGCCCCTTTTAAAAAGCTTTATTGTCAGCACCACAGCCGCCAGATAGATAAAGACAGCATACCAGACCAACAAAGGGCTCTCATAGGAAACTGTTCTCACAAATCCCAGAGCAATCACACTGATATAATTGCGCAGATAGCGCAAGAAGACCCGCGGCATCAGTGCTGCGCTTAACCTTTCTGCTATCTGGTCAACCGCGACCATCAACTCCTGAAAGCGGTCAACATAAAGTCCTTGTGTCCGTGTTAAAAACTGTTTTGTCGGCTCTGCAAAGTATGTGAAGTTCAGTTCATCATGGCACTGCTCATGATGTGCCGCCCTGTTTAACAAGCCAGACGGCGCATATTTATAATTCATTTTGTCTGCATCTGCACTGTCATAAATCTCATAGAAAAGTGCTCTTAACGCTTCGTCTTCAATCGCTTCGCCATCTTCGCGGTCCGTTACATACAGCACATTGGCAAAAGCCATTGCCTTTCCAGATGCAGTTCCTACAAACAATCCCTGCTCCAAATAATTATACCCGCGAATCAAGATGCTGCGCGCCGCAAATGCAATGACAAATACTGCGCAAATACCAATTAACCCCTGTCGCGCAATATTCTCTGCCAGTACAAAAGTATTTCTTTTATCCGCTGTCTGATTTGTCTCCCGAATCCCATTTTTCACCACCAAAATATAGGCCACAAGAAACCAGACAACAAATAATGCCATCATCTGTCCGCGAATCATTGACAGAAGGAAAAACCCTCCAATAGTACAAACACTTTCGCGGCCTATCGCTTTACCGGACTCTATCATTTTTAAGAGGCTAATAAATCCTAGCGGATACAATGAAAACAAAATCCCTTCCGTCATCAAGGCGTTGGTCAGCACAAGATGTGCGCTAGAAAGAATTGGAGTCATCAGATGTGGTATCAGCAAAATTGCTGTAAAGAGCATTGTTTCTGGAAGCCGCAGCGAAAAATGGCGGCGCATAAAAGCAATCACCACAGTGTCTGCCACAACCGCCAGCAAATTCTGTACTGCAATCAGTAACCAGTAATGTTTTTGAGGTGACAAGAATCTTAGCAACTGAATCAGCAGCGCATATCCAGGCTCCCGCATAATCATCTGATTTTCATGCTGAAATGTATCCCCGGCATAAGTTGGCTCTCCTGTCAGAAACAGAAAGCCAAAAAACAGGATAAAAATACCAGCAGGAATAAAATCTGTTTTCTTCTTTCTCATTCCTCTGCTTTTTATAACCTCCAATAGATATATCCTGCGTCAATATACGCCTTTTTATCCAAGATTCCCTTTAAGTCCGTCAGCACTTTTGCCTTGCCATTTTCCGCGTAGAGTGCATTTATCGCTGCCATGTCAAGCGATTTGTACGCCTCATGTGCCACGGCAAGAATCACTGCATCACAGTCGTGAATCTCTGCCATCGGCGTAAATTCGATTCCATAAAGCCGCTTTGCCTCATCCGCGTCTGCATTGTCATCTGTCACCTGCGCTGTGATGCCATATTCTTTCAATTCATTATAGATATCAATAATCTTAGTGTTCCTCGTATCTGGACAATTTTCTTTGAAAGTAAAGCCAAGAATTGCTACCTTGGCACTCTTTACAGGAATATCCGCCCGAATTAGATTCTTTACTAAATTTTCTGCCACATATTTTCCCATATCATCATTGATGCGGCGTCCAGAAAGAATAATCTGCGAATGATATCCAAGCTGTTCGGCCTTGTACGTCAGATAATAAGGGTCCACGCCAATACAGTGGCCTCCTACAAGTCCCGGCTGAAAGTTTAAGAAATTCCATTTGGTTCCTGCCGCAGCCAAAACAGACTTTGTGTCAATGCCCATCTTATTAAAGATAATTGAAAGCTCGTTCATAAAGGCAATGTTGATATCTCGCTGGCTGTTCTCGATAACCTTTGCCGCCTCCGCAACCTTGATGGATTCTGCCCGATACACGCCCGCTTCCACCACAAGCTCATACACCTGTGCAATCTCATTTAGAGTCTCCGCATCCATACCTGATACAATCTTTGTGATAGTTTCCAGACGATGCACCTTGTCCCCTGGATTGATACGCTCCGGTGAGTAGCCAATTTTAAAATCCACGCCGCACTTTAATCCAGACTCTTTTTCCAGAATTGGTACACAGACTTCCTCCGTAACCCCTGGATATACAGTGGACTCAAACACAACAATAGACCCTTTGGTAAGATTCTGCCCTAAGATGCGACTTGCCCCCTCTACGGGCGTCAAATCTGGCGTATGATCATCATTGACAGGGGTTGGAACCGCCACAATATGAAACTTTGCCTCTTTTAATCTGGACGGGTCTGCGGTAAACTCCACTGTTGTACTTTTAATCACCGCATTGCCCACTTCATTTGTAGGGTCCACACCGGACTTGTAGAGGTCAATCTTTGCCGCATTAAGGTCAAACCCTATCACCTGAATCTTTTTTGCAAATGCAACGGCAATTGGCATTCCCACATAGCCAAGCCCAACCAGTGACAATTTCTCTTTTCCATTTACAATCTCTTCATATAAACTCATTTTAAAGCATACTCCTTTCCTGCGCTCTGTATTTCTTGTAGATAAGCCTGTACCACCTTCGTTCGGTCAAACTCCCGCTCCATTTTTTCGCGCCCGCGTCTTCCCATCTGCACGCGCTCCTCATAGGATAAATTGATAAATCGAATAACTGTTCGATATAGCGCCTCTTGGTCTTTAGGCGGAAATCCAAATCCAGTTACACCATCTTCAAAACCTTCCTGACAACCCGAAATGTTTGTCGCCAAAACAGGTCTGCCGCTCGCCGCAGCTTCAAGAATCACGTTTGACATGCCTTCATGGTAGCTTGGCATTAGCACTGCGGAAGCCCTCCGGTAAAATGGAGTGATATCTTTCTGATATCCAATAAGTTCCAAAGCGCCGCTTTCCTGTGTGCGCACAATTTTCTCCTTGTAATTTTCCTCATAGTTCCCCACCAGTTGAAACAACACTTTTGGATATTCTTTGTAGACTGCCTCCGCTGTATACAACAACTCATCAATCCCCTTCTCCTGCATAATTCTTCCAACATACAAAAATATCATGCGTTCTTCCTCTAAAGGATATTCCTGAACACAGTGTCTGTCAAGATTCACTCCTGAGCCTGGTACCAGCCTGCTCTTTTTGCCGTGAATGCCAAACCGCGCAAAAATCTTTTGATTCTCTTGATTCTGAAAAAAAATACACGTTGCGTTCTTTAGTGCAACACGATAAAGAACCGTCACAATCTTTTGTATTATCCCATTATTCTCAAACGCAGATCCAAGTCCAGTAATATTGGCAATATAGGGCACTCGCTGTAATCGGCAACAAATATTTCCATAAATATTGGGTTTAATTGTGTACGTGAGGACTATCTTAGGTTTGATATGGCGAATCAATCTCCAATAACTGCATAGAAGCTTTAAATCACGCGCTGGATTAACGCCGCGTCTGTCAATTGCTGTGTGATGCATTCTACAGCCTTCCTCTGCAAGCTGCGGCACCTGTTCTCCGTCTGGAAGGCTGATATGTACTTCATACATGTTCAACAGTTCCAGAATTAATTCATTCCGAAAATCATAGAGTCCGCTCGCAGAATTTGCCAAAATTAGTATTTTGTTCATATTTCTGCTTCCTTTTTGGACGCTGCTGCATCAACCAGCATAATTTCGCAATATTTCATCATAACCTGATTTTCTGGATAAGGTGTTGTCCTCACTGGATTGGTAATGCCCTGAAGATTCTTTTTAATCAGTGTCATATGGTCTACACCACAGGCATATGCATGAGGATAACCGCCGCCAAACCGCGGATTTACCTCCGAAAAATAGTACACGCCGCCCTGCTCAAACAAGTCAATATCAATCTGCCCCGCAAAACCATTCTCACGGACAAACTGTGTTATCTGACTGTTTAGATTCGCGTCAAAAAAGGATATGGCCTTGTCTGTCTCGCCGGCACGCATCACCAACTTCTTTTTGGTAAAAATAGACACCACTTCCCCGCTTATTAAGTCAATATAGACGTCTGCTCCAATTTCCTGCCCTGTCATATATTCCTGTATAATCATTTCCTCGCCGTGTGAGAACAAAAATGCTGCTGTTTCCCGGTCCTCCGCCTTTGCAATCTGTATGCTGGCACTGCCCTTCATCGGTTTTACAAATACAGGAAACGCAATTTCCCCCTGACCAAGCGCTTTGTCAAAGTCCTCCAAAGACACATATGTTTTCACGCAGGGATATTGATGCTCCTTCATCCAGCAATACAGCTCCCACTTATTCAATGTGCGCTCACACAGCGCATAATCAGAACCAACCACAGTCACTCCCAGCGCCGCAAACTGATCTTTGTGCGCCGCAATCAATGACAATTCTGGATCAATAAGTGAAAGCACCCCTGTAATCGATTCTTTTCTGCAAATATCATATACAACCTCCAGATACCCTGGCTCTGTAATGCGCGGTACGATATAATGGGCATCTGCCTCGTACAGCGCAGGCGCATAAGGACTGCAATCGGTACAGATAACCCTTCCTTCCTCTCCAAATGCCTTCCTAAAATATTGAACCACTTTATCTCGTGTGCCACAGCTTAAGATTAAAAGATTCATGTCTCAACCTCTCTTTTTTCGGCCTCCGCCTTCTGTTTCGCTTTCCTAATCTCTGCAAAATTGCCCTCTGCCTGATTGGTATCCACCACAATATCCTCATGCACAAACACTTTTTTAATTGTAAGAAAAAATATTTTTACATCAAGCATAAATGTCAGATTTCTTACGTATTCTACATCTGTCGCAAACCGTGTATCCCAGTCCAATAGATTCCTGCCACGCACCTGTGCAAGACCTGTCAAACCTGGTCTGACAGTATGGCGAAGTCGCTCCTCCTCCGTGTAATATGGCAGATAACTTACAAGAAGCGGACGCGGACCAATCAGACTCATATCTCCTTTTAAAATATTCCACAGTTCGGGAAGTTCATCAAGACTTGTCGCCCGCAATATCTTCCCAAACTTTGTCAGTCGAACTGCATCTGGTAATAACGCACCATCCGCAGCACGCGCGTCAGTCATTGTTCGGAATTTACGAAGTCGAAAAATCTTCTCATGGTATCCTGGTCTGTCCTGGTGAAAAATAATCGGCGCGCCAAGCTTTATACGGACAAGTACTGCAACCACCAACAGCACCGGACTGAGCAGAATGAGCGCAGCGAGCGATATTAGGATATCGAGCAGCCGTTTGATATATTTTCGATACATATTATCAGCTCCTACTATTTTCCAAACAAACGTCTCACTATACCGATTACTTTCTCCATATCCGCTTCTGTATTTTTAACATCACTTGGCAGACATACACCGCGCGCAAAGATATCTTCACTGATACTCACATGATTCTCACTGTGACTGAAAAAATCACAGGCTGCGAATATGGGCTGCAAATGCATTGGCTTCCAGATAGGGCGCGACTCAATATTTTCTGCCTCAAGCGTATCCATCACCATATCTGGTGTCACACAACTACCTTCTTTGATTGTCATGCACGACAGCCAATTGTTTGCCTCCCCCCTCGGGTTTAATGGATTCATTGCAATGTCATCAATATCAGCAAACGCTTCCTTGTATCTAGTATAGATTGCCTTCTTTAATCGCAGATGCTCATCAAGATGCATGAGCTGCCCCCTGCCAATTCCCGCAAGAACATTGCTCATTCGGTAGTTATAACCAATTTTTGAATGCTGGTAATGCCTTGCTGGGTCTCTTGCCTGTGTCGAAAGCACTCGCGCCTCCTGCACAAGAGCCTCCTCATTGGAGACAAGCATTCCTCCTCCAGAAGTTGTAATAATTTTATTTCCATTAAAAGAATAAATGCCAATACGTCCAAAAGTTCCTGTAAGCCTTCCATCATATGTAGAGCCAAGTGACTCTGCAGCATCCTCAAGCACTGGCACATGATGTCTTTGACAGATTTGTAGAATCTCATCCATCTTGGCGGCTGTTCCGTACAAATGTACGACAATAACCGCCTTTGGAGCAGGATATTTTTCAAATGCCTTCTCCAATGCATGGGGAGACATATTCCAGGTATCTGGTTCTGAGTCAATCAAAACAGGTTCTGCCTTCTCATATACGATTGGATTGCAGCTCGCCGAAAAAGTGAGAGATGGTACAAACACAATATCTCCTTGTCCTACGCCCAAAAGTTTAAGTCCCAAATGAATTGCAGCAGTTCCAGAACTCAATGCCGCAGCATAGCCACATTTCGTATATGTCGCGATCTCTGCTTCAAAATTGTTGACATTGGGTCCCAAAGGCGCCACCCAATTTGTATCAAATGCCTCCGCCACAAAGCGCTGTTCGTCCCCATGCATGGTGGGACTGGACAGATAAATCCTTTTTTTATCATTCATTATATACTTCTCCTTTTCTGCTTCTTTTCTATTCCCTTACACTCACTCCATATTCTGTGGCATATCCTCGCTCTGGGGTGAGTACGTTGGCACTATCTCTTGTATCAAGGATCGCACATCATCACATTCATTTTCTACTGCACGTTTTAAATTATTAAGCTGCACATAAAATAATGTCTCATCAAACTCAATTGGTTTACCAATGTGAATCAGCTTATTTTCTGTATCCATTAAACCTTCTTCACTCATCAGAAGTTCCTCGTAGAGCTTTTCACCAGGTCTTAATCCAGTAAATTCAATTTTAATGTCCTCATCAACTTTATATCCAGAAAGTCTTATCAGATTTTTTGCAAGATCCAATATCTTAACTGGTTCTCCCATATCCAAGATAAAAATCTCTCCTCCTTTTGCATAGACACCTGCCTGAAGCACAAGTGATACTGCTTCAGGGATTGTCATAAAGTATCGGATAATATCTGGGTGCGTAACGGTAACGGGACCACCTGCAGCAATCTGATTTTTAAATAATGGAATTACACTTCCATTGCTGCCTAGCACATTGCCAAAGCGAACGGCCACAAATTCGGTATCATAATGACGATTGTAAGTCTGTATCACCATCTCACAAATCCGCTTGCTTGCCCCCATAATGTTCGTGGGATTTACTGCCTTGTCTGTCGAGATTAGCACAAATTTCTTCACGCCGTTTTGCACCGCGGCCTGCGCGGTCTTCCAAGTGCCAAAGACATTGTTCTTTATCGCCTCGTTCGGGCTTACCTCCATCAGCGGCACATGTTTGTGCGCTGCTGCATGATAGATAATATCTGGGCGATACTCCTCCATAATATGATTGATTCGATTTGTATTTCTCACGGAAGCGATTAGCACCACCAAATCAAGATTTGGATATTTGTGCTTTAATTCCTGCTGTATCTCGTAGGCATTGTTCTCGTAGATATCAACAATAATCAGTCGTGCCGGCTTATGCCCTGCAATCTGGCGACAAAGCTCACTTCCAATAGAACCGCCCCCGCCTGTCACCATAATTGTCTGATTTCGGACATAATTTAGAATGGAATCTAAATCAACCTTTATGGGATCTCTTCCCAACAAGTCTTCGACATCCACATCTCTTAACTTGCTGACATTGACCTCACCATTTACAAGCTGATAAATCCCTGGCAGCGTCCGCAATTTGCAGCTCGTCTCCTTACAGATTTCTACAAGTGCTTTCATAGTCGCACGGTTTGCTGAGGGAATTGCGATAAAAATCTCGTCAATACCATATAGCGCAGCGTACTCCACAATTCTGTCCCGACCCCCCACAATCTTAATACCTTGTATAAATCTGCCCCATTTTCCCTCGTCGTCATCAATAATGCACTTGATTGTCATTGTGCTGTAACTGCTGTTTGTAATCTCCTTAATCACTGTATTTCCAGCGTCACCGGCACCGATAATCATCACGCGTGTACCGTTTTTTCGGTTCTGTGCCTTGTGGCGCATATTGCGCATAATTCGGTAGGAAAAACGCGTGCCAGTTGTAATTCCTGTCAGTACTAACGCATACGTAAAATAATAACTTCTGGGAATCGGATACTGCACCAGCTTCATGCCAAGAAAATCAAGAATTGCACTTAAAATGCAAGCTGCCAAGATATTTTGTACCTCTGCTGTCCCCGCAAATGCCCAAAGGCTGTGATATAATTTAAAAAAGTAAAACACAATTAAGGTTATCACAACATTGGCTATCATAAAATTCCATGCAGAACTTAAATACACTTCTGGAATATCCCTGTAGTTTAACTCAAAGCGAAACCACAGCGGTGCTATGCTTGCAATGCATACTGTCATAATATCCAGTATTACAAGCACAACTCTTCTCTGCAAAAGCTGTACATTTATTTGATTCAACAATTTCATAATGTCACTCCTGCCTCCCGGCTCTTTGTTTCTGCGGTTCTTTCGCTCTCTGTGACGCCGCCTTGTCTCTGCAATCCCGCATTAACACCACCTGCATTAAAATAAAGCTAAAGCCCGGCGAAATACATGGATGATACGCCCATTCTGTCAGACTTTCAAACCCAAATACAACCACCATTGCAAATGGTACGATAAACATTGTATACTCTTTTCCATAGTTTCGATAGAGACAGATCGCTCTCCAAAGAGTCAGCGCACATAAAATCAAAAAGATAACGCCAGCTATCCCGCCAAAATTATACGCCACCTGTAAATAGGAATTGTGCGCGTGCGCATATTCTGCCCCCTCTTGGTCCTGTGGCCCCATTTTCGGATGTCCTCGGAATGTTATCGCCTTCCAATAATCCCGAAAAATAGTAAATCTACCGTTGGAAATATCTGTCTTTGCGCTGGTGTCCTCTCCTGCGTCGCTGTCTGCTGCCCGCCTGTCAAGCCCTGCAAGCCCAGCCCCGACAAAGGCAAGTTCTCCTGCCTCCTCCAATACAAGTCCCTCTGTTTCGACTGCCGCGTGCTGCCCTTGCGTCTGAAAGCGACCAAACAGAGTGTCAAAAAAGCGGCGCACAGTCATATATTTATCCGAGTCAATCGGGTCCCCTTCATAGATCATAAACGATTTATCTTGAAATTCAATGTCATAGCGCACTGGATCATTGACAACTGCCGGAATCATTCTCACCGCAGTAAACACCATTGGAAAACTGACAAGACAAACTGCTGCCAGAACACCAAACTCCGACAAAATTCTTCCAATTTTTTTGCGGTATGCAATCGCACTTAACACGACCACTGCAAACAATGTCACCGCCACTGTAAGAAATGCCGTTCTGGACATTGTAAGCAAAATAAATCCTGTCACACACGCTGTCACAAAATACTCTGGACAGCATTGCCACACATAACGCTTTCTGGTCTTTAACTTTCCATAAAGCTTTGCCGTCGCCGCGCCAAATACTACAGCAAGATACATGCCAGTGCAAGCTACTGTATGAAATATCCCGCTATAACGATATAACATCCAATGATGATGCGGCCTGTGCATGAAACAAAACAGCGTCACCAATGCAAAACTAACAAAGATACCATTACAAAAATTCTTTAGAAACCGATTTAACTTTGCCGGTGTATTCCGCGTAAAAAGATATGCCACAAACGGCAAAGTCGCTGTGAAAACCCACACTTTCTCAAATCGATATACAACCATCAGTATTCCAAACCAAACCCACAAAATAACAAACAAGGTCTGTTGTTTATTTTGCGTAATTTTATTGATAATATGAACCCAATTCCTTTTTTTCCAATCTGATTTCTTTACAGACAAACACTCTAACAAAATTGCAATCAGCAAAAACCCCCATGTCAAAACAACACCACATGTAAGGCGCGCAAGCAATAATTCTTTCTCGTCCGCCCTCATAGGGTTACAATAAAAGACAGATCCTATTATTCCTACAATCAGCCAGATTGCGCTGATTGTATTGATAAATTGTTTTTCATGATAGTTCATTAAAAAAGCAATTGCCAGAAAAATAAGCATCCACCGCGTATTGGTGTAATGATAATAATTTCTGTCCGCATTGGCATACTGGCACAAGGCATAAAACAACAGACCAAAACTTACCATTTGGATATAGTTGCGCCACACAAGAGACATTTTCCTCCCTACAGCAAGCTTAGAATCTTTTTGCTGAAAATAGATTTTGGAAGGACGCATCAAAAAAACTACAAGCCACAATTCTGCCACCAAAATGCCTATCAAAAAAAAGAGCCTGTCCCACACCTCTCCGCCAAAACGATTGAACACCACTGCAAAGAAAATCAACACAACAGTGCCCAGAAGACTCAACACACCAATTCCAACACGAACATACTTCCAAATTTGATCTGCACGCTTCTCCAAAAAACAATCATACAGCCACACGAACACAAGCGCCAGTAAATAAATCACCAGTGCGGCAGCTATCACCGCCAGTTGACGTACTATAATGCCCACTACGCCCAGTGGCTGTGTATAGTCAAAATCAGCGACAAGACTGACTTCCTCATTGATAATTCCATCAATATAAAGCGTGCTGTTCTCCGTCTGTCCCAACGCATCCCTGTCTGCCACAGGCAGCCAATAGGTCGCATGGCTTGACTCTTGCACCAAAATCTCATAATAATAAGGCTTCTCAGTCTCCACATCCAGATTAGGCATCGCTGTCAGAAACCCTTTTTTTTCTATTGCTCTACTGTCTGCCTCCTCCTCATAGATACAGGAAAAAGATTCATCATACAACCGGAACAAAACGCTCTCCATATCATCAAACTTTTGTTCGATTTCGCATTTTAAATACACCGTAATGTGCTCAATATGTGTACCCGCAAAATAAATTGTCTGGAGTTTTTTGTCTGCTATAGTAAACTGCTCTCCTGTACTCCCCGCTTTTCTAGCTTCTTTATAGACTCTTTGCCGTGACATTGTATGATTTTTTACTAGCCCCATTGGAAAGATACGCACTAGAAAAATAAACGCAACTGTCGCAATTACAATCTGTATCACTGCGTTTCTCTTTGCGTGATTTCTTGTAAAACTGCTGTCGGAAAATGTATGGTCAATAATCTCATGAATGATACCATTTTGTTTCGATTGTCTGTTCCTATCCAAGCCCACACCCTACCCTTCTAAAATAACTGGTAACATTTTCCTTCGCGTTTAGAGTATAGCACATTACAAATACGAATACAACAAAAGCTTTCTGTGTTACAGTTCAGTTTTGCCGAACTGTAATACATCAAGCCATGCAAAATCGCTTCGCGATGGCTTGATGCATCTCAACCACTACGCTTTCTTACGTGGCTTGTAAAGCCATAATTTGCAGCACAGTGCAAAGTCCTAGTCTAAACTGTAATGTTCATTCTTTGCTGTCCGAATCAGAACGCGTTTCATCGTCTGTCTCCTCGCGGATTACATATTGGGGAGAATTATTAATACTGATATAAATCCGCCCAATATACTCCCCAATCAGACCTAACATAATCATCAGCATTCCACCGATAAAAACAATTGCCGCCATCAGGGAACTAAATCCCATTGGCACTGCAGGATTTACTATTTTCTTAATAATCGTATATATCCCATAGAGAAATCCCCCGCCTGCAAAGGTAACACCTGTAATGGTGGCAATCCTTAGTGGCAGTATTGAAAATGCAGTGAAACCATTAAACCAAAGCGCCATTAACTTCTTCATTGTGTAGCCGGAGGTGCCCACCTCACGGCTTCTGTGCTGCACTGGAACATTTGTAATATTCCTTGTAGAGCGCAGCACCAGACCGATAATATAAGGATAGCTGTTCTCGTATTTCAGCATACTATCAACCACAAACCGCCTTGCCGCAAAGTAACTCGTCAAATGTAAGTCCTTGGGTTTTCCAAGCATAATCCTTGTCATAATATCATTCATCCAAGTTCCAAAATTCCGAAATGCGCTGTGTTTTTTATTGTCATAACTTGCATAGACCACATCACTGCCATGCTCTATGCCATGTATCAGCTTTCCCACCTCATTTGCAGGCGTCTGTCCATCGTCGTCAAGACAGACCACAATGTCCCCATCCGCCTTGCGCAGCCCCGCCATCAGCGCCGCATGTTGCCCAAAATTCTTTGCCAGACTAATTCCTGTTATATTTTTATATTTTTGGGCAAGCGCAGTAATAACCTCGTAGGTATCATCAGGCGAACAATCATTTACCAGAAAGATATCATACTCATATGCCGTCATACTTTGCATGGTTTCTCTTATTTCTGCCACAACTCCCTCAAGCGTCTTTGCACTCCGGTAACAGGGAATGACAAAACTTACTTTACTCATCTTGATAATTCCTTTTTCGTTACTGTTCACTCCACAGTAACCCTTTTTCCTCATTCTATAAGTTATTATTTACAAAAAGGATTAATTGCGCCAAAAAAGATTAAATCCTCATATTTTCCGTCAAGAAATAGTTCCTCTCTAAAATATGCCTCCCGCACATATCCAGCCTTCTCGTGCATCCGCACACTTGCCTGATTGTACGCCAACACGCGCGCTACCACCTTGTGCAGCTGCAGTTGCTCAAAAGCATATTTTAGTATTAGTTTTGCTGCCTCTGTGCCAATTCCCTTTCCATATGCCTGTTCTTCCCCAAGAAAAATCCCTTCCTCCGCCTTTTTGTGCTCCTCCTCAAAATTTTGAAGATAGACGCTTCCAAGCGGTATTTCATCTGCATTTCTGCAAATAACAAACTGATGTACGCTCCCCTGTTCCACTTTATTTTTTAGCCAGTCCAAGTGTGCTTCCCTAGAGATTGGAATCCGATAGATAAAATTCTTTACTACATTCTTGTCATTCCTCCATTTTACAACCCTGTCCGTATCCGCATCACAAATTGGCCTTAAATAAATCTGCGCTCCCTTTAAAATTAAATCCTTTCTCAACGGCTCCATAAAAATCTCCTCTATATTTACTGTTGTTTGACTGCAATAATGTCAAATGCGTGCGCACCTGCGTCTGTCTGAACTTGGTCCATACATTCTGTGCGTACTGTCATGCCACGCTTTTTATAATATTGTATCATCCAATCCAACTCCTGATTTGGCTTCACCACAAAAAATGCCTTTGTTGCATTCCTACTCTTTGGGTCATACAGCGCATTTTGAATATCTTTAAAATGATATTGCTCCAATTTGCGCCTAGCCAGCGGACTTTTTGCCGCCCACCCGCCACATATATCAAAATTTTTATAAGAACTACTCTTATCGATAAATATCTTCTCTGAATAAGGTGTTCCCTGATAAGAAGTGGAGGAATATACATCCACAATATAATAATTATTTCCATTTTTTCGGCAATAATCCATCAATGCATTCCAGCGCGCATCTGCCTGCGCTCTGTTTTGGTATTCCCTGTGCACACTCTGAAAATTTCCCACAGACACTGCAAGAAATCCTGCGACACACAAAATGTACAAAGTATATTTTGCCGCTTTGTTATTTTTTCTAAAATGACCATCACAGAGTACAAACGCAGTCAGCATGACAAACTCCAACATCAACAGTGGTATTGTTACTCGGTCTAGCAGCCTGTCCACCATATATAAATACAGCCACAAAACCACCCGAATACCAAAGAGACACACAACTTTAAAAATTGCAAGCATGCGCTGTTTTCCCGTCGCTGGAATGATACAGACTGCAAAGTATAGTAAATATAAAACAGTCACCGCCATGCTAACTCCTAGTCCTGCTGGAATCCCTGAACCAGACGTCTGATGTAAAACAGAATTTTTCATTATTTGTAAATCTTTTAAAATCTGATCTTTGTACCGCCATAATGCTTCCCGCACACTGTTTCTGCTGACAAATCCAAATGTATTTTTCAATCCGTTTCCATGATTGGATGTCTTGGCATTCTGTTCCTGATAATTAACAATCGCTTCTAGCCGCCAAGTATCAATCGATTCATCTAACGCAAAATTATAGTTTTCAAGCAGTGTGTAAGATTCTTGTGACAGTCCAATCGATTCATAGAACTCCCGATTATCTGTGTACTCCGGCAAACCATAAAAATCATATAATTTTGTGCGCGCGTCAAAAAAGCTCCGAAAGCTGCTCCATTCACTTCCTTGATACGCCACCAAATCAACACAATACGCTGCTGCCATACCCAAAATCGCTGTGCCGACAAGCATCAAATATTTTCTGAAATTTACTGCTGTAAAAATATATTCCTCTCCACACCATCGCATAAGCCCTGCGAGTAACAAAAACGGCAAAAGCATAATACAAACTTTTGTCCGAATCAAAAAAGACAACACCACAAGCAACAGCGGTATAAGATTTCTGCGGAAAAAGATAGATGGCTTATTGGCATTTTTTGCTGTGAGAAACAAAAACACTGCCCCTGCCATACAGATTCCTGCGGTGACACTATACTGTATCACCACAATTTCCCTCAAAAATAATCCAATTATTAGTGCCGCCTCCACCCCAAGCGCTAGAAACCCTGTCCGCATACGCTTTGCAATAAATAATAACCTTATAGAAATCAGAAAAACCACGCCAAATTGACACAGGCACAAAAACAAGCCATACCACGGAACTGTTGGAATGGCTCTGTAACAAAGCGCAATACACCACGCCAGAGGATACAACATTTGAATACAGTAACCGCTCGGGTGGCCTGTATATGCCCCTGACAAAATATCCTTGATCATGGTGTCATCATTCAGATCATAATAAAAATCAAATTGGGCAGATAAAAACAGTGCGAGCGAGAACGTAAAAATCAGTGCACCACACACTTTTATTGCCTTTCCTCCGGTGCGGTCATCCATCATACGTGATAGAACTCCTTCACTTTACTAACAATATAGTCCACTTCGCCTGACGTCAATGCATAATACATTGGCAGACGCAACAGACGTTCACTTTCTCGGGTTGTATATACATCCTTCCCAGAAAATCGTCCAAATTTAAGCCCCGCTGGCGCTGAGTGCAGAGGAACGTAATGAAATACAGCCATAATGCCGTTTTCTTTCAAAAATGTAATCAACCGGGTGCGCTCTTCCATATCCTTTGTCTTGATATAATACATATGCCCATTGTGCACACAGCCCTCTGGTACAGTTGGCAGCTCTAAAAGTCCGCGCTCCTGAAGAGGGCGCAGCAGTGCATCATACTGTCTCCACAGTGCCAGACGTTTTTGTGTAATTACATCTATCTGTTCGATTTGAGCCCAAAGATACGCCGCATTCATATCACTTGGCAGATAAGATGAACCATAGTTCATCCAACGATATTTATCAATCTGACCTCTATAATATTGAGAACGATTTGTCCCTTTCTCTCGAATAATCTCCGCCTCACTAATGTATTTTTCATCCTGAATCAGCAGTGCACCGCCCTCTCCCATGCTCACATTTTTGGTCTCATGAAAAGAATAACAGCCAAAATCACCGATTGCGCCAAGTGCCTTTCCCTTGTAGGTTGCCGCAATTCCTTGTGCCGCATCCTCCACCACAAACAGATGATGCCGCCTTGCAATTTCCATAATAGTGTCCATCTCACACGCCACTCCTGCATAGTGAACTGGCAAAATCGCCCTTGTGCGCTCTGTCACAGCCTGTTCGATTAACGTCTCATCGATATTCATAGTGTCAGGACGGATATCGACAAACACTGCCTTTGCACCACGCAGCACAAAGGCGTCTGCAGTTGATACAAACGTGTAGGAAGGCAATATTACCTCATCTCCTTCCTTAATGTCAATCAACAGCGCTGCAAGCTCATTTGCCTGCGTGCAAGAAGGCGTCAGCAGACACTTTGCCGTGCCTGTCTTTTCTTCAATCCACGCACTACATTTCTGCGTGAACGGTCCATCTCCACATATTTTTTGGTTTTCGACCGCCTGCCGAATATATTCCAATTCCCTGCCTGTAAACGGTGGTACGTTAAAATTAATCATTCTGATAACCATGCCTTTCCATAATTTGTGAAATCTGGTAATTTATTATATTTCTCGCTTTATTGTACTCTTTTAATATGATTTTGGCAAGATTTTGGCACTAATATGCGTAGTAGTTGGTTATAGTTTAGCCTAGGACTTTGCACTACACTGCAAAGTCCATGAAATAACGCAGTGGTTGAGATACACCAAGCCAAAGGCTTCCCGTTACTTCACAAGCACACAGTACTCCTCATTCTCAAAACATTGCCTATAATCATTTTCTCTAGCAAATTCCAAAATCAATTGATATTTTTGTAACACCAGTTTTTCTGTTTGGTTTCGATTCTCTATTGCTGTGCGTCCCAAAATAATAACAGGGGTGTTATTCATTGCCATATTATCAGACAGCGTGTGAAGTTCTCTCTCCAAAATTTCTATGCTATTAGAGTCCAAATCTACCCATGTTGTAAAAATAGCAGGTGTCATATCAAACAAATAAGCCAGTGATGGAATATCTCCATATAATATCGCTTGTTTTTTATTCAGTGCATTCTGGTATAAATATGCATCCAATTCTTCTAGTGCTGCTGCCTCCTCGGCTGTCATTTGCAAACCAGTTCCCCTGTCGCTGCATTGCAATTCCAATCGCTGTCCATCGCTACGTGCCTGTTTATCATGAAACACAAAATTGATTCCAAACAAAATACTCTGAACTGTCACACACACAAGCACCATTCCAAATACAAACCGAAATGCAAAACCTATTGTTCCTGCATGATAGGCTCTCCGAAAAGCCTCGCGTGCCATCAATATTGAGACAGGAAACACTAGGAAAAGGTTATTTATAATCGGATAAAGTCCATTGTTGCTCCCCAGCGGCGTAATCAGTATTATAACCGGCAAAAGCACTGCCCACAGCTTTAAATTCTGGTTTATTTTGGGATTTGTCAGGCACCAGATGCACAGACAAAATACAATCAGCAAATAGACTGTCACCCACTTGTACATACTAAAATATTCTGTATAATTAAAATCAAACATTCCCCTGCCATAACAGAAGCGCAGAAGCACCAAAAACAAAAAGGAATAAAAAATTTCAAGTACATGCGTTACTTTTGGTGACAATGTTTGATTTCTTTCAAATTTTTGAACGAAATAGAAGGCAATCATACCCATAATCATAAATCCAACAAACAATAACAACCATCCGCTATATTGAATATAATCCCCAAACATTGCAAGAAGCATTGCTGTGGGCTTATAATCTGTCGCCTGATTGGTCATTCCAAACAGTGAAACAATCATCTGTGGATAGGCAGTAACACCATAACATATTGTGATAACTGTCAGCGGCACAAGCAGCCCTGCCAGATACCCACCAATGCAGTACAGTGTATGCACACCAAGCGAATGCAGCCAGTTTTTATCATTATTGCGTTTCCAGAAACAGCCACACCACACAGGCAGAATCAACGCCATATATGTGATATTGGGCATTCTTACAGCAACACAAAGCCCTAAAATAACACCTGCAATGATAAAATTTCTTTTTTTTCCATCTCTGATTGCCGTGTACAAAACAAGCACTGCCACTGTCATGGCAAGATAGCCAAGATAATGGTACAAAACTACAACTGGTGCCCAACAAAGAGAGAGTGCTGTCAGTTCTGCCACAAACAGCGCAGTTCCCATCCACTGTTTTCTCTGTGCATAATGTTTCCACAAAAACAGATAGACCCACGCAGCAACTGCTCCAACAAGCAGACCACAATATAGATTCATACCAATCCAGCAGCCTCCCCCTGGAAGTTTTGACAAAAACACGCCAGTCACATTTGCCAGATAAGTTGCCAGCTTCCACATTGGATTCAATGTATCAAAAAAAAGATAATTGCCAAGTGCATAGCCCGCATCCATCATATCCAGTCCTATCCAGGTATGACGCAATGGATAAGTCAATAAAATTAGCGCTGGAAAAACTGTTCTACTACCCTTTTGCCGAATCCACTCTATCACGGTGCACACTAGATACACCGCAAGCACACTAAAAACCATATGCCCTAGAAATCCAAGCACAGAATTGTCCACCTGTGCCTCACAGTGCAGCCACTTTGGCCATGCATAGCGTATATTCACATGCTCATGAATAAGATAGACTCCAAAAGATGCTCCAGAAAACAACTCAATCGGTTTCCGAAACCTCTCCAAAAAAATTTCTGTCTTGCTCTGTTCCTTTTTGCCTTCTGCAAACAAAAGAAACAGTCCCACTGCACCAGTGTAACAAAAGAAAAAATTGTACGTATAACCATACTGTATCATTTTTTCAAGACTACCTGTTCTAAGATAGATTATCCGAATTAAGAAAAAAGAAAAAAAGACTGCTGCCACACTGCCAAAATATAATATTGCTGCCTTCCACTTTTTTCCAGAAAGGCACGTTTCATAACGTCTTAAATACGCCCCTGTCAAATAAAGAACCACAAACCAGAGGCTGTCATAACCATATTTGTCCCACGGGAGTTGCATGGGAATCACTGTCTTTGACACGCTAAATACCAGTAAAAACCCCAACAATAGATATCTTGTCTCCCGCTGATCCAGATAGGAAAGCCCTGCATTGAGAAAAGGCATTATTAAGCACAGAACGATATAAGACGACGCAAACCAATAATGTTCTGTCACTATCGGAAAACAGTAGGAAAAAAATTGATAGAGATCAAACTGCTGTACGCCGATAATCAGCGCACCACAGCCAAAAAGCATAGAATAGAAAAACACTTGTTTCCATATTTTTATAGGTTTTCTCAGCGCTTCCCGAAAGGTTAGTTTCTTTCCGCTTCCTCTGCTTCCACGCGCATCCACGCCAAAGTATCCACTGATTAGCACATACACATTAACTGCTACAATGCAAAACGCCTCAATCAGCCATGCTGTATATCCCGCCGTGGTCATATCCGCTCTTGCAGGTTCGCCCAAGATACCGCCCTTGCTCAGATAATGCAGGCTCACAATCATTAGCATTGCTAGGATACGCAGCAGCTCATAGTTTAATTGCCTCTTTTTTCCTGATGCCATGTTCTTCCCCACTTTCGTACTCACTGTAACAGTTCAGCCTTTGGCTTCCTGTTACAGGCATCAAGCCATGCAAAACCACT